>JAFUOK010000039.1 GCA_017481925.1 Alistipes sp.
GCAAAGAAAGACCTGAGGTAGAAGGTGCATACCTTGTTGGAGGAAAGCATTATCGTCTGCCTGAAATTAAAGCAGAAAATATTGCCACAGGAACTGCTTGGGTTGATGATAAATGGATTCAGTTGCCCTAAGTTACTTATAATAAAACAATCCCGAAGCCTTTGTGGCCTCGGGATTTTTATTTTGCGTGCGCCTGCTACTTGACGGGCATAGGCTTATGCAACTTCTTCTTCGGGGTCTTGAGCACCTTGTCGATAGCCTCGCAAACCATAGGCTCCATAACGGTGCGATAGCACTCCAGGTTGGGGTGGCAGGTATCACGGCTCCACTTCGCGGGAAGACCACCCTTATCGTCCGTCAGGGCAGGGTAGTAGTTCAGGAAGTGAATACCGGCCTCCTTGGCGTATGCCTCCAGCATCTTGTTCAAATCACGGATAGGCTGTGCGGGCGAGATCTCCTTGCGCCAGCCAAACACAGACGTAGGCGTAACAGAGCAAAGCACTACCTCAATACCGTTAGCGCGCGCCAACTCGCACATCGAGATGATGTTACCCACCGTATTCTCGGGTGCTATATAGCCATTGTTCTGCGCCACATCGTTCGTACCCGACAGGATCACAACACAACGGGGATTCAGATCAATAACATCACGGCGGAAGCGAACAAGCATCTCCGACGAGGTCTGACCGCTGATACCTCGACCCACGAAGTTATTCTGCTTGAAGAACTCGGGATCCTGCGACGCCCAGCCGTCGGTGATTGAGTTACCCATAAATACCGCATCGGGGCGGGTGGTGACCGTCTTATTAGCCTCGGCATAGCGATAGAACTGCGCCCAATCGGTCTTCTTGTCATTCTGCGCCACGGCGACAACCGCTGCCAAGCAGAGCGAAAGTGTAGATAATAGTCGTTTCATAGCAATAATATTTGATTAATTTGTTTTCGCGTTACGCAAATGTACAAATTTATAGTGCAATATCCTTATCTTTGGCCGAATTTTATTAATTTTGCACGTCAAGAATATAACAAAAACCAAATATAAATGAAAGATTTCAAACCTACGGCATACACGCTCCAATGCGTGGCCACAGAGCGCACATTTGAGGATACAGGCTGGGTACTCGAGGATAAGGAGTGCTCGGAGCCCTCGCTCGTGCGTGCCATCTACGACAAGAAAGAGTTGGAACTCAAAGGCGAGGAGTGGGGATTCTACACCTTCTGCGACTGGTTGCCCATCAGCCGTGTGCTGAAAGGCTCGGCAGCGCCCGTGACATATCGCAGCGAGGGTCTGGCAAAGCACCTCGGACTGGAGAACCTCTACATCACGCTGAATGGCTACTCGCCCCGCCACGGCGCCAAGATGACCACAGGCTCATTCAAGGAGACCGAGGCATACAGCGTCTGCGGCCGCATCAACCCCGACGAGAAGCGCATCCTCGTAGTGGCCTCGGCTGGTAACACGGCACGTGCCTTTGCGAAGGTATGCTCGGAGAATAATATCCCCTTGCTGCTGTCCGTTCCCGCCGACAACCTCTCGGCTATGTGGTTCGAGAAGCCTATCAACCCCTGCGTGAAACTCATCTCGTGCGAGAAGGGTGGCGACTACTTCGACGCTATCCACCTGAGCGATATGGCACTCAAGTCGCCCCGTTTCTATGCCGAGGGTGGCGCAAAGAATGTTGCACGTCGTGACGGTATGGCTACGACGGTGCTCTCGGCCGCAACGACCATCGGTCGTATTCCCGACTACTACTTCCAGGCTGTGGGTAGCGGCACGGGTGCTATCGCCGCATGGGAGGCAAATATGCGCCTTATCGAGGATGGCAAGTATGGCAACACGACGATGAAACTCATGGTGTCGCAGAACGCGCCGTTCGTGCCGATGTACGACGCCTGGCGTGCCGACTCACGTGCTATGCTGCCGTACGATGCCGACAAGGCACGTCGCGACGTGATGATCATCGACGCAAAGGTACTCTCAAACCGCAAGCCCCCATACGGCATCAAGGGCGGTCTGTACGATGCGTTGAAGGCTACCAATGGTGAGATACTCGTAGCGACCAACGCACAGGCTCGCAAGGCGGCGAAGTTGTTCGAGGAGCTGGAGGGCGTAGATATTCACCCTGCAGCGGCTGTGGCTACGGCTACGCTGATCAAGGCTGTGCAGGATGGCAAGGTGGAGAAGGACGCCACCATTATGCTCAACATCACGGGTGCGGGTGAGCAGACTTTCAAGCGCGAGCACGAGACCTACTCGTTGGAGCCCGCGAAGGTATTCCCGTTGGATGTTACGGCTGACGAGGTTGTAGAGTTTGTAGAAGGTCTTTTTGCGGAGGAGTAACATGTTGTACCCTATAAAGTTTATCCCTCGCCTTAAGGAGCGTCTGTGGGGTGGCACCGAGCTGCTCTCTCGCGTCAAGCAGGGCAAGGGCGCAAAGATTGACCCCACGAAGTCGTATGGCGAGTGCTGGGATCTGTCGGCTGTGGAGGGCGACGAGTCGGTGGTGGCTAACGGCTTTTTGAAGCGCAACACCATCGAGGAGATTGTGGAGGTCTATATGGGCTCGCTCGTAGGCGAGAAGAACTACGACCGCTACGGACTTACGTTCCCCCTGCTGATCAAGAGCCTCGAGTGTCACGACACACTGTCGGTGCAGGTGCATCCCGACGACGAGTTGGCGGCCGAGCGTCACAACTCATATGGCAAGACCGAGATGTGGTACATAGCCTCGTGCGAGGAGGGTGCTACGATATATATCGGCTTCAAGGATCGCAACATCACACGCGAAGAGTATCTGGCAGCGGTGAATGAGGATCGTCTGGCCGAGATTATGAACCGTGTGGAGGTCAAGGCGGGCGATGTATATTTTATCCCTGCGGGCACTATCCACGCGCTGGGTCGAGGCGTTAATGTGATTGAGATTCAGCAGACGTCAGACATTACCTATCGCATCTACGACTGGAACCGCACCGACGCCAACGGCAAGGCTCGCGAACTTCATACTGCTTTGGCTGTCGATGCTATCGACTTCTCGAGCGATGCCGAGGCGTGCCATAAGCACTATACGCTCAAAACAAATCAGGCCGTCACGACGGTCGATTGTCCCTACTTCACAACCAACCTCATAGCACTCGATGGCGAGAAGGAGTTTGACTATGCGTCGCTCGACTCGTTTGTGTTATACATCTGCGCCGAGGGCGAGGCGGATGTGACGGTGGGGGATACCACGGAGCATATCACGCCCTACGAATTGGTGATGATACCCGCCGAGGCCGATGCGGTAACGCTCCACGGCACGGCAACACTGCTGGAGGTATATATCAAGTAATCACGCACACATAAAATAAACAATCCCGAAGCCTTACCGGTTTCGGGATTGTTTTATTATAAGTAACTTAGGGCAACTGAATCCATTTATCATCAACCCAAGCAGTTCCTGTGGCAATATTTTCTGCTTTAATTTCGGGCAGACGATAATGCTTTCCTCCAACAAGGTATGCACCTTCTACCTCAGGTCTTTCTTTGCAGTACATATATTTAGTAGTACCATCTGTAATATAGAAAGCAAAATTCAACTGATTAATAACATCACCATCTTCTTGTAAAACCCAGAAAGAAACATCACCGTCACTGTTATTAACACCTGTAGAAACATAATTTGTGGGACTTGTGCTATTTCCTCCACGATTAACTACATCATATACGCCACTCGTTAAATCTATATACACTTTATTTTTTGCGAAATAATTAAATGCAACACCATATCCTTCAGAACCTTCATTGCCATTATTATTCAATACAGTCAAGTTCCATTCTTTAGTTTGGTCTAAACCTTTTACCGAAATCTGCAATGCACTTGGATAAAATTTCATATTGATTGGACTAAGTGTCATTGTTCTATCCGATTGTTTATAAGTATAAGTGCCGTCACAAACCAAGAAGTCACCTCCTGCATAATTGGAAAAATAATGTATAGTCGAAGAAGAGTTATCTAAGCCAACATCACCACGATAATGGAACGCCTTATAATTACCATTAAAATCGTCATTATAACCATCAAAAATTTCGTCAGTGAGAACATCAGACATCTCGCTTGAAGTCCAAGTGCCACTATTATAAGTCAAAGTCAAAGATTTTGTAGAATAGTAGCTATCATCAATGTTAAACACTACCATAATCTTGTCATCATTAGCCCACGCCGACTTTGTGGCACGTGTATCATCAAAACTCGGCTTATCTGCCACCGTAAAGTTTACCTTTACCTCATTATTAACTGTTGCATTGTCATCCTTTGAGCACGCAACAAATCCCATTACAGCCAATGCACAGGCTGCCATAAAAAACTTTTTCATTCTCTTTAGTCTTTTGATTGTTAATTACTACAAAGGAATCTCATCACCCCACGCGGGATATTCGCCTCCAGACTGAGCAAAACCCTGCTCTACGGCTACTTCGAGAACCTCCAACTCGGGCGCCTCGTAAGTCATCTTCTCGTTAAGTTTTTCCATATTACTTAAAGTTTTAATGCCTCACAGTTCCCAAGAGTCGGCGGATAAACACAAAAAAATAAGTGTGGGAACTTATTGCTTTATCCTTAGATTAGGCCTTCGCATTGCCTTTGCAGTAGATAAAACAATAGCCCACACCGTCAGTGACACTATTATTAAGCATCGCCACAAAAACGGTGCTACAATAGGTATCAAATACGATGTGGTGCTACTGCCATCATCTTCACTGCGAATTAAAGTTGCGAAGTTTAATCTAAGAAGATAATTTCAATAACACCTAATATGTAATACGCTGACCACTACGCAGTCGCGATTATTGCAAAGTTATGGTAAAAAAGTGCAAAATCCAATAAAAAACGGCTATTTTTTATTTCCAAAGCAAAACAAATGCCCTCAAAAGTCATAAAAACCTTTGAAGGCATTAATAATCTATACTACAGACGCTCTACTTTCGTAGCACCGCACCCACGCAAATACCTGGGTAGGCGTCAATCACACCCTTGGCCATCTGCAGGGTGGTGTTCTCCTCAAATTTCGAGTAGTGCTTGGCCATCAGAGCAAAGAGTTCGGTAGCGTCGAACAGCACACGATAGCCACCATCGGCCTTGATGACCGTAGCCACAATACGAATGGTCTGCTCATCCACCTGCATCATTATCGAGGCGCGTCCCGTCTGCTCATCATACGACGAGCAGTAGGCCGTAGCACGCTTGCCATCACGCACGATGTGCATCGTACCATCATCAGCAACCTCCATATAATCACGACCCGCAACAAAACCCGCCTTCTCGGCAATCAGAGGCAGCTGGCTCTCCAGCGTCGCCACAGCCAACGAAGCCAACGTGCTGTCGCCCTTATAATCTATCGTCAGCGCATCGTAGCGCAGACGACCGAGCAACTCCGTAGTGGCAGGATGCACCTCCGCCACAGGCTCCTTCGCAGCCGGTTCCGACGAGAAGAGCGAAGTGAGCCCCTTCATCAGATCGTCCAGCGACTGCGCCTGCGACGAGTGTGTGCCGAGCAGCGCCGCACACAGCAGGGCAGTATATAGAAATCGTTTCATCGCAGGTTATTTTGAAAACTCAAAACCAATCTTAATGCTGTCGTAGCTCTTCAGCAGCGACGTAATAGTCGAGAGCGTACCACTCGCCGAACCCAGCGACGTCAGCACCTTGAGCAGGTTATCCATCGGGAAGAGGATCTGCAAATCGCCACCCGACATATAAGCAAAGGCATTGATTGCACCCAACTTCAGAAGGCCCGTCTCGTACTTCAGAACCAGCTGATTGCTCTCGGCATTGAAAGTAAACGTTCCGCCCGAGGTGCGCTGACCAAAGGTAGAGGTAAAGGTACCATCCTCCTTAAAGACAAATGAGCAGGCACCCGGCTTGATACCCACCTTCTCGTAATAGGTAGCCATCTTCTGCTGAATAGATGTCGTTGCCGCCGATGCAGCAATATCCGAGAGGGCATTGTCGCTCGACGAGAGTTTGATACCAGGCTCCGCATAGCGCCACGTGCCATAAATCGTTGCGGCCGTGAGCTTACCACCCGTAACCTTATCCACGGCCGTAGTAGCGGCATTCTTCAGGGCATCGAGCCAATTCTGGGCCTGCACCTCGGCAGCGCCCATAACCATAGCCACAAGGGCAAGGATAAAAAGTCTCTTCATATTATCACATTTTATAATTTTTCACACTCAGCCATCCACACCGCCGACGATGCATCCGAAGGCATCATCCAATCACCACGCGGCGAGAGTGAAACACTGCCTACCTTCACGCCGTCGGGCATCGCCGAGCGCTTGAACTGCTGGGCAAAGAAACGACGGAAGAAGGTCTTGATCCAATGTTTGATAGTAGCGTCATCGTATCTGCCATTAAACGCCTGCTGTGCCATAAAAAGTATCTTGGCAGGCGAGAAACCGTAACGCACAAAGTTATAGAGAAAGAAGTCGTGTAACTCGTAGGGGCCTACCAAATCCTCGGTCTTCTGCGCTATGTTACCCTGCTCGTCGGCGGGCAGCAGCTCGGGACTCACGGGCGTAGCCACCACATCGTGCAGGGCACGTGCCACAAGGGTGTTGTTCTCGTTGTTGGCCGCCCACGTCACGATATGACGCACCAAGGTCTTGGGCACCGAACCATTGACGCCATACATCGACATCTGGTCGCCGTTATACGTTGCCCAACCCAAAGCCAACTCGCTCAAGTCGCCCGTACCGATAACCATACCGCCCGTCATATTGGCAACGTCCATCAAAATCTGCGTACGCTCGCGCGCCTGTGCATTCTCGTAGGTCACCGAACGGTCACCCTCGGGCAGACCTATATCGGCAAAGTGCTGACGGCACGCCGCAGCGATAGGGATCTCCTTAAAGGTAACACCCAACTCCTTGATAAGTGTCACGGCATTTTGATAGGTGCGATCCGTGGTACCAAAGCCGGGCATTGTCACGCCCACGATACCCGAGCGGTCGTAGCCCAGCACATCGAACGTGCGCACAGCCACCAACAGAGCCAGCGTAGAGTCCAGACCACCCGAAATACCAATCACAGCACTACGACATGAGGTGTGCTTCAAACGCTTTGCAAGGCCGAAGACCTGCATCATAAAGACCTCCTCGCAACGGTAATTAAGCGACGCATCGTCCGAGGGGACAAAGGGCATAGGATCAACGTAGCGATCCACGGCATCGGTTGCATTTGATTTCAGGTCAATGCTCTCGATAGAGTATCGGCGCACATCGTAGCCCATATCGAAGGTATTGCGGCGCTGACGCTCCGCCAAAATTAGTTCCACATCGACATCCGCAACGATGAGTTGCTCATCCATCGAGAAACGCTGGCTATAAGCCAACATATATCCATTCTCGGCTACGAACGCATTGCCCGCGTAGGCAAGATCCGTTGTGGATTCTCCGAAACCTGCCGAGGCATATACATAGGCACCCACCATGCGAGAGGACTGCTCGCACACAAGGCCACTCAGATAGCCATACTTACCCACCATTTCGGCCTCGGCCGAGAGGTTAAAGATAATGCGTGCGCCGTGCTGTGCCATATCCACCGAAGGTGGGGTAGCAACCTGTAAATCGGTACCTATCTCCACACCAAAGCATACGCCATCAACTACGAACAACTGATCGCAACCCAGGCTCACACTCTGCGAGCCAGCAAACTCTGCCATAACGCACTGTTCGAGCTCCGCTCCCGAAGCAAACCAGCGACCATCGTGCCACTCACCGAAGTTGGGGATATGCTGCTTGGGCACAATACCCACAACACGGCCATCGGCAACAACGGCGGCGCAGTTGAATATACGCTCACCGGCAGCCACGGGCAGACCCACGATAGCCACCAAGCCCAACTCCTTGCTCGCCTCAGCCACACGCTCCAGAGCGCGCTCGGCAGCAGCAAGCAACATCGGCTGACGCACCAGATCACCACACGAAGCACCCGTAAGGCTCAGCTCGGGAAATACGACAACCCTCACGCCACGCTCCACCGAGCGACGCATCATCGAGATGATATGCTCGGCGTTATAGTCGCAGTCGGCCACACGCACCGATGGCACTGCCGCTGCGACCTTTATATAACCATATTTATTCATCTTACTCCTTGATATAAGCACGGACAATCTCCATAACATACATCATATGGTAATCGCCCTCGGGATACCAGCGTTCAACCAGCTCCTTGTCGATAAAATTCTCCTCACGTAACATACTTGAGTACATCTTGCGGCACTCCAACACCAGACGAGCCTGCGTAATAGCGGGCACCTCGTTATCGGTGAAGGACACCGACAAACCTGCCGCACGAATCTTCTCCTCGCCACGTCCCGTACGTGAACCACAATACATCATCGCATCGCGATACTGCTCGGGCAGGAACGACAGGGTCATCATAGACTCTCGCTCGGTAAACTCAAAGGTGTATCGCTGCGGGCGTATCATAGCCACAGCGGCATACTTATTCCACACGTAACCGGCAAAGCCCCACGAGGCTGTCATCGTATTGTGCGACACGTGGTCACCTGCGGTGATAAGCATCCAATCCGCACCGATCGACTTGATGAAGTTATCGGTAATCTGCGCGGGATCAATCTCCTTAAATCCGTTCATCTCAATAAGTTTTATGTGTTAAAGCAGTGTTTTACTTCGCCCACAGCTGAGCCAGGTTCACAATCACCTGCTCGGCCTTGCGCATCACGTCAAGCGAGCAATACTCGAACTTGCCGTGGAAGTTCATACCGCCCGCAAAGATATTGGGGCAGGGCAGACCCATAAACGACAGACGTGCACCATCCGTGCCGCCACGAATAGGCTTGATCCTGGGCTCCACGCCAGCATCACGCATAGCCTGCTCGGCCTTGGCGATAACCTGCGGATGTGGCTCCACCATCTTGCGCATGTTGTAATACTGATCCTTGAGCGTAAGAGTCAGAACCTCGTCGCCATACTTCTTCTTGAGAAGATCAACGCACGACCACATATAGACCTTCTTCTGCTCGAACTTCTCGCTGCAATGGTCACGGATGATGTACGAGATCTTTGCATTCTCAACCGTACCGTTAAAGCCTACGCAGTGGTAGAAGCCCTCGTAACCTTCGGTATGTTCGGGACGCTCAACGGCAGGGATCAGCGAATTGAGCTCGCAAGCCACCTGGATGGCGTTAATCATCTTATTCTTGGCATAGCCCGGGTGTACGTTGCGACCCTGCACCTCCACAACAGCCGAGGCGGCGTTAAAGTTTTCGTACTCCAACTCTCCCTCCGAGCTACCGTCCATCGTGTAGGCGAAATCGGCACCAAAGGCTGCCACATCGAAGTAATCCACTCCGCGACCAATCTCCTCGTCGGGCGTGAAGCCGATACGAATCTTACCGTGCTTAATCTCGGGATGAGCCATAAGATACTCCGCCGCCGACATAATCTCGGCACAGCCAGCCTTATCGTCAGCACCCAGAAGGGTAGTGCCATCGGTGTGAATCAGCGTATGGCCTACAAAGTCCTTTAGTTCGGGGAAATCAGCAACACGCATCGTAAGCGAGCCGTTGAGCATAATATCGCCACCGTCGTACTCGTCTATAATGTGTGGCTTGACATCCTTACCTCTCATATCGGGCGAAGTATCCACGTGAGCGATAAAGCCAATGACGGGAGCCGTCTCGCAACCCTCAGATGCGGGGATAGTACCCATCGTGTAGCCATACTTATCTACTACGACATCCTGCAAGCCCAATGCTCGCATCTCGTCAGCCAGGTAGTTCAGCAACACCAGCTGTTTATCCGTAGAGGGGAATGACTCGCTCTCCTCGCTTGACTGCGTGTCGAACGCAACATATTTCAAAAATCTATCTTTCAGTTCCATAATATTCTATTGTTAAAGTTTTACTCCTCTTTCTTTGCACGCATCGTATGCCAAGCCATATAAGCGATGAGCACGATGTACATTACAAGCCCCAGCCACTCGGCGCTCTTCGACGCTGCCCAGTCGGCCATAAACCACTCAACGCCCACGAACTTCAGCACCGCCGACACAACGCCCATCAGCGCACCACCGGCGATAAAGCCCGAAGCAATCAGCGTACCACGGTCGAAACGAGCCTTATTCAGAGCCTCATCCTTCGAGCGTGAAGATACAAACCACGCAATAAGACCACCCACAACGAGCGGAGCATTAAGATACATCGGGATAAACATACCCAGCGAGAATGCCAATGCGGGCACACCGATAGCGGTCAATACCAACGCCAACGCAGCACCCATAAAGTAGAGAATCCACGGCGTAGAGCCACCCGTCATCAGGGGCTGAATAACGGCCGCCATAGCGTTAGCCTGCGGAGCAACCAATGCATCCTCACCCGTGAAGCCATATGTATCATTCAGCACGATCATCACACCTGCTACGGTCGCAGCCGATACGAACGTTCCGAGGAACTTCCATCCCTCCTGCTTCTTGGGCGTTGTTCCGAGCCAATAGCCAATCTTAAGGTCGGTAATAAAGCCACCAGCCATCGACAAAGCGGTACATACCACACCACCGATAATCAGCGCAGCAGTCATACCAGCCGAGCCGTTAAGACCGATGCTAACCAATACCAACGATGAAAGGATAAGCGTCATAAGGGTCATACCCGACACGGGGTTTGTGCCCACGATAGCAATAGCATTAGCCGCCACGGTAGTGAACAAGAAGGCAATCACAAAGACGATAAGCAGCGCCACAATGCTCTGCACACCATTACCCAACAGACCAAACTGGAAGAATACGAAGCAAGCCACCAGCGCCGCAATCAACACCGAAAGTATAAGCTTCATCGGCAGATCCTGCTGTGTACGCTCTACGGCCACAGCCGCGCCGCCCTTCTTTGAAGAGAGCTCACCAACGGCCAAGCCCACAGCCTGACGGATGATGCCTGCCTGACGGATAATACCAATCAAACCAGCCATAGCGATACCACCGATACCGATAGGACGACCATAGTCGGTAAAGATAGTCTCGGGCGTCAGCGCCGCAGCATCAGGGGCAACAGAGCCGATCAAGGGTACAATCAGGAACCATACAAGGCACGAACCTGCGGTGATAATCACGGCATACTTCAAACCGATGATATAACCCAGACCCAGCACGGCGGCACCCGTATTGAGCGAGAAAACAACCTTAAACTTATCGGCACACATCTCGCCAAAAGCCGTAAGACGTGTCGAAACGACCTCGGTCCACGCACCAAACGTGCTCACAGCGAAGTCGTAAAGACCACCGACCAGACCAGCAACAGCCAGCAACTTAGCCTGGTTGCCACCCTTCTCACCCGATACCAATACCTCGGTGGTAGCCGTAGCCTCGGGGAAGGGGTATTTTCCGTGCATATCCTTCACGAAATACTTTCTGAACGGTATGAGCAGCACGATACCCAACACACCTCCCAGCAGTGACGAAAGGAAAATCTGATAGAACTGCGCATCCAAATCGAGGATATACAATGCGGGCAGCGTGAAGATAGCACCTGCAACGATAACACCCGACGAAGCACCAATCGACTGGATGATGATATTCTGGCCGAGCATATTCTTCTTACCCAACGCAGTACCCATACCTACGGCGATAATTGCGATAGGGATGGCCGCCTCGAACACCTGACCAACCTTCAAGCCGAGGAAGGCCGCTGCAGCCGAGAAGATGATTGCCATAACGATACCCATAGCAACCGAGTAGGGTGTAACTTCCGCCGGAGTCTCCGTTGCCGGCATCAAGGGCTTGTACTCTTCACCCTCCTTAAGCTCGCGATAAGCGTTGTCGGGCAGAGCAATCTTTTGTTTTTGTTGTTCCATAATCTCTTATTTTTGTTATATATTTTCCCTGGGAAAAACACCCTTTGGGTGTACATTCTTACAAATGTAAGAATTTTTACGCAAATTTGTAGAATATTATGGCAAAAAAATCCCGTCCGACCTCGGTGTCAGACGGGAAATTTTCTTTCAGGCATCCCATTCTCGTTAAAATGGCATAACAAGAGCGGGGAATTATTGCTAAACGTACTTTTCGCCCTTATCGAATCGCACGTCGTCGATATACTTCTTGATACTCTGTTCGTCGCTGCGCGGGCAGATCAAAAGCACATCCGCAGTATCAACCACAATGTAATCCTGCAATCCCTTGACAACAGCCACTTTACCATCGGGTACCGAAACTATTGATTGATGTGTATCGTAGGTGTAACAACCGTCGTGCGAACGCATATTCTGGTTGCGGTCTTTATCCGACAACTGATACATCGAACCCCACGTACCCACGTCGCTCCAACCGAAGTCGCTGCAACGCACATATACATTGTCGGCCTTCTCCATAATTCCGTAATCAATCGAGATTGATCGGCTCTCGACAAAGACCTGCTCCATAACCTCCGCCTCTCGCTCCGTACCCAGCGCATCGTCAGCCGCAGTGAAGAGTGCGTGGTGCTCGGGAAGGTAGGTCTCAAAGGCCTTCATAATAGAGTCTATGCTCCACACAAAAAGTCCTGAATTCCAGACAAATTCGCCACAATCAACAAATGCCTGTGCAATCTCCAACGCGGGCTTCTCGGTAAAGCACTTCACGCGCGAAATGACATTCGTGTCCGACTTTTGCAGATAGCCATATCCCGTGTCGGGACGGCTGGGCTCAATACCTACGGTCATCAGCGCATCGTTCTCTGCCACAAACTCCAGACAATCCTTTATAGCCACCTGAAAATCAGCCTCATTCAGAATAAGATGATCCGACGGAGTAACAACCATCAGCGCATCCTTGCAACGCTTGCGCAGAGTGTGGGCAGCGTATGCGATAGCGGGGGCGGTATTACGACCGATAGGTTCGCAGAGAATCTGGTCGGGTGTAAGTTCGGGGATATGCTCCTGCACCAGCGAACGATATGCCTGATTTGTCACCACAAGGAAATTCTCACGCGGTACCAATGGCAGGAAGCGCTCGTAGGTCGAGCGGATGAAAGATTTGCCCGTGCCGAGGATGTCGAGGAACTGTTTTGGGAGGTTTCGGCGGCTCATAGGCCAAAATCGAGTGCCTACACCACCCGCCATAATGACACAAAACGTATTATTATTCATATTTATATAGCAAGTTTTTTTATTAATCATACAAAGATAAAAAATTATTCGTAACTTTGCCGATTATTATGGGTTTTATTATCAAAAAGATGAAGATTAGACTATTTACTATACCAAATATGCTGACGCTGGGCAATCTGGTGTGCGGTTCTTGCGCCGTAATTGCATTGCTCACACGCGCCGATTTCGAGTTGGCCTTCTGGCTCATTGTAGCATCGGCCGTATGCGACTTCTTCGATGGTTTCGCTGCACGCCTTTTGAAGTGTTCGTCACCCCTGGGCGTAGAGCTTGACTCGCTGGCCGATATGGTATCATTCGGACTGGTTCCTGCGGTGGCTATGTACTGTCTGTGGGATGTAGCTCCCGCGTCGGAGACCCTACCCGAATGGGCACGCTACCTGACGCTCATCATCGTGGCCTTCTCGGCTTTGCGTCTGGCGAAGTTCAATATTGACGACACGCAGACCACCGAGTTCTGCGGTCTGCCCACACCTGCCAACGGCTTGTTCTGTCTCTCATTGGCTATGCTTATGGCCGCAGGGGATATCTCGCTCTGCCGCTGGGCTATCGTTGCCATCTCGGTTGGTATGGCATATATGCTTATCTCGCCCGTGAGAATGTTTGCACTGAAGTTCAAGGGCTTCGGCTGGCAGGGCAACGAGATACGCTACTCGTTTATCGCACTCTGCGTAGTGCTTATTGTAGCGTTCACACGCTATGCCGTTCCGGCCATCATCCTGCTCTATATGGTCATTTCGGCCATCCGATGGGCAATAAACTTACGTAAAAATTAGTTTTCTCAGCACGAATGAAACTCTCAGCACGCATACTGACAGCGATGGCGATAGCGATTTTCTCGCTCTTGCCCGTTACGTCATTTGCGCAGTTGGATGCCCGAGCCTTATCGCGCGCACAGCAGCGTGGCGAGAATGTAGGTCTGGGAGGTGCCAATCCGTTCGATACACGTGACGAGGAGGAGCAGGATCAGGAGCAGGACTCTACCCGCACACGACGCATCCGCAAGCCGCTGGAGTCATACTACTTCAACGATTCGATTCGCGCCCTGCCCAACTTTATGTGGAACGTGAGCCGCGAAATGAACGACGTGGATATTATGCCGTTGGACACCACGCTCAACAATTGGCGCATCGACTACCCCTACCAATTAGTCGGCACGGGCGATATGACTCTCGGCGGTTTGGGTCAATCGACACTGCCGTTCAACTATTTCTACCGTCCCACAAGCCCCGACTTTACGTTTGCACAGTCGTACGATGCCTATACCTACCGTATGGAGAATGTGCCCTTCTATAACTCGAAGACCCCTTACCTGAACTTTATGTATCTGGAGTCGGGTCAGAAGCGTTACCGCGAGGAGCACTTCGAGATCACCACGGCACACAACATCTCGCCAACAACGGGCTTCAACGTGAGTTATAAGGCTCGTGGCACGAAGGGTCTGTACGATTGGCAGCGCACGTCGAACCACAACCTCGCCGTAGCCTTTTCGCATACGGGCAAGCGCTACTCCATACATGCGGCATTTGTGAACAACCGCATCAAGCAGCGCGAAAATGGTGGAGCCGTAGGCATCTGGGCCGTAGCCGACACCACGTACGAGCATCCGTCGGGTGTCCCGATGAAGCTGGCCGCTGCCGAGGCCGAGAACTCGTATCGCAACAACTCGTTCTTCGTAAAGCAGGCCTTCGCAATACCCTTGCAGCCCGTCACGGACTACGATTTCTCGCTTGCCGACCTTTCGGCCATCTACATTGGCCACATTTTTGAGTATAACGCCTGGAGCAAACTCTATACCGACCACTATGCCGAGTTCACCGACGAGCGCGGCTCGGTGGATGACAAAGGAGAGTTTGTTCCCACAAAAGATGTATATTATAAAGATTGGTACATATCGCCCCTCGAATCGCGTGACTCGATCCGCGAGAGGGTAGTGTCAAACCGCTTCTTCGTCGAGGCGCAGCCGTGGGACCGTAATGGTGCCGTGGGTCGCCTGGGTGGCGGAGTGGGTATAGATATGTACGCCTATTCGCAGTTTGCCTTCGAGGATTACCTCTCGGGTAAGCAGGGCAAACACAAGGAGACGGCTTGGTATGCCTACGGAGCCGTGAGCGGAAAGGTTAAAAAAGTAGCCGACTGGGGTGCGGACGCCAAGTTCTACCCGTCGGGATATAGGAGCGGAGACTTTGCTCTGAATGCGCACATTGCGCTGACGGCACGCCTCCGGGGTCATCCGGTTACTCTCTCGGGCCGATTCTCACAGACACGCAGATCGCCCTCATATTGGGAGAATAACCTATTCTCGAACCACTATGTGTGGTCCAACTCCTTTGATCAGGAGGATGAAACTCGTTTCGAGGTATCACTCGAAGTGCCCGACTGGGCTTTCGAGGTGGGTGTATGGCAGGGTGTAGTAAGTAACAAGATATACTACGATGCCAACAGCCGCGTAGCTCAACACAGCGACGCGATCTCTCTGACGAGTGTGTATGCTCGCAAAGATTTCCGCATTGGCGGACTTCATCTTGACCACAGGGCATTGTTGCAGTGGAGTACAAATCAAGAGGTTATTCCCGTACCGTTGCTCAGCGCTTACCTCTCTTACTACTACGAATTCTGGGTAGAGAAGAAGAAGGTTCTGCGTGTACAGTTCGGTGTCGATGGACGCTTCAATACGTCGTATTATGCGCCCTCGTACAACCCGGCATTGGCAACGTTCTACAACCAGAGAGACTACGAGTTGGGCAATTACCCCTACCTCGATGTGTTCTTGACGGCTAAGTGGAAGAGAATGCGCATTTTCTTGAAATACCAGCACGTGAACTACGATCTGTTTGGCAACAAGGAGTATTTCACCGTTGCAGGCTACCCGCAGAATCCGGGTATGTTCAAGATGGGCATCTCGTGGGGTTTCTATGATTAAAGCTCTTCGGCACGACATAAGCCGCCCGCAAAACACACATTTATGTCAAAAAAGACAGCATTTTTATCGATCGTTCTTATTATTGTAGCGACATTTATCGGGTCGGATCTCCTCACCAAGGATATCAAGACAGACAACATCGTACCCGAGCAGACCAACCTCATCGCTGAGATAGCGACCGAACAGGAGGAGTGGATCATTTCGTCGTATGACGCAATGATGCGTCGCATTGGAGAAGAGGAGGGGCAGGATTGGCTCCTGATGAGCGCCATCGCTTACAACGAGTCTCGTTTCAAGGAGGATCTCACATCGAAGCAAGGCGCCATCGGCCTGATGCAGATTATGCCCATCGTAGGACGTCAGTTCAACGTCGATAAGGAGTCGATAGCCGACCCTGAGACCAACATCCGTCTGGCAGGCAAGCTGCTGCGCCAGATAGAGAAGACGCTGAAGATGAGTCCCAGCGTTCCCGCGAACGATCGCATTAGTATTATTCTTGCTTGCTACAACGGCGGCATAGGTCACGTATGTGATGCACGACGTTTAGCAAAGAGCAACGGCGAGAACCATAACTCGTGGGAGGTAGTAGCCCGTTATCTGAAACTCAAGGCTGACCCTACGGTATATGAGAGCGAGTTGGTTCGTTATGGCAAGTTCACCGGCAGCCGCCAGACGGAAGCCTACGTAAGAGAGGTGATGCACCGCTATGACATCTATCGCAATCTGGTTGACAATGGAGCAGATATGGTTGCTCAAGTAAAGTAAAAAAAGAGCCTGACCCGACGGGGTTAGGCTCTTTTTTTTGACTATTGCAGTCGTTATTTCTTATCCTCCTTCTTTTGGGTGTAGAGGAATCGGCGAATCTTCTTCGAGGGTGTCTTCTCGAACTCCTCGCCATTATCCACCACCTCGGAGATGCGAGAGAAACGGTTAACCTTCGAGTTGACATACTTGATCACCTCCTGCTTAACCTCTTCCATCTGCTTGTTCCACTCCTCCTTCTTCTGGTTCCACTCATCGCGTGTAATCTCCAGGCGGGTCATAAACTCATCCTTGAGTTTCTCGATAGCCTCCGTATCGAAGTAAACAAGTGCCACCAGACGGCCGTCATAATCCGTAACCACAGACTCCGACACCAGACTATGTGAATTGAGTACGTTCTCAATCTCCTCGGGATAGATATTTTCTCCACTGGGGCCGAGAATCATATTCTTCAGACGGCCCTTGATGAAGATATAGCCATCCTCGTCAATATAACCCAGGTCGCCCGTACGAAACCAGCCATCCTCGGTAAATACTGCCGCTGTAGCCTCGGGATTTTTGTAATAGCCCTGCATAACGCACTTGCTGGTAGTAACAATCTCACCGTGACCCGTCTCGGGATTCACATTATCAAGGCGCACAGTCACTCCCTCCATAGCGGGACCCGTAGCACCCAACTTCACAGCGGGAGAGATCTGACCTGCGATAAGTGGAGCTGTCTCGGTAAGACCATAGCCGATAGCATAAGGAATCTTTGCCTCCAGAAGGAACTGCTCCACACGCTCGTCGAGTTTCGAACCGCCGATAAACAGACGCGCCTGACCACCAAATGCTGTGATCAGTTTCTTACCCGCAATGCGATGCAACAGGCGACGCACCGGACCCATACCATAGAGCGTAGCCATAAACTTATTGGCGGTAAACTTACCAAGAATCTGCGAGTTGTAGATCTTCTCGATAATCAACGGAACGATCAGGAAACACGTAGGACGCACCTTACGCAATGCCGGCAACAGAACCGACGGGGTAGGCGGCTTCTCCAAATATGTGGTTCTGGCACCCGTAGCCAGCACATACAACATGCCGAGCGAGCACTCGTAGGTGTGCGACATAGGCAACACCGAAAGCATAGAATCATTCTCGCCGATGGGGTAGAGTTTGTAGATATAGTTAATCTGCTG
This sequence comes from Alistipes sp., assembly GCA_017481925.1. Classification (GTDB taxonomy): domain Bacteria; phylum Bacteroidota; class Bacteroidia; order Bacteroidales; family Rikenellaceae; genus Alistipes. The sequence continues at coordinate 18,005 of JAFUOK010000039.1, forward strand.
TGCCAGGTTTGAGTGGGTCAGCATTACGCCCTTAGGCTGAGATGTTGTACCCGACGTATAGATAATAGCAGCCAGATCCTCGGGCTTGGGGATAACTACAGAGCCCTTGCGATCCTTAACCGTCTGCGAGATGATGCCGAGGTTCTTTGTGCGGATGACGATGTTGAGCTTTGCTACAACATCCTTCGACAGTTTGGTGAAGAGTTTATCCGACACAAGCAACGCCTTAGCCTCCGAGTGATTGATCAAAAGGTCGAGCTCGGCGCTTGTAAAGTCATTCATAATAGGTACAGCGACCATACCGGCCGTTACAACTGCCATATAACACACACCCCAATTGGGCATACTGCTACTGAGCAACGCCACCTTGTCACCAGCCACCAGACCGGCATCCAGCAACATCTCCTGCACCTGTTCTACACGACGACCGACCTCGCTATAAGTAACATCCTCCGAGCCAAACATCGAAAATGCTACCTTGTCAGAGAACTTCTCCAGGCTATTATGGAGAAGGTCATAAAGTGTATTCAGATTCATAGTTAAAGAAGTATTCTTAAATAAATTTTGACGAAGATAGTGAAAAAATATTAAAAATCGGTAATTTTGTGTCTAAATCGGCTAATAAATAGGGATATGTTAAGTCACGACGAGATAAAAGACACCGCTTACGGCATAGGTTTCGACCTCTGTGGTGTTGCTCGCGCTCGCACATTTCTAAAAAATGCAGAGGCCTTCGACCTTTGGCTCGACAGGGGTTATGACTCCTCGCTGGAGTATATGCGCCGCAACTGCGACAAGCGTATGGATGTCAAGCAACTTGTGGAGGGGGCGCAGACTATCGTGGTATGTGCTGTGAGTTACAAATCCTCGATCAGCGGAGGCTACCAGAGTACCGACCGCTGCAAGATAGCCTCCTACGCCTGCAACCGCGACTACCACAAGACTCTGAAGAAGATGTTGCAGCAACTCCTTCGTGCGCTTCAGGAGCGTCACCCATCGCTCGAAGGGCGCGCATTTGTAGATTCTGCACCTATATTAGAAAAGCAATACGCCGTAGAGGCCGGTTTGGGCTGGATAGGACGACAGTCGCTGCTCATTACACCCAAATATGGCTCGTATGTGCTGTTAGGCGAGTTGGTTCTCAACACCGAATCAGATGCATATGATAAGCCGATGCAAACGGTAGGGTGCGGCGAGTGCCGTCGTTGCATCGAGGCGTGTCCCACGGGGGCAATAGTAGAGGAGATGACAATCGACACCTCGCGCTGCATATCGTGCCGTACTATCGAGAGCGACAACACCTCGGCCATAGACCTACACGGCTGGATATTTGGTTGCGACGAGTGTCAGAACTGCTGCCCCTACAACAGCCAGGCCAAGCGACAACGTAACCCATCGTTCGATCCGCTATTTGACCCACGCGACATTTCGTCAGAAGAGTGGCAGGCGATGAGCGAGGAGGATTTTTCTTTGCGGTTTGGCTCTACACCCTTGAAACGTAGCGGCCTGGAGCGAATAAAGAAGAATATATAACGCAGGCTATAAGCCACGCAAAACGACAGTCAAAGCAGGGTGAGCGTTTGGGAATTTAATTACATATCATTATATTTGTAAATAAACTACTTACCCACCATGAAACATACTCTCCTTTCACGCCACACGCTCTTGGCGCTCCTCGCAGGATTACTCCTTATCACTTCGCCGACACAGGCGCAACACCTGCCTAAACTATCTGTATCTGAGAATGGGCACTACCTGCAAACAAGCGACGGACAACCCTTCTTCTATCAAGGAGACACAGCGTGGGAGTTGTTCCATCGCCTCACACGCGAAGAGGCCGACCTATACCTTCGCGATAGAGCCGAGAAGGGATACAATGTCATTCAAGCAGTCGCATTAGCGGAGTTGGAGGGCATAGATACGGAGAATGCCTACGGCCATCTACCACTCATCAACCGTAACCCCGCACAGCCCGCCACTAAGGATGGCGAGCAGAACGACTATTGGGATAATGTCGATTACATCATCTCACGCGCCAACTCACTGGGCATGTATGTTGGTTTGCTACCCACATGGGGCAGATGGTGGAGGGATGAGAATCCTATATTCAACGAGCAAAATGCCGAGGCGTACGGTCGCTGGATAGCAGAGCGATATTCTCGCTATAACATCATCTGGATTCTCGGTGGCGACCGCAATCCCGACAGTGAGGAGTTAAAAAATATCATCGACGCTATGGCTCGCGGTATTCTCAGCGTGGACAAGGAGCACCTGATTACATTCCACCCTACGGGCTGGCAGACTTCATCGCTATGGTTTCACAACCACGAATGGCTCGACTTTAACGGTCGTCAGAGTGGGCACACGCAACGCTACAACTCCAACCAGCAGATTGCAAGCGACTTTAACCGCTCACCGTCAAAGCCAATCATCGAATTAGAGCCTCTCTACGAAGACCACCCACTCGAATTTAAGCCCGACGAGGACGGCCACTCCAACGCGTGGGATGTACGACGTGGGCTATATTGGAGTGTATTCTACGGCTCGGCAGGCGTGACATACGGCCATCACTCGGTATGGCAAATGTACGACATAAAGAAGGGCAGGGAGCCCATCAACCGCCCCATGATGGCGTGGCATGAGGCCATACACCAACCAGCAGCCGACCAAGTGCAATATCTCAAACAACTCATGCTCTCACGTCCATACTTCTCGCGCATACCTACCGAGGAGTTTATCATAGCGAGCGATGTTGAATCGGCCATGCCCGGAGCAGGTCGTTACCGTTTCGTGGCGACCATCGACAGCGAGGGTAGTTACGCTATGGTATATGCGCCAATATCAAGACCTTTTGCAGTTCGTGGCCAGATGCTTAAAGCCGAGAAGATTGTTGCATGGTGGTTCTCGCCTCGCACGGCACAGACAATAAAGATAGGCACACTACGCAACCAGCCATCACTCACATTCACGCCTCCCTCAAATGGCGAGGCAGAGGACTGGGTATTAGTCTTAGACGATGCCGCAAAGCATTATCCCGCCCCCAGCAAACGATACAAACATTAAAAGACACCAGAGGCTGCCAACCCACATAGGTTAGCAGCCTCTGATATAATGTCCTCGTACTACTATTATTTGTAGAACAAAGAGCTGATCTCCTTATAGTTGTGAACGTGCTCGATAACCTCTGCGAAGATATCAGCAACTGACAACACGGTGAACTTATGCAGATCCTTCTCCGGATTCAAGGGGATGGTATCCGTAACTATAACCTCCTGCAACTGGCTCTCGTTGATACGCTCGTAAGCGGCACCTGACAGCACGGGGTGGGTAATCACAGCACGAACGCTCTTTGCACCCTTCTCCATAAGCATATTTGCTGCCATACAGATAGTACCAGCCGTATCGATCATATCATCCACGATGATGATGTTGCGACCCTCGACATCACCGATAGCGGTCATGCTGCCCACAACGTTAGCCTTTGCACGCTCCTTGTGAGAGATGATGATGGGTGCCTGCAGATGCTTTGCGTATGAGTGAGCACGCTTTGCGCCACCCATATCGGGCGAAGCGATTGAGAGGTCCTCCATATTGAGGCTCTTAATATAAGGTACGAAAATGCCACTTGCATAGAGTGCATCTACGGGAACATCGAAGAAGCCCTGAATCTGGTCAGCGTGCAGATCCATAGTCATGATACGGTCGGCACCTGCGGCAACCAATAGGTTAGCAACCAACTTTGCACCGATGGGTACACGGGGACGATCCTTGCGATCCTGACGCGCCCAGCCGAAGTAGGGCATTACAGCAATAACCTTGTAAGCCGAAGCACGGCGTGCAGCGTCGATCATCATCAAAAGCTCCATCAGGTTATCTGATGAGGGGAATGTTGACTGGATGATAAACACGGTGCAACCACGAATAGACTCGTTGTAAAAGGGCTGAAACTCGCCATCGCTAAACTGGAGTACCTCCGAATCGCCAAGTGTAGAGCCATAGCTTGCTACGATCTTCTCGGCCAAATAACGCGAATTACGACCCGCGAAAAACTTAATCTTATGAATAGCCATTTTCGTAATATTTTTGTTGGTATAGTATTAATGCTACAAATATATACAATTAACGCAACAAAAAGTCACATTTCGGATGTGACTTTTCAAATAATTATAAACATTTTTCGATAAAATCGAGTATTTCTTCTCGACCTGTTCCTTTTTCGCTCGACGAGCAGAACATCGGCGGCAACTCCTCCCACTGTTCGCTCAACGTTTTGCAATAATTCTCCACGCTCTTTTTGCGTTGTGTGGCCGACAACTTATCCGTTTTGGTAAAGATTATGCCAAACGGCACACCATTCTCGCCCAGCATCTCTATAAAGCGCAGATCAATAGCCTGCGGCTCAAGACGCGAATCCACCAACACAAAGAGGAAGTGCATCTTCTCGCACTTGAGCACATAATCCATAATAATCTTGGCAAACTCGCCACGCTTATTCTTCGACACACGGGCGTAGCCATAGCCGGGCAGATCGACCAGATACCAGTTACCGTTGATGCAGAAGTGGTTGATAAGACGTGTCTTGCCGGGTGTTGCCGAGACCTTGGCCAGGCCCTTGCGACCCGTGAGCATATTAATGAGCGACGACTTACCCACATTACTACGACCGATAAAGGCCACATCGCGCAAATCGTCCTTGGGGACTTGCGAAATCTTCTCTGAACTGCACTTGAACTCGGCTCGTGTAATCTGCATAACTAAAGTTGATTAATCGAGCGCAAAAGTACATAAAAAAAACCAAACAGCCAACCACAAAGTCCCGACCCAGCAGAGAAGATTGCTATTTTAGAAAAAAATTTTTATCTTTGAGATTATAAAAAACTAACCTATCTGACAATGAATCGAAAATATGTTATCGGCATCGACTTCGGAACCGACTCGGTGCGAGCCCTCATAGTGGCAACCGACAATGGCGAGGAGTTGGCCTCAGCCGTTTCGGCATATCCACGCTGGAGCAAGGGACTATACTGCAATCCCAAAGTAAACCAATATCGTCAGCACCCACAGGACTACATCGACTCGCTCACCGAGGCGGTGCGTGAGGCCGTGGGGCAGTGCAGCGATGAGGTACGCCTCGGCATCGTGGGTCTTTCGTTCGACTGCACCGCATCGACACCCGTGCTGACCGACAAGGATGGTACGCCGTTGGCAATGCTGCCAGAATTTCAGGAGCACCCCGACGCAATGTTTATCCTATGGAAGGACCACACCGCCATTGCAGAGTCGGACAAGATAAACGAAGTGGCCAAACGCTGGCACACCGACTACACCCGTTACGGTGGCGGCAACCACTCGTGCGAGTGGGTATGGGCAAAGATGTTGCACTCGCTGCGCGTAGCACCCGAGCTACGTGAGAAGGCCTACTCGTGGATGGAGCATTGCGACTGGATCAGCGCCTTGCTTTCGGGCGACACCACACCCGAACGTATTGCCCGCAGTCGCTGTGCGGCAGGTCATAAGGCTATGTGGCACGCCGATTGGGGCGGTATGCCCGAGTGGGAGTTCTGGGACGAGGTAGATCCTTTGCTTCAGGTATTTAAGGGGCATCTGTTCGAGCAAACCTTCACCAGCGATAAGAGCGCAGGAGGACTCTGCCGCGAGTGGGCCGAGCGTCTTGGCTTGAACGAAGGCATAGCCGTTGGCGTAGGTGCTATCGACTGCCATGTGGGAGCGGTAGGAGCCGGCGTACGGGATAATGTATTGGTAAAGGTTATGGGCACCTCGACGTGCGATATTACCACAGCCGCCTACGACGTTATCGGCTCGCACACCGTACGTGGAATATGTGGTCAGGTGGATGGCTCGGTGCTTCCCAACCGCATAGGTTTTGAGGCCGGACAGGCCGCCTTTGGCGATATATATGCGTGGTACAAGCGACTGTTGGGTTGGAGTCTGAAACATGTTGCCAACGCCCCCGAGTTGGAGGACAAAATCCTTGCATCACTCACCGCCGAGGCCGAGCAACTCCCCTTGAGCGAAGATGATATGATAGCCGTCGATTGGTTCAACGGTCGTCGCTCTCCCGACGATGATCCGTTGGCTACGGGCTCGCTACTCAACCTTACGCTTGCCACATCAGCACCCGAGATTTTCAAGGCTCTGGTCGAGGCTACGGCCTTCGGCTCTCGAGCCATCAACGAGCGTTTGGCTGACGAGGGCTTGCGCATCGACACTATCCTTGCCGTGGGTGGCATATCGAAGAAATCGCGTTTTGTGATGCAGACTATGGCCGACGTTATAGGTCTGCCCATCCGCGTGGTGCGTAGCACGCAGGCGTGCGCCCTGGGCTCTGCGATGAATGCCTCTGTAGCAGCTGGAGCACACCCCTCGGTCGAGGCGGCACAGGATGCTATGTCGTCGGGCTTTGATGGGGAATATACGCCCAATGCCGAGCGTCACGCCATATATAATAAGTTGTACGCCCGCTACCGCCGAGCAGCCTACGGAGAGTAGTATAGTCAATCGCCGAAAAGCTATAAAACAGAAAATTTTCGTCTTTAATCAAAAATTTTCGTTTTAATACTCTTTAGATGCTTTGCGTATCAAAATAATTACTATATTTGTAAGCGAGAGGGGATGCGTCCGTGTGCGCTAACCCACATAAATTCATAAAACTAACAAACTTATGTTACGAAAACTGCGAATCATCGCCGCCACAATCTTCTTTGCGCTGATCACGCTCCTGTTCCTCGACTTCTCGGGAACACTGCATGCGTGGTTTGGCTGGCTGGCAAAAATCCAATTCCTTCCGGCTGTAATGGCCCTCAATGTAGGAGTCATTGTGTTACTCGTTGCCCTGACGCTCCTCTTCGGACGTGTCTATTGTTCTGTCATCTGCCCCTTGGGTGTGATGCAGGATGTGATTGCATGGATGGGCAAGAAGAGCAAGAAGAATCGTTACACCTACTCTCCTGCGAAGACCTACCTTCGCTACGGAGTGCTGGCGTTGTTCGTAGTTCTGATGGTTGCAGGTTTTGCTTCGATTGCAATACTCGTTGCTCCGTACAGCGCATTTGGTCGTATCGCACAGAACCTCTTTGCGCCCCTCTACGCCTGGGGTAACAACCTGCTGGCTTACTTTGCCGAGCGTGCCGACAGCTACACATTCTACTCAACCGACGTAGTGATTGGCAGCATTGGCACATTTGCCGTGGCAGCCGTAACGTTTGTTGTAGTAGCCGTATTGGCTTGGCGCAATGGTCGTACATATTGTAACACGATCTGCCCCGTAGGTACTGTTCTGGGTGCATTGTCACGCTTCTCATTGCTAAAGCCCGTGATCGACACCGACAAGTGTATCAACTGCAACATCTGCTCGAAGAACTGCAAGGCCGCTTGTATCGATATTCCCAACCACGCAATCGACTATAGCCGTTGCGTGACATGTATGAATTGTATCGAGAAGTGCCCCAAGAACGCTATCTCTTATACCCGTCGCTCGACCGTGAAGACAGCAGAGGCAAAGCCCGCTGCAGAGACCAACACCGCACGTCGCAACTTCCTCATCGGCGCAGGTCTGGTAGCCGCCGAGGCTGTTCGCGCACAGGAGATGCGTGGTGATGGCGGTTTTGCCGTTATCCTGGATAAGCAGGCTCCCGACCGTGAGAATCCTCTCACACCTCCGGGTTCACGCAGCTTCCGCAACCTTACACAGCACTGCACGGGCTGTCAGTTGTGTGTAGCCGTATGTCCTACGAAGGTTCTGCGTCCGTCGGCTGACCTGAAGTCGTTTATGCAGCCTACGATGTCGTACGAGCAGGGCTACTGCCGTCCCGAGTGTAACAAGTGCTCGCAGGTATGTCCCGCAGGTGCTATCAAGCCTATCACGGTGGAGGAGAAGTCGTCAATTCAGATTGGCCACGCCGTATGGGTTAAGAAGAACTGTATCGTTGTTGCCGACGATGTAGATTGTGGCAACTGCGAGCGTCACTGTCCCACAAAGGCCATCACCATGGTACCGCTCGATCCCGCGAACCCCGAGTCTCGCAAGATTCCTACCGTGAACGACAGCCTCTGCATCGGTTGCGGTGCGTGTGAGAACCTCTGTCCCTCACGACCTTTCAGTGCAATATATGTAAAGGGTTATCAGAGTCACCTTCGTTACTAAACTTACAGCTATGAAAAAGACAAACAACAATATAGATCGTCGCGAGTTCCTCAAGCGCATGGGCGCAGGCTCGCTCCTTACGGCTGCTGCCTTTACAGGCTGTAAGCCCAATGATTTGAAGATTGACCCCTCGGTCGTTCACGGCGAGATTCCCACCGACAAGATGACCTACCGAATGAATGAGCGCGTAGGCGACAAGGTATCTATCTTGGGTTACGGATGTATGCGCTGGCCCTTCCTCGAGGATGGCACAACGCTCGATCAGGAGACTATCAATGAGTTGGTAGATTATGCTATCGCTCATGGTGTCAATTACTTCGACACCTCACCCGTATATTGCCAGACCAAGTCGGAGGAGGCTACTGGTATAGCACTGAGCCGCTATCCGAGAAATAGCTACTACCTGGCAACCAAGATGTCGAACTTCTCGAATTGGACCTTCGAGAACTCGAAGCTCATGTACGAGCGTTCGATGCGTCTGTTGCAGACCGATTATTTCGACTACTACCTGCTACACAACATCTCATCTATCGAGATGTTTAACGCCCGCTTTATCGACAACGGCATCCTCGACTACCTGATCAAGGAGCGTGAGGCAGGCCGCATCCGCAACCTCGGATGGTCGTTCCACGGTGTGCAGGAGGTCTTCGACCACGTACTCACATATCACGACAAGGTGCATTGGGACTTCGTGCAGATTCAGATGAACTACCAGGATTGGCGCAACGCCAGCCAGGGACGTAACGTGAATGCCGAGTACCTCTACGCCGAGTTGGAGAAGCGCAATATCCCCGTAGTGATCATGGAGCCTCTGCTGGGTGGTCGTCTGTCGAACGTTCCCAACCATATCTCGGCTCGTCTGAAGCAGCAGGAGCCCGAGCGCAGCGTTGCTTCGTGGGCTTTCCGCTTTGTGGGTTCTTATCCCAGAGTGCTTACCGCACTAAGTGGCATGACCTACATGGAGCACTTGCAGGATAACATCCACACGTTCGCACCATTGAAGGAGCTGACGCAGGAGGAGAAGGAGTTCTTGTTCGAAACAGCCGACCTTATGGCTCACTATCCCACGGTGCCGTGCAACGACTGTAAGTATTGTATGCCTTGTCCCTACGGTGTGGATATTCCGGGTGTATTGTTGCACTACAACAAGTGTGTCAATGAGGGTAACCTCTCGGACTCTTCGCGCGACGAGAACTACGTCAAGGCACGCCGTGCGTTCCTCGAGGGTTACGACCGTGCGGTGGAGAAGGAGCGTCAGGCGTCGCACTGTACGGGCTGTAAGGAGTGTAACTCTCACTGCCCGCAGCGCATCAACATTCCGCGGGAGTTGCAGCGCATCGACAAGTACATCGAGGACCTGAAGCAGGGACGTGAGTTTTAAGATATGACGCGCGAGCAAGCAATAGAACTCCTGCACTCATCGCACTGTTCGTGTGTGATAGTAAACTCCACGCGCGTGGAGCAATTCCACGCGCGTGGAGTGAAGGACCTGCATCGCCTGCTACACGACGATAGGGCTCTGCTCGACGGAGCCTTCATCGCCGACAAGGTGGTAGGCAAGGGCGCCGCAGCGCTGATGGTTGCAGGTGGAGTACGAGAGGTCTATACCGACGTGATAAGTCGGGGGGCGCTCTCACTCTTCACGCAAAGCGGGGTAGAGGTGGAGTTTGGTCTGCTTGTAGAGAATATCATCAACCGCACGGGCACGGATATATGCCCCGTCGAGAAGTTGTGCCTACAGTGCCTCACGGCCGAGGAGTGCCTGCCGCTGATTGACGATTTTATAGAACAAATGAACAGATGACAAGGATTGCAACATACCTCACCGCCGTGGCGCTGCTTGTTGTTGCAACAGCCTGCACGGGCGACAGCACGCGAGAGCGCATACGTCAATCGGTGGAGCGTCAGATGGATCGCTATCCGCACTCGACACTTCGCGACCTGTACAAGAACTACTTTCAGGATCGCTTCGGGCCCGGACACATCATCGCCGACGAGAAAGCTGCCGATAACTACCTGCGCTACGAGTTGGAGAATGCGGCCACGATGGAGGGCGACGACTACGAACCTACGGGCTACGAGGAGCGCTTTATGCGAGTAAACCTCAGCGTAATAGCCGACGGCAGAGTGCCTTACGACAAGTACCTCAGCGCATTTGTGCGTAGCGTGAATGGCATTGAGCCTATCACCATCGAGCAATGGCGCGAGGAGTGGAAGGTAATCGACGAGGTCATAAATGAGATGAATCTCAACCTGCCCGACTATGAGGCCGACCGCGCGGAGATATGGGCATTGTTGGAGCGAGGGGAGTATGTTATGCACCACAGCAAACTCTTTGAGCAGCACTACGATCCGCACTATCGCATCATCGAGCGAGAGATATTCCAGCGAGAGATACTACCGCTCATAGAGCAAAAAAGATAACGTTCTTATCAAAATCGGCAATATTTTTGAAAGGTAAGCATCGTAATTTAATTTTTTTACGATGAAAATACTTATCTTTACAATGTTATTGCTCGGCACGTCCGCCTCGTGGGCGCAGGAGAGGGTCACAGAGTATGAGTATATCACTCTGCCTTATGCGCTCGACGCTTTGGAGCCTGCGATAAGCCGCCGCACGATGGCACTGCACTACGGCGAGCATCTGCGCTCGTATGTGGAGAACCTGAACAGGCTTATCAAGGGTACGGCTATGGAGGGCGAGACGTTGGAGGATGTGGTGCTGATGGCCGAGGGCCCGCTACTTAACAATGCGGGGCAGACGCTGAACCACAACCTCTACTTCCTGCAATTCTCACCTTCGGGTGGGGGTGAGCCGTCGGGAGCACTCCGCAGGGCGATCGTCCGCCGTTGGGGCTCGGTCGATAACTTCCGGCTGGCTATGGAGGAGGCCGCCCGCACGCTCTTCGGATCGGGATGGGTGTGGCTCACGGCTGATGGGGCTGGCAACCTATACATCCTGCAGGAGGCAGGCGGACTGAACCCCGTGCGACGCGAGTTAAGACCTCTGTTGGGTTTTGATGTGTGGGAGCACGCCTACTATTTGGATTATGAGAATCGACGTAAGGACCATGTGAATGCCTTGTGGCAGATAGTGAGTTGGCCCGTCGTGGAGAAAAGATTTGAGAATAATTAACACATAAAGTATTTGTATTATGCAGACAACAAGCATTAAACTCTACTCGTTGAACTACAACGAAACAAAGACCTACATCACTGCAGCGCTCTTTATTTTGGGCAATATCGCTCTGCCGCAGATTTGCCACCTTGTACCCCAGGGCGGTATGATTTTGTTGCCCATCTACTTCTTTACGCTTATTGGCGCATATAAGTATGGATGGAAGGTTGGTCTTTTGACTGCCGTACTCTCACCCGTTGTGAACCACCTGCTCTTCGGTATGCCCGCAGCAGCCGTATTGGTTCCCATCTTGGCTAAATCTACAATCTTGGCCATTACAGCAGGCTATGTAGCATCACACTATCGCAAGGTATCACTCTCACTCATCGCCACTGTTGTGTTTGCATATCAGACCATAGGCGGTCTGTTCGAGTGGGCCTGGACGGGTAGCATCGACGCCGCATTGCAGGACTTCAGCCTGGGTATCCCTGGTATGTTGTTGCAGATCGTTGGCGGTTACCTCTTCATCAAGTATCTGTTGAAGAAGTAACGACAACACCATAAATAGAAAAAGAGGTTATCCCCAAAGGATAACCTCTTTCTCTGTAAAGTCGTATAACAAGAGGGATTTCAAGGCCTACGCAGCACGAAAACCGCAGTTTACTCGTCGTAAATGAGGATTTGAGTGCGAGTAAAACGCCGAAATCACCTTGTTAGGCGGCTTTTACTTCACCTGCACGGGGGAATTGACGGTCGAAACGTAGCCCGTGCCATCCTTGACATAGGCATAGACACGATAGTTACCAGCCTCCGAAATCTTTATCTCGGCCGTAGGAGCAGTGGTAGTGAAGACCTCGCCATAACGCTCGGGGCGTGGCTCATACGAACCGCCAAAACCCAACACCGTAGCCTCGTGCAGCACCTCCCAAATATAGGTCAGATTCTCCTGCTCACGATCCGTGGCCGCGACATCCACTTTGAAGGCCTTGCCCGCCTCTACGGTAGGGCTCTCCACGGGCGCCTTGCCGTCAATCTTAATGCCCGTAACTACGGGTGCGGTCTGAGTAGGCTCTGTGCCACTCCACACACGCTGCATAGCCTCCACCATAGGTGTCTTCTCGCCATCGAGGGGCAGACCCTCCACCTCACGCTCGACGAACATGCTGAACCACGTTGGCGTGCGCTCCTCCTTCTGTCCCCAGAGGAATACGAACGAGCCGATGCAACGCTCATCGCCCAGCACAGCGCCATTGTAGCGGCTCTCATATACCTGACGCTTCTCCTCGCTGGTCTGCTCGATTGAGGCCTCCCACGTGGTCTTGTCGGTCTCCCACCAACCCGTAGGACCCCACTCGGTAATCATATAAGGGCCTTCGTAATCGGACTCGGCAACCATATCCTTCACCTCGAGGATAGGGCCATAACTATTGATTCCCACAACGTCGAGCGACGGCGCATAGCGTGCGATAGAGTCCAGCGCACTCTTGTCGTGCGAGATGACGGTAGATACCAACTGACGTGGTGCAATCTCCTTGATGGCCACGGCCAACTCCTCGATAAAGCCCCACACGGCTGCACCGTTAGCACCACTCAACTGCACCTCGTTACCGATGCCCCAACAGAAGATATTGGGATCGTCCTTGAAGGTGGTAGCCAACTCACGGCACTGCTCGAGCGTCTTTGCCTTCCACTCCTCATCGACATACTTCTCGCCATCCTTCGGCAACGATATGCCCTGCATCACACGCATACCATTCTCGGCCGCCAAAGCCGATGTGCGCTTCACGCTCTCGATGTTTCCGCCCCACGTGCGGCAGGCATTGGCACTTGCCGATGAGGCCACTTCCAGGCGATTGGTGCCACCCACACCCTTGATGAACGTAGGCTCGCCATCAATACGCAGCTCGAAACCTGCGCCTCGTTTCGTAATCACAGCACCCTGCTCAGGCGCACAAGCCACAACGCCCATTAAAGTAACAGCAACAAAAAAGGTATTTATAAATTTCATAATTACATAGAATTTAGTTAGTTCTAATTACAATTATACAAAAAAGAGCAGAATATCAACATCCTGCTCAGTGTTATATAAATTGTATTATTCAAAGTTATACCCTTGTATATAATATGAATAATGCGACCACCCCGCAGCTTTTCTATATGCTGCCACACTCTCCATTGGAACGTATATCGTACATCCGATAGGCACATATGGGGGATAATAGCCAGAATCATACTTATCCAAGAAATAACGGTAATTCGTTTTCATACCATCTGGCATTTCTACAGCTGGAGGTGTTGCTGGAGGTGTCAAAGCCTTACAATATATCTCACGAAGATTGGTCATATTATAAAAACTACCCACAGTCTCAGTTGTAGCAGGCATTACTATGCTCTCAAGAATATCTTCTCCTTGATAACCGACAGTTGTAACTGGATGATCGAAAGTTAAAACACCTTGACCATTTTCATACACGTTTGTATATGTATTTGTAGCGCCCCAGTTAATCTTTTTATCATTTATCGTGGTATAATATATCTTGTAAGTTTCATCTACCACATACTTCTTAAAAGTAAGAACAGTACCATCATCCAATGTGATATACACCAAATCACCATCGACATCTACTCCTGTAATAGGAGAACTTTCATTCTTTATTTGATCAATTGTGATCGTTGAGTTATTAGAAAAGGTAATGGTAATGCTTTCTTCAGTTTCGGTAATACCAACTATCGTTAGATTATTGGCAGAAGCTTTGAGCAATGCCTCAATAGCGCTAATACGCTCCTCGAGTCCATTTATCTTCTGTCGTAATTCTGTATCATCATACTTATCACACGATGATATAACTACTACTGACAAAAGTGCAAAAATAGTTAATAGCCTTTTCATAGGATAGATTATTGATACATGATATAAAAATTAGTCGTTAGGGTAGGCGGCAATAAATACATTGCGGCGACGCAACTCGTCCTGAATCTTATGCAACTCGCGCAACGACACCTTACCAACAACATACTTGAAGTCGTCCGAAATATAGTTCTCGCTAACGCTCTCAAACTTGATAAGGTCGAGGTCGGCGTAATCCAGATAGCGGTAATATACGCGGAACGAGTGGTCGGTAGTATAGCGGGGCAGCTGCGAGTCGTTACGCTTCTTATACTCGTACTTATAGTCGTACAGACAAGCCGTAATATCGCTCAATACGGCCGAACCCGTGGGGTAGGCACCCGCACCACGACCAAACATAAACTGCTTGTCGTAGAACAGACCCTTGATAACCACGCCATTGAACTCATCCTCGACGCTATAGATGTATTTATTACGTGAGATAAGCTGAGGCATAACACTCATAATGAGTTTGTTATCAATCTTCTCAACATGTGCTACAAGCTTAAAGCGGCGCTCCTTCTCGTTGGCAAAGCGAATATCGTCGTCGTTCATATTCGAGATACCGAACGTGAAAATATCCTGCGGCGGAACGTACAGACCAAAGGCGTGGATTGTGATGATGATAAGCTTGAAGAGCGAATCCCAGCCATCGATATCGAGCGTAGGGTTGCTCTCGGCAAAGCCCAGATCCTGCGCCAGCTTCAGGGCATCGGCATACGACATCTTCTCGTTGAAAATCTTCGAGAGGATGAAGTTCGATGAACCATTCAAGATACCCTTCACCGAGGTCAAGAGGTCGTTATCGTAGTACTCCTCGAGGTTACGGATTACGGGGATACTACCGCACGCCGAGGCATCATACAAAAGAGCCACGTTATAGCGTGCCTGCAACTCGATAAGTTCCTCGATGTGGTGCGCCA
>JAFUOK010000040.1 GCA_017481925.1 Alistipes sp.
ATAGGTTTTACAAGTTCGGTAAAATTAAACATCTCCGAGTCCGCAAACTCGGTCACATCCCCCACGAAGGGGTTACTCTTGGGTAGATGATAGGTGAGTGCCATCCGTTAGGCGTGCATCTTCTCAAAATCCTGCATACACTTAACCAGCGCCTCAACAGCCTCCACGGGGCAGGCATTGTAGCACGAAGCACGGAAGCCGCCAACCAGACGGTGACCCTTGATGCCGACCATACCACGCTCCTTGGCCATAGCGAAGAACTCGTCAGCCAAAGCCTCGTAGCCGTCGTTCATCACAAAGCAGATATTCATCGACGAGCGATCCTCCACGGCGGCCGTACCCTTGAACAAGGGGTTGCGGTCGATCTCGGCGTAGAGCATTGCCGCCTTACGCTCGTTGCGCTCGTGGATAGCCTCAACACCACCCTCAGCCTTGAGCCAGCGCAGAGTCTGCGACAGCACGTAGATAGGGAATACGGGAGGGGTGTTGAACATAGAGCCATTCTCGACGTGGGTATTCACGTTCACCATTGAGGGCAGCTTACGCTTCACCTGCTCCAGCATATCGTCACGGATGATAACGAACGTAACACCCGCAGGGGCCAGATTCTTCTGCGCACCGCCGTAGATCATAGCATACTTGCTCACGTCGATGGGGCGCGAAAGGATATTCGAACTCATATCGGCAATCAGTGGCACAGGCGAGTCGATATCGCACTTATACTCCGTACCGTAGATTGTGTTGTTGGCGCAGATATAGAGGTAGTCCAGATCCGCAGGGATCTCAAAACCCTTGGGGATATAAGAAAAATTCTTATCCTCCGATGAAGCCACAACCTCCACCTCGCCATAATACTTCGCCTCCTTGATAGCCTTCTTGGTCCAGACGCCCGTATGGACATAACCGGCCTTGCCACCGAGGAAGTTGGCAGGGATATGGAAGAACTGTGTGCTGGCACCTCCGCCAACGAAATATATCTTATAATTATCGGGAATGCAGAGCAACTCACGCATCAGGCTCTCGGCCTCGGCGAGAACAGCCTCAAACTCGGGTGTACGGTGGGAGATCGAGAGTACCGAAAGACCTGTTCCATTGAAATCGATAACGGCTTTGGCGGCTGCTTCGAGCACCACATCCGGGAGCACTGAGGGCCCGGCATTGAAATTATACTTCTTCATACTGCAAAAAAATTAGTTATTTTCTGGGACTATCCAACAAGAACCTCGAACAGCCTCAATTCATTCAGAACGCGTATAAAAAGAGGGATTTCAAGGCTTGCGAAGCCCGAAAAAGCGGAGTTTACTCGGCGTAAATAAGCATTTTGAGGGCGAGCTTAACGCAGAAATCACCTTTTTAGACACGTTCTATGCAAGTTTGCATCCACAAAGAAAACTAAAATTTATGACAATTCAAAATGTTTCCACGCTCACCCATATTCGGATTGTTATTTTAAGGGGTGCAAATCTTCGCAAAATTCAATTATTCAGTTTTTTTATTAACGATATAACACCTAAAAAGAGCAAAACGAAAAAAAAGTTAATTTTTCAAAAAAAATATTTTTTCTCATTTAGCATAGCGTCGAACCTCCTCGACGGGTTACAAATCGTAAGCGAGCAAGCGACCACCACGATGTAAAAAAATACCATTTCACAGCGTTATACTATATTTAAAAATTTGCGAAAAAGAGTTCGTTTTCCTATCTTTGCAAAGATTTGGCTTTCGTTTGCTGCAAGGGTGCACACCACTCGGCACAAAAGCCCAAAGAAAACCCGAAACAGAGTAGTGAAGATGATAAAATCAATGACAGGCTTCGGCAAGAGCGAGTGTTCGCTGCCGAGCAAGAAGATTACAGTCGAGGTACGTTCGCTCAACTCCAAGCAGTTGGACCTGGCGGTCAAACTACCCGCCATTTACCGCACCTACGAGTTCGACATCCGTTCGATGGCTGCCGCAGCAATCGTGCGTGGCAAGGCCGATATATCGGTCACGATCGAGAATACCGCCACACAGACCTCGGCAACGGTCAACAAGGATATTTTCCGCGCCTACCTGCGTCAGGTGACCGATGCACTCTCTTACTCGGGTGTGGATGCCGACTACGACGCCATCGTGCCCGCCGTATTGCGTATGCCTGAGGTTGTGTCGGCACAGGCCGAGACCATCTCGGAGGAGGAGCACGCAGCCCTGATGCAGACCATCGAAGAGGCGCTGCGCAACTTCAACTCTTTCCGTGAGCAGGAGGGTGCAACTCTGATCGCCGACCTCCTGAAGCGTGTGGATAAGATCGAGGATTACAAATTGCAAGTAGAGCCCTACGAGGCTACACGTGCCGAGACCATCAAGAACCGCATCCGCGAGAACCTGGCACAGTTGCAGGCTGAGGTGGACAACAACCGTCTGGAGCAGGAGATGATCTTCTACATCGAGAAGCTCGACATCACCGAGGAGAAGGTACGCCTTACGAACCATTGCAATTACTTCCGCGAGGTGGCTCAGTCGGAGGAGGCCGTAGGTCGCAAGCTGGGCTTCATAGCACAGGAGATGGGTCGTGAGATCAACACCCTCGGTTCGAAGGCCAACGAGGCAAATATGCAGATCCTGGTCGTGAAGATGAAGGACGAGCTGGAGAAAATCAAGGAGCAGGTATTAAACATCCTATAATATGCAGAACGGCAAACTAATCATATTCTCGGCCCCCAGCGGTTCGGGCAAGACCACAATCGTGAAGCGACTGCTCACCACATTCCCGCAGTTCGAGTTCTCTATTTCGGCCACGTCGCGCCAGCCCCGTGGCGAGGAGCGCAACGGCGTGGATTACTTCTTCCTCACGGCGGAGGAGTTCCGTCAGAAGGTAGCCGAAAATGCCTTCGTGGAGTGGGAGGAGGTCTATAACGGCACTTGCTACGGCACCTTGCGCAGCGAGATGGAGCGCATCTGGGCCAAGGGCAATGTCATCATCTTCGATGTGGATGTGATGGGAGGCATCAACCTCAAACGCATCTTTGGTGAGCGTGCCTGCTCGATATTTATCAAGGCTCCCTCGGTGGAGGTTCTGCGTGAGCGACTCATAGGTCGTGGCACCGACAGCGCCGAGACCATCGAGAAGCGTGTGGCAAAGGCAGAGTTTGAGCTCTCGAAGGCCACGGAGTTTGATTTTGTGGTGGTGAACGACATCCTTGACGATGCCGTGCAGCAGACCGAGAGTATTATCACCGATTTTCTGAAACGATAGGGTATGGCCAAGCGACATATGATGCTCCTCTTCGGGTCGTTCAACCCCGTACACCGTGGCCACACGGCTCTTGCCGAGTATGCCATCGAGCGAGGGTTGTGTGACGCTGTGGCGATGATCATTTCGCCCCAGAACCCCTTTAAGCAGAATATGGCGCTCGCTGCAGAGATGGACCGCTACGCTATGGTGGAGGCGGCGTGCAAGGCTACACGTTACCCAGAGCAGATACACGCCTCGGTGGTGGAGTTTTTGCTCGAAAAGCCATCCTATACGATCAACACGCTGCGCTACCTCGAAGAGAACAACGGTCACGAGATGCGTTTCTCGATACTTATGGGCAGCGACCTGATAAACACCCTACGGGAGTGGCGCGAGGCCGAGGAGATTATCCGAGCCTACGACATATACGTCTATCCGCGCCCTGGTGTGGAGATGACCTACAAGACTGCCCGTACTACGTTTTTGGCCGACGCCCCGCAGTGCGACTTCTCCTCGACAGATGTGCGTCGCCGCCTGGAGTCGGGCGAAGATGTGAGCCGTATGCTCGACAGAGAGGTCATAAAGTATATCCGCGAACGTGGGCTGTGGAGCATCGAGGGTAAGATTGAGCGGCTGAGCCGCCAAATAGAGGAGCAGGCAGAGGCTACGCTCTACCTCGAGCGAGGCAAGTGCTACTACCGCCGAAATGAGTGGGGCAAGGCTATCAACGACTTCCGCCAGGCCGAGCAGCTGGACAAGGAGTGCATCGAGGCGGTGCAGTTCCGCCGAATGACAGAAGAGATTTTAGAGTACAGATACAAAGACATTTACAACCCGTGATAGAGATAGATGATAAAATAGTCAGCGCCGACCTGTTGCGCGAGTGCTTTGCCTGCGATCTGGGCAAGTGCAAGGGCATCTGCTGCGTGGAGGGCGACGCCGGAGCACCTCTCGACATCGAGGAGGTGGATCTGCTGGAGGAGGAATACGAGAACTACGCCCCCTATATGACCGAGGAAGGACGTGCAGCCGTTGAGCGTGATGGCTTTATGGTTGTCGATACAGATGGCGACTACACCACACCTCTTATCGACGGTGCGGCGTGTGCCTTCTCATTCGAGGAGAACGGCGTAACGTTCTGCGCCATCGAGCGAGCTTACCGTGAGGGCAAGTGCAACTTTCTAAAACCCATCTCGTGCCATCTCTATCCCATCCGCGTCAAGCAGTTCCGCAACGGAACCTACGGTCTGAACTACCACCGCTGGGCGGTATGCCGCGACGCTGTGGAGTGTGGCAAGCGTCTGGGCGTGCCCGTATATAAGGCGCTGAAGGAGCCTATCATCCGTCGCTTTGGCGAGGATTTCTATAACGCCCTGGAGTGTGCCGAAAGCCTGCTCAAAGAGCAAGAATAAGTTACTAACCGCAAAAACGAAACAATACGTCAATGAACTTAATTAAATCACTGCTTGTGGCCGCGTCGCTCATGGTGGCGGCAACGGCAACAGCACAGAACACTACAACCGATAAACGAGACTCCCTGCCCGCCGATGCTATCATTGTTCGCCGCGTACCCCTCGAATCGAAGCCCTCGCTGCAATCGAAGGAGGATATTCTGGTGGTCGATACCATCCCCTCGTCGAGCGATGGGCTGAGCATCGTACTTTATAATGATAACACGTGGCAATATATTCGTAACCGCAACATCGACGTATTGGACGAGACGATCTATACCGAGAACTGGAACGACAAGATCCAGCCCTACGATATCGAGCAGAAGGATCTGCCCATATCTATGGTCATCGACCTTGTGGATTCGCTCAAGAGTTATCACTACCCGTTCAAGGGCCGTGTGACGTCGAAGTATGGTCCTCGCCGTGGTCGTGTGCATCAGGGTACGGATATTGACCTCGAAACGGGCGACCCCGTATATGCGACCTTCGATGGTCGTGTGCGCGTAACTACGTTTGTGCGCGGAGGCTATGGCAATCTGGTCATCATACGTCACGACAACGGCCTGGAGACCTACTACGGTCACCTCTCGGAGATCAGCGTCAAGCCCAACGACTGGGTTACAGCAGGTCAGGTGATCGGAAAGGGTGGTAGCACGGGTCGCAGTACAGGCTCTCATCTGCACTACGAGATGCGCTACAAGGGTCATACGTTCGACCCCGAGCGACTGATCGACTTTGCGACAGGTACACTGCGCCGCGAGACGTTCCTTCTGAAGCGCACCTACTTCAGTCCCTACTCACGTTTCACGCAGGACTTCGAGGAGGAGATACAGAGCGACGAGGAGGATAAGCGTATCGCCGCCGAGGCTGCCGCCATCAAGTACCATATCGTCAAGCGAGGCGACACACTGGGTCGTATTGCCATCAACAACCACACGACAGTTACGAAACTCTGTCAGTTGAACGGCATCAAGCGCACCTCAACGCTCCGCATCGGTCAGCGCATCCGCGTAAGATAACAGTCGTAAAAACAGTATAGAATAGGCTACCTCCACGTGGGGTAGCCTATATTATTTATTGTATATAAGTATAAAACTTTTACTTCAACAGTATCGTACACCGCTCGGCGCTCAGGTCGGCCACGCGCTGTGCCCACACTTTGGGAGGGTTCTCCACGGGCTGTGCCCACCAGAAGCCGTTTGACGAGTAGGTGATGACGGCCTCCTCCTTCGTCGTTCGCATCACGGCA
This sequence comes from Alistipes sp., assembly GCA_017481925.1. GTDB lineage: Bacteria > Bacteroidota > Bacteroidia > Bacteroidales > Rikenellaceae > Alistipes. Next base: position 5,912 of record JAFUOK010000040.1, read on the forward strand.
TAGCCTATATCGCCATAGAAGGTCGAGGGCAACGAGATGTGGGGCACCATACGCTCGGGATCACGAGGGCGGATAATACGCACACCCTTGTTCCACACATGGACATGGGCGTAGATATACGCCACAACAGCCGGCGACTTGGCGATAACGGCCTCGAGGTTGGACATCTCACCGAGCGGGTGGTGAGCACTCAAAATCACGGGACGCTTGGCCGTGGAGAGGTACGACTCCAGCCACTTTATCTGCTCGTCGTCCATCTTTCCGCTCACTGTTGTCGATTGACCACGTTTGAGGTTAGGCAACTCGTCCAGCGAGTCCAGCACCACAAAATCAACATCAGGAAGTTCCACTACCGACACCACACGACCCTTGACCTTGGTCTGCGTGCGATACTCCCCGAAGACCTCGAAGAAGGGCGCACGGCGGTCGTGGTTACCCATAGCCATCGTGATGCGGATACCAGCCTCCTGCAAGGGACGGAACAGACGAGCAGCATACTCGTAATCCTCCCGCAAGCCGTGATCCCACGCCACATCGCCCAGAATAATGAGGTTACGGGGCAGGGGACGCATGGCGAGTATTTCGCGCACCTGCTGCTCAAAGCAGATGGGGTTGTAGGGGTAGTGCTTGGGCTTGCCCTGCTCGTTGAAGTCGCCCGAGATGTGAATATCGCCCATCAGAATCGTGGTAGCATCACCCGACACATCAGCCATAGAGAGGTTTTCCATCTGACGCGCAACCGATGCCGACGCCGAAGGCACAAGTGCCGTGCCCGACAGGGCCAATATAGAAGTTAAAAAATCTTTTCTACGCATAGTCTGTTTATGTTAGTTATTTATCGTTTGGTATTTGTTTTTGTTTATGTATCTGTTATTGTATCTGAATCTGAATCTGAATCTGAATCTGTTTCTGTATATGTATCTGTATATGTGCTGACCTATTCGCTCACTATTTCGCTGGCAGCCAAATGGTCAGCGAATGAAAGGTTATCCACCGCTATACCAACGCTTTACCCCTCAAAATAACCCAAAAAAATCGCACAAAAAAAGTAAAAAAATTTTAGAAAACTTTTCTGTTTTCTCTGCAAAACTGCTAAAAAACCATCACAAAAATCTGCAAAAAACGCCTACCCAATCACCCCTTTACGCTACACTATATATACGATTCTGGAGTAGGTTTTGTTTCGGTTTTAGGTAAAATATTTGAATAAAAATTCAATTTCTTAATATTCTCTTGCACCAAATATTGTCGAGCCGACACGCACTTCGGTCGAGCCATACTCCAAAGCGATAGGGTAGTCGTCCGACATTCCCATTGACAGCATATCGAACTCCTCGCCGAAATACTCCGCAAGCTCCGCCTTGCACGCCGCCAGACGTTGGAAGTCACGACGCACCACAGCCTCATCGTCAGTAAGCGTAGCCATACCCATAACGCCACGCACACGGATATTCGGCAGAGCCTTGAAACCACCTCCGCGCACAAAAGTCAGGAGGTCATTCCACGCCCAGCCCGACTTGCTCGCCTCGTCCGTAACGTGAATTTCCAACAAGCAATCAATCACGCGGTTACATTTCTCGGCCTGACGCTCAACTTCAAGTGCCAGGCGCTCGCTATCCAACGACTCGATAAGCGAAATGAAGGGTGCAATATACTTCACCTTATTGGTTTGCAGGTGGCCGATCATCACCCACTCAATATCCTTGGGCAGAGCCTCATATTTTATCTGCAACTCCTGCACACGGCTCTCGCCAAAGGCCCGCTGATTAGCCTCGTAAGCCTCCATAATTGCCTCCACGGGGTGAAACTTCGACACCGCCAAAAGACGTACGCCCGCGGGCAGCGATGAGCGCAGACGCTCTATCTGATTTGCTATTGACATAACTACATACCTATTTTGTTTGGTAAATATAATAAAAATTTCGCATTTTACGCCTAATTTCGTACCTTTGGCTTTTGGAAACAAATAACCAAAACATAATTACAATGAAAAAACTTTTCTCAACACTTATGCTCGCCGTGGCGACGATCACTACGCCCGCCCTGGCCTGCACAAACTTTATCATCACCCGTGGTGCTTCGACCGACGGCTCGGTGATGGTGACCTATGCGGCCGATTCGCACGCATTGTACGGTGCACTCTACAAGCACAACCCTGCAGCAAAGCACAACCCTATGCTTGCTGTATATGAGTGGGACTCAGGCAAGTACCTGGGCGACATCCCCGAGGCGCAGAAGACCTACTCAACGGTAGGCAACATGAACGAGCACTCGGTAATCATCACCGAGACCACCTTTGGCGGTCGCTCGGAGTTGCGCAACCCTTCAGGTCTTATCGACTACGGTTCGCTCATCTACATCACCTTGCAGCGTGCCACATCTGCTCGTGAGGCTATCGACATCATCGTCGAGCTGGCCAACACCTATGGCTACTACTCTGGTGGCGAGAGCTTCTCTATCGCCGACGAGAACGAGGCGTGGATCATGGAGCTTATCGGCAAGGGTAAGGATAAGAAGGGTATCGTATGGGTAGCACGTCGCGTGCCCGATGGTTATATCAGCGCACACGCCAACCAGGCCCGCATCACCACATTCCCCTTGAACGACAAGGAGAACTGCCTCTACGCTGAGGATGTTATCACGTTGGCTCGCGAGAAGGGTTACTTCTCTGGCAAGGATGAGGATTTCTCATTCGCCGGTGCTTACGCTCCGCTGGATTTCAGCGCTATGCGTGCTTGCGAGGCTCGCGTATGGTCATTCTTCCGTATGTTTGCCGAGGGTATGGACAAGTATGAGGATTACGCTATGGGCTACAATGCTCACAACCCCATGCCGCTGTGGGTAAAGCCTACCAACAAAATCTCGCCCAAGCAGGTGTTCGACGCTATGCGTGACCACTACGAGGGTACAAAGATGGATATGACTACCGACATCGGTGCCGGTGGCCACGGCCTGCCTTACCGCTGGCGTCCCATGAACTTCGAAGTGGATGGCAAGACCTATCTCAATGAGCGTGCTATCGCCACACAGCAGACCGCTTTCTGGCTCTGCGGCCAGGCTCGCAAGGATAAGGTGGGTATCCTGTGGTTCGGCATGGACGATGCCGCTACATCGTGCCTCACACCTATCTACTGCAACACCACCGAGGTTCCCGCAACGATGGCCGAGGGTAACGGCTCTATGCTCGACTACTCAGACACATCGGCTTTCTGGATCTTCAACCGTGTGACAAACTTCGCATACCTGCGCTACGATCTCATGTCAAAGGATATCCGCAAGGTGGTGGACTACTGGGAGAACACTATGCTCAAGGAGGTTGAGACCATCGACGCCAAGTTGGCAGGTTTGTCGGAGAAGGCTTTGAAGAAGCAGACTACGGAGTACAGCAACGCAACGGCACAGAAGTTGTTCGATGCGTGGACACGTCTGGATAAGTATCTTCTGCTGAAGTACATCGACGGCAACGTCAAGAGCGAGAACGCCGACGTATTGAGCTATGTTATCGAGGGCAAGACCTCTGACAAGCACTTCGTGGAGAATGGCAACGGCAAGAAGATTCCGGGCAAGATTCAGCAGCCGGGCTACAGCGAGAAGTGGAAGCGTGCCGTAGCCGCTGACAATGGTGCAATCCTCTATTCACGCTAAAACGCACAAAATATGAAATACGATATTATCGTCATAGGTAGCGGACCGGGCGGCTATGTGGCCGCCATCCGCGCCTCACAACTTGGCAAGAAGGTGGCCATCGTCGAGAAGGCCGAATTGGGTGGCGTATGCCTCAACTGGGGTTGCATTCCCACCAAAGCCCTACTCAAGAGCGCACAGGTATATACCTACTGTAAGAATGCGGCGCACTATGGTGTGGCCGTAGAGGGTGAGGTAAAACCCGACTTCGAGAAGATCGTGGCACGTTCACGCACCGTGGCCGAAACGATGAGCAAGGGCGTAGCCTTCCTGATGAAGAAGAACAATATCGACATCCTCACGGGCTGGGGTCGCCTCGCAGGTGAGGGTAAGGTGGAGGTTGATGGCACTCTCTATGAGGCCGATGCCGTGATCCTTGCTACGGGTGCACGTCCCCGTCAGATGCCCTTTATGCCCGTAGATGGCGAGCACATCATCTCATCGAAAGAGGCTCTTACGTTGCCCCGTCTGCCACAGTCGATGATCGTGGTGGGCTCGGGTGCTATCGGTAGCGAGTTTGCCTGCCTGTATGCGTCGTTGGGTGTCAAGGTTACGGTTGTGGAGTATATGCCACAGATGATGCCTCTGGAGGACGAGGAGGTAGCCAAAGCGATGGAGCGCTCGTTCCGCAAGATGCGTGCTACGGTGCTGACATCTACAACGGTAAAGGCCGTACGTGTGGAGGATGGCATCTGCCACGTCGATATTGAGGGCAAGAAGGGTGCCGAGACCTTGCAGGCCGAGGTAGTGTTGTCGGCCGTAGGTGTAAAGTCAAACATTGAGAACATAGGCCTTGAGGAGATGGGCATCGCCGTGGAGCGCGACAAGGTGGTAGTTGATGAGCACTACCAGACATCTGCCAAGGGCGTCTATGCCATCGGCGATATTATTGCCACACCTGCACTTGCACACGTCGCATCGGCCGAGGCTATCCACTGCGTGGAGCATATCTGCGGTCTGGAGCCCGACGCTGTCGATTACTCAACCATCCCCTCATGCGTATTCACTACGCCCGAGGTGGCATCGGTAGGTATGACCGAGCAGCAGGCTCGCGACAAGGGTATAGAGTATAAGGTTGGTCGCTTCCCCTTCACCGCATCGGGCAAGGCTACGGCTGCGGGCGACCGCGACGGCTTCGTGAAGCTGATCTTTGATGGCGAGGAGCGATTGATTGGCGCTCACCTCGTAGGTGCTACCGTAACGGAGATGCTGGGCGAGCCTACGCTTGCCAAACGTCTGGGTGCTACGGCTCACTCTATTGCCAAGACCATCCACTCGCATCCCACGATGCACGAGGGACTGATGGAGGCTGCCGAGGCCGCTATGGGTGCCGCAATACACTTGTAATCGCTTAACACAAGCATAGAAAAAACCCGTCTCGAAAAGAGGCGGGTTTTTGTCTTCCTAATACGAACTATATATTAACCTTGTATTACAATTTGACCTACAAGACGGCTACCCATATCAAAAGCCAACTGCTTATCCTTAGGGAATTGAGAGTCACGCCACGCCCGCTTATCCTCCTCGCGCATCATATTCACATCGTAGAGCGAATAATCCTTATATTGATATGTATTGGTCGAGTATAGCGTTTCGCACGAACCAAAAATACGAGATACATATCCCTCAATCGAACGGAACATCGGACCCATAGCACGCTCACGCATCTGCTCAGGGCAATTCATCGTGTAGATAAAGCCTACGGGCACCGTACCATCGAGATAACGTGCTCGCTCACCCGTCTGCTTATCTATGGCATAGGAGTCAAGAGGGAACATCAATCGCTCAAGGAACGAACGCATCGTGCCATTCACATTGCCATAATAGATAGGTGATCCAAAAATAATAACATCAGCCTCGCGACAGCGTTGAAGTATGGGACGCAAGTCGTCACGATAAGCACACAAACCATAAGTGCGAGCCTTTTTGAGTTTGCAATTTAGACAACTTACACACCCCTTGAACTTAATATCATATAGATCCACTCGTTCCACTTCGGCGCCAGCCTCACGTGCACCTTTAAGAGCCTGATCAATCAATGTCGCAGTATTCATATCCTTGCGAGGACTGCCATTAATGGCGATAACACGAGGTTTACGACCTCTACCATCAGAGCCACAACCCGTTAGCAATCCTGCACCAACAAATGTTGCGGCCAACCCCGCAAAACTAACCTTAATCGCCTCACGGCGCGAAATAATCTTCTTCTCGTCCATCATCTATTGCTCATTACAGATTGTTTTACCCAAATCATACGCCTTCTGGCAATCCACAGGCCACTGTTCGGCACGCTGCTTGGCCTTGCGTTCCTCGCTAAACATATCGGCATCGTAGCGAGAGTAATCATCAAACTGATATGTATCGCACGCATAGAGAGGAGTGCAACTACCCAAAAGATTTTTCAAAGTCGATTCTATGCCGTTAAACATCGGTGCGTAGATCTGCTCTCGCAACGACTCGGGGCAATTCATAGTGTAGATAAATGCTGTGGGTATATGGCGCTGAAGAATCCTCACACGCTCACCATTGTCATCATATTTATTTGAATCCAGCGGATACCACATACGCTCCAAAAACGAGCGCATCATTCCTGATATGTTATCATAGTAAATTGGCGAGCCAAGAATTATGGCATCGGCATTTAGACAAGCCTCCAACAGAGGGCGTACCTGATCGTGGATTCCGCAAAGGCCGTTAGTATGAGAACCTTTCACCTTGCAGGCAAAGCAACTATGGCATCCTGCAAAATCATAATCATACAGGTTCTTAAATTCGACGTCGGCACCCGTCGATATAGCACCCTCGGCAGCTTTTCGCAGTAGGGTAGCAGTATTCTTATCCTTACGTGGACTGCCGTTAATAATCATCACCTTCATCTTGATTATAAAATTTTGTTTATGCAAAGATAAAGGCTTACCTCGCCCACGACAAGATTACTAACTCGGCAGAAAGCGCGTTGCTTTCCTCGGGGAAAGTAACGCCGAATTATTTATTCAAAACATAGCGTCTATGCTCCTCGCCCCAACGCATCAGTTCGGCCATTACTTTATACAAAGATATGCCGTGTTCGGTCATACGATACTCTGTCATCGGCGGGAACGAGGCGGTCTCGAACTTTTCGATCAACTTATCCTCAATAAGGATTTTGAGATTATGAGACAGCACCTTATCCGTAAGACCTACATTCCACTCCAACAACTCTTTAAAGCGATAATTACCCTTCATAATAGCCATCAATATTCTCACCTTCCACTTTCCCTGCAACACATCGAGAGCATCCTCTACCGAGCGTATGTTGCGTCGCATATCAGGGCAATATGTAGTACGAATCCTTTCCTCAACTTCGCGTAGATTCTCCTCCATGGTTGTTCTTTTTTTTGCAAACTTATACTTTTTTTAGAAAAAAACAAATCACCCCAACCTTCCAAATACAAAAAAAAGGCTCCACCATACAAATACAGTGGAGCACCAGTTTTTAATGTTTTGGGTCAGATTATTTGAACCAAGAGGTGATGTTGTGACGAATCCAGAAGTAGTAAGCGATAACGCCAACCCAGCTGGTACACCATACGAGCACTGCGGTGATAATCTTACCGATGATACCGATAGGCTTCTTGAAAATGTCGATCACGCACCAAATAGCGCAAACCAAACCTGCCAAATAAAGAATTGTTCCCATGTTTTAGTAGTTTTTATTATTAAACAATAGTGTTTTCTTCCTTATATTCCACTCTCTCATCATACCGCACGTCGCTAAGGAAAAGCCCCACGGCAGGAGCTCCGGCACTCGACCGCGAGAGATCGCAGCTATGCAGTATCTCCCTGAACTCCTCGACCGTATAGCGGCCACGACCCACATCGACCAAGGTACCCACTATGGCACGAATCATATTGCGCAAAAAGCGGTCGGCACGAATCGTAAAAATGAGCAGATCCTCATCCTCCGCCGCACGGCGCCAATCAGCCCTTGTGACGTGGCATATATTGGTCTTATTGTTGGAGTTAAGCTTGGCAAATGTCGTAAAATCCTCCCACTCGGTAAGTGCCCTTGCCGCCTCGTTCATACGCTCCACATCGAGCGGCACGTAGTACTGCCACGCCGAGTAACGTCGAAACGGATTCTTACGTTGCGAGAGGTAGTAGGTATATTCCCTCTCCACAGCATCGAAGCGTGCGTGAGCCTCGGCCCCGACACGCCACACCCGCTCTACGGCTATATCGCGGGGCAGGATGAGGTTTAATTTATAGACCAACTGACGGCAATCCTTTACCCCCGCCTCGCAGTCGAAGTGGGCAACGTAGCGCGATGCGTTCACTCCCGTATCGGTACGACCCGCTCCGACAACCTCCACCTGCTCACGCAGCAGGGTAGAGAGTGCCTGCTCCACGCTCTGCTGCACCGAGGGAGCATCAGGCTGTCGCTGCCAGCCGCAATAGGCGGCACCGTCGTAGGATAGGAGTATAAAATAACGCATTACTTCATATATTTCTTGTGCGAAGAGTTGGTCACAACCGCCTCATTCTCAATATAGAGGTTAGTCAAATCACCCTTACCGCCAGCCTCACCGACCTCAAGGACAATATTCTCCGTCGCTGCGTTGTGTTTAGCGAAACCGAGATTGAGGTTTCTTACGCTCGAGTTGAACTTACCCTCAGCCTTGATGCCTACGTGCTTCTGGCCACGATTCGAATACCAATAGGCAAAGCAGTCATTATAGAGGCTGCGACGATCCTTGGCAATGGTAAAGCCAGCAGCAAACTCATCACTGTAACAGAACTCATACCAGTTGTTTCCGGCCAAATCCAAAAAGCCCGTACTTGTCGGATCGTAGCCATCCTTGCCACCATAATACAAGGGGTGTATATTGCGTAGCGAGTTAGCCTGCGAGCGCAACTCAACACCTGTATGCACAGCCGCAATACGCATATTGGTAAATGTATTATCAAAGCCCTCAACCAGCAGTCCGACCGAGGTGGGGGAGTTGTTGCCAACAATATTCACACCCGTGATGTCGCAGTCCGAGGAGTTGTTATTGGCACCTCGCTTGACGTGGATACCCACCTCAACATTCTTGATCGAAGTGTTGCGGATAACCGTCTCGCGACCGCTGTCGATCGATACACCTTTGGCCACGCCGCCGCCATCGATCACTCCACCATCGAGGTAGTAGTTACTACCTGGCGTTGCGATATTATTTGCCTCATCCTTGCCACCCAGACGAATCATTGCCTCCGTGTGCGACCACCCTTCGGCGGCACGGATAATGGCGTAGTTCGATAGTTGCAGAGCCACCGAGAGGGTCGGCTCGGCAGGGGTTCGCAGGGGCTTCGAGATGATATACTCGCCATCGGGGAAGTATATGGTTCTGTTGGGGTTAGCGTCAATCAACTGCTGTAACGCTTCACTCACATCCTCGCCACTCGATGGGGTCACATACTCCGACACTACGACATATCCCAGATCGCTTGCGCCACCCTTGCAGGCGACCATCACCGTGGCCACGAGGGCACACGATATTACGGTAAAAAATTTCACTATTTTTCTCATTCGGGCAGTATAAAAATTTATGGTAATCTATACAAAGATACACTTTTTTTGAGAATCGCACACGCTGCCGACTATTTTTATCATCGTGGTAGTGGAAAATATTTTTTCTATGGGGAATTATTCTTATCTTTGCGAGTTATTTGTTCGCGCCCGCACGCCCGACGCCCACGCGCGTAGAAGGACAACGGCGCGGCGCACTAAATCTTAAAACAGCAAACAGTATGAAAGCAGCAATTATCGGCTACGGCAAGATGGGTCGCGAAATCGAGAAGATTCTCATTGCCCGCGGTCACGAGGTAGCCCTTACGATAGACATTAACAACGCCGCCGACCTCAACGCGCAGAACCTCGCCGACATCGACGTAGCAATCGAGTTCACAACACCCTCAACGGCTTACAACAACATCCGCACCTGTCTGGAGTGTGGCGCAGCCGTAGTGAGTGGCACAACGGGCTGGCTCGACCGTATGGGAGAGGTGCAGGCACTGTGTAAGGAGCGTGGGGGAGCGATGTTCTACGCATCAAACTACTCGTTGGGCGTAAACCTTATGTTCCGCCTGAACCGCACGCTGGCACGTATGATGAACCGCTTTGCGGGCTATGAGGTGACGATGAGCGAGACACACCACACCGAGAAGAAGGATGCGCCGAGTGGCACGGCCGTTACGCTTGCCGAGGATATCATCTCGCGTATGGATCGCAAGAGGGGCTGGGTGAATGAACCGCATAGCGAGGACCCTTCGATGATTGCCATCGAGTCGCTGCGCATCGGCATGACGCCGGGCGATCACTCGGTGACCTACACTTCGGCAGACGATGTGCTGGAGATTCGCCACTCGATCAAGAACCGCCGCACGCTGGCCGAGGGTGCTGTCATAGCAGCCGAGTTCCTCTGTGGCAAGAAGGGAATCTACACGATGGACGACCTGCTGGGCGAGGAGTAATAAAAGTGAGAGGATAAACGTTATTTGAAAAAGTTTCGAAATGGATAAGATAAAAGCATTTTTCGCCAACCGCTGGGTGGGCTTCACGTTGGCCACGCTGCTCTACGTGCTGTGGTTTGTGGTGTGGACGGGCAATCTATGGTTCTTGCTCGGCATAGTGGTCATCTACGACCTCTATATCTCGAAATACCTCTACCGCTGGATCGGTCAGAAGAACGAGGAGTGGTGCCGCAAGAGCGATACCTACCGCAGTGTATATGAGTGGGTCAATGCCATCGTATTTGCAACGGTTGTGGCTACGCTCATCCACATCTTCTTCTTCCAGATGTATGTCATCCCCTCGTCGTCGATGGAGAAGACGATGCTCGTAGGCGACTACCTCTACGTGAGCAAGGTG
>JAFUOK010000003.1 GCA_017481925.1 Alistipes sp.
AAAATTTTCTCTTTTTTACGTCATTGCCCGACACCGTAGGTGGCGACGGCAATCCTCCACTAAAAGTTGTCATGTTTCCCCGAGGATGCCCATCGCTACTTCGTAGCGGGGCATGACGTTTTAGCAAATGCTATATTTTCTATTTGTGCAGGTCGTTAAAGGCGGCGCGCAGCTCCTCCCTATCGTCAAAGTGGTGCTTCTCGCGGCCTATAATCTGATAATCCTCGTGACCTTTGCCCGCCACGAGCACTATGTCGCCCGCCTGCGCCATCACCACAGCCGTGCGGATAGCCTGCCGACGATCCGTTATACGCAATGCCTGTGCTCCCGGCTCCACGCCCTGCATAATCTGGTCGAGGATGCGCTCGGGGTCCTCGGTACGGGGGTTGTCCGACGTGAGGATAGCCACATCGGCCTCACGCGAGGCTATGCGTCCCATCGCTTCACGCTTCGAGGGGTCACGGTCGCCACCGCAACCACATACCACTATAAGACGTGCGCCACCGCAGCGTATGTCGTTGATCGTAGCAATCACATTCTCCAGCGCATCGGGCGTATGGGCATAATCGACAATAGCGGTGATGCCACCCTCGGAGCGTATAGGCTCAAAACGTCCGCTCACCGAGTGCAGCGTACTCAGCGCCTGCAGCACCTCCATCCTGTCGGCACCCAGCTCCACCGCTGCGCCATAGACGCAGAGCAGGTTGTAGGCGTTGAAGCGTCCGAGAAATGATACCCACACCTCCTCGTTGTCGATGCGGAGCAGCATACCGTCGAATAACATCTCCAGCACCTTGGCGCGGTAGTCGGCCATCTGTCGCAGCGAGTAGCGGGCAACGTGGGCACGGCAGTTCTGCACCATCACCTCGCCGTTGCGGTCATCCACATTCACCAGTGCGAAGGCTTGCTTGTCGAGGCGGTCGAAGAGCAGTTTTTTAGCCTTGATATATTCGGCATATGTGCCGTGATAGTCGAGGTGGTCGTGCGTGAGGTTTGTGAACAACGCCCCACGGAACTTCAACCCTCGTACGCGCTCCTGCACCAGCGAGTGCGACGACACCTCCATAAAGCAGTAGTCGCAGCCGCAATCCACCATCTCGCGCAACATAGCATTAAGACGTATGGCGTCGGGTGTGGTGTGTGTCGAGGGAATCTCGCGCGTGTCGATACGATACACCACCGTCGATATCAATCCTGCACGGTAGCCCATACGGCGATAGAGGTCGTAGAGCAGCGTGGCTATGGTTGTCTTGCCGTTGGTGCCCGTGACACCCACCAGGTGCAACTCGCGCGATGGGTGGTCGTAGTAGGCGGCCGCCATATCGGCCATAGCCTTGTTGGTATCTGCCACAACAACATAACTAACGCCCTGCACCATCTGTTCGGGTTCTCGCTCGCACACTACGGCCACAGCACCCGCCTCAACGGCACGCGGGATGTAGTCGTGACCGTCGCTCTGCGTGCCTCGCACGGCAAAGAAACAGTTGCCCTCTGTGGCGGTGCGTGAGTCGTAGGTCAGACCCGTTATCGTGTGGTCCTCGGTGGCCGAGAACGATATGACCTCGGTCGAGGAGAGTATTTCGCTTAAATGTTTCATTTTACTTCAATTCAATTGTTACCTTCTGTCCGGGCTTTATGGTCTGCCCCACCGCAATGCTCTGTCGGCGCACAGTGCCCCGACCCGTGAATGTCACCTTCAGACCTCGGCTCTCCAAGATGTAGAGCGCATCCTTTAGTCCCATACCCACAACGTTGGGCATCAGGCCGTTGCGCTCGATTGACTGCACATCGACGTTCAGGAGCGTATCCATCCGTGCTACGCCCCACCCCTCACGGTCGGTGAAGGATATGCGTGGAGAGAACTTGTCCGCAACGCGTCTTACCTGTGCAATGTTACCGCCCTTGACGTGGCGGGGTACCTGCTTTACGGCTGAGGGTGTGAGCGGCTCGTGCCACTCCTCGTCGCGGTAGAATATGTAGTTCACAACATCCCTTACCACGGGACCCGACAGACCGGCACCGTAGTAGTTGCGGCCACGCGAGCGGTTTGTGAGGATTGAGGTGAGGATGGTATATTTGGGGTTGTCGGCGGGGAAGTAAGCCACCACCGAACCCATATAGTAGTTAGCCGTATAGGGCACGCCACGTCCGTCGCCATCCTGCGCCACCTTGGCCGTACCCGTCTTCGACGCCACACGCAACGAGAGGGTGTCGCGGAAGTAGTTTTTTGTTGTACCCGTCAGCGCTGTCTCCTCCAGACACTCACGCACGGCGGCGAGCGTAGAGTCCGAGCATATCTTATCCACAAGCACCTCGGTAGCATACTCCTCCACCACCTCGTCGCCCTCGCGTATCTGCTTCACCAGACGGGGTGCAACCATACGGCCACCGTTGGCTACGGCGTTGTAGAGCGTGAGGATACGAATCGGAGGCATCTCGATGGCGTAGCCATAACCCATATTGGGCAGGGTGTGGGCGTTCCACTTCTTCACGTCGGTCTGCATCAGTGTCGCCTTCTCGCCCCACTTCTCGAAGCCTACGCTACGGTCGAGAGCCAGGTGGCGGAGAAAATCGACATACTCCTCGCGTTTGTCCTTGTAGTTCTGGTATATGGCATCGGCAAAATAGACGTTCGACGACTGCGCCGTGGCGGTCTTCATATCCACCATGCTGCCTATGTTGTGATCATCCTGCACCCAGGGACCTCGCGAGCCTCCCACCTGCACACGGCGTCCCTCGTGTGTCTGATACGCCTGCGTTATGGGCAGTCCGCAATCCTCCACCAGAGCCAGCAGCGACACCAACTTAAAGGTCGAGCCGGGCTCTATGCGGCGCGAGAGGGCGTAGTTCTCCTTCTCGTAGTATATGCCGCTCTCTTCGTCCGTCTCGCCCAGGTTCACCATAGCCAGGATGTCGCCCGTAGCCACCTCCATAACCATCGTCGTGCCCCAGATGGCCTTCTGGTCAATCATCTGGCGACGTAGCGCGGCATCGGCGGCGTGCTGGATATCAACGTCGAGCGTAGTCACAACATCCCTGCCGTCCGAGGCTACAAGGCTCGAATCGCTATGCACCGTGGTCGAAAAGCCGGGGGCTATGCGCTGGCGCAGCGAGCGGCCATTGGTGCCACGCAACTGCTCGGCGTGAATGTACTCTATGCCGTACTGTCCGCGTGCCTTCTCACGGTCGGCCTCGCTCAGGTTTGCCGTTATCATACCCAGCGTGCGGCGTCCCAATTCGCCGTAGGGATATACTCGCTGGTCGAGGATCTCCTTCTTGAAGGTGACACCCATATTGCCATTGAGGATGGGGTACTTGCTCAGCGTCTGCCACTCGTTGAAGTCCACGGCACGGGGCAGAATCTGCACGGGGCGGTGGTCACGCACGGCGGTATCGACCTTGATGATGTGGTAGGCATCGTCACGCAGGTTGTCCACGATCCACGTCAGCAGGTCGCTGCTGCGGTTTACTATCGAGTCGTGCGAATAGACCCATTTCAGATGTTTTTCTCTCTCGGCAAGCATCGTGCGACGATACTCTGCCGCCGAGCGGTCACGGAAGAAGGCCGAGAGCAGCTTCGACAGCGAATCGACATTCTCGCGGAAGGCATCCTCGTCGTCGAAACCCTCGCTACCCATATCGAAGTCGATACGATAGCGCAGAATGGATGTGGCCAGCGGCTCGCCATCGCGTGCAAGGATCGAGCCTCGGCGCGAGATGATGGTGTCGCTGAAGAAGATGCGCTCCTCCAATCGTGAGGCGTTGTGGGCGGTCTCGGTGTTGGGCAGCATAACCCACACCAGGCGCGCAATCACAAGCAGAGCCACCACGATGAAGGCTCCATAGACGAGTTGCGCACGAAAGTACAACTCGGCTCTAACATCACTATCTTGCTTCTTCTTTGCCATCTTTTTTGTTTACCTTGCCTGCGGGTGTTTCGGCTATTTTTGTTTCTTCTCTATTTTTATTCCCTCTCTATCCCTCCCTATCCCTCGATTAGCGGTAATTGCCACTCTTAATAAAAATTTACTCTTCCAGCACGGAGGTTTTCTGGCGTGGGTCGCGCAGATCTATGCCACGTGCTGCGAGCGAGTCGCGTATAGCCTGATGCGTGGTGCGGCGGTGCAGCTGCTCCTGCAGACGTATTGAGCGCTCACGCAGCAGTTGCACATCCTGCTCCGCACGCGAGTAGCGCAGGTCGGCATACAGCGCGGCAAACATCACCACGATGCTTATGAAGCACATCACGGCTATGGCGGCGAAGTAACGGTAGTTATCGGCCATGCCGCGACTCGTAAGTATCGTACCCGAAAATATCTGCCAGCGCCAGCCCGAACGACGCTTGCGCTCCTTGCGCTCCTCCTCCTCAGCCTGGGCGCGCTCCTCCTCCTCCAGACGACGATCCTCGGCGATCTCCTCGTCGGCCTCGCCACTCTGCACACGCACAACCATACGGCGGATGCGGCGATCGAGCTCCTCGCTCTCACGCTGCGCCTGCAACTCCTCCTCGGTTATGGGGTTGAATTCGTCGTTTGTCATTGTTTATCGTTTTATGGCTACACGCATCTTTGCCGAGCGTGAGCGGGGATTACGCTCCACCTCCTCCGGGGTGGGCACTATGGCTTTGCGTGAGACAACATCGAAGGGTGTCTGCTGACGACCGAAGAAGTCCTGCTCGACCTTGCCCTCGAAGTTACCGCTGCGCATAAAGTTTTTCACCAGTCTGTCCTCGAGCGAGTGGTACGAGATCACAACCAGTCGTCCGCCCGGGCTGAGCACCTTGAGCGACTGTTCGAGTGCCATCTTCAGCGCCTCCATCTCGCCATTGACCTCGATGCGCAGGGCCTGGAACAGTTTGGTCAGGAACTTCGACTCATCACGCTTGGGTGTGCAGGGTTTAACCGCCTCGACCAGCTGCGCCGTGGTGAGGATGGGTGCCTGCTCGCGTGCACGCACGATGCACGAGGCTATCTTCCACGTGGTGTCCAGCTCGCCATACTCCTTCAGCACACGTGCCAGGGTGTCGGCATCGTATGAGTTCACCACGTCGGCTGCCGTGCGACCGCCACGCTGGTTCATACGCATATCCAGCGGACCCTCGCCACGGAACGAGAAGCCACGGCCCACCTCGTC
>JAFUOK010000041.1 GCA_017481925.1 Alistipes sp.
ACAACGGAAGAATAATCGATCTACATAGTTTCGAATATGTTGAAGATGGAATCCTATATGAGGGATACACTTTTCCAAGCGACACTTTCTCAGGTAAAGGAAATATCGGGAATATTGAGGTGTCCTGCATAAACCCGGAGGCACAGGTACAGTTCCATCTTGGATATGAATATGATGAAAATGATGTCCATGACGTTCTGTTGTTATGCAGAACTTTCAATCTTGATATACCAGAGCAGTATCTTTTCGACTCCTGCTCCACACTCTGATAATAGCCGGCAATCGCCACATTGAGAATAAAGAAGACAATGCCGGTGGCAAAGCATGGAAATTCCAATTTATCTAACAGCCTTGACACAGTTCAGCTGACGCCCCCAATAAAAACAAAAAAGGTTGCCCCTCGGGAGCAACCTTTTTTATTACTTTATAGAGGGTATCGTTGGCACGCCACTTATTTCGGCCATCGTCATCACATCCTGAAGCGAGAGCGAGCCAACAATATCTATCACGCAACCGCGATAGGTGGGTGTGGTAATCATCACCAAAAACTCGCGTTTGTCGCCATGCTGAGCCGAATAGACCATATATGAGGTCTTATCCTTGTTCGTATATACCATCTCCAAATGGTACAAACCGCGCTCCTGGCTGACCATCGCACCAAACTCGGCATAACTTTTACTATTTTGGTGGTGCATATATACAACCTGATAAATCATATCAATACGCTCGGCCACCGAATTATCCTGCGAATTGCTCTTTGCAAGCGAACTCTTAATGACCTCGCCCGGGAGTTGCGTAGCCGTTACATACTGTCCATTACCACGCTGTACCTCCGCCACTACCTCACGAAACGTCGTGCGGAACTCTTGTGTCTGCGCCTGTGCCTGTCCTCGCCCTGCGACTTGCAAAAAGAGCAAAGTGACCAATATTAGAAAAAACCGTTTCATAACTCACCATATTAGAAGCCAATACCAATAGTCCACTGCTGTGCACGAGGGCCACGACCCTCCTTAAATATCTGCGTAGGCTGATAGGTGGCATAAATAGAGAACCAGCGGAATGACAGGCGTGCCGTAGCACCCGCCTGAATAAAGTTTACGGGGTAGTTATGCTCCTTATCCTTCTTGCCGCCCTTATACTTAATCTTCGTATGCGAGTTCATCATCATATCGACATAACCGCCCACCGAGAAGGCAAACTTGTTGGGTTTGCCAAATATCAACTCGACGGGAATATGCACCGAGGCTATATTAAATTTACTCTTCTTCACGCTGCGAGTGGCTACATCCGCGATATTGTAGGGCATAACGATGCCGTCCTCCTTGCGAAGCGAGAGGTTTGAGCCGAGATGATAGTTATTGGCCCTCACGCCCAAACCGATTGTAGCACCCACCTTATGGCTATGGCTGTATGCCGTAAAATTAAACAGATTGACCGTCACCTGCGTAGATTTCCAATTATTAATATCAAGGAAGTCGCCCTGCCCCTCATACGGCGCACCATAACCTACGTTTGACAGCACATTCCAGCCAACCTCCACCATCGGGATAGTCGAAAGCGAACTACGACCAATGCCAACTGCTCGCTTGGGCTTTGTTTGAACCATTACAACCGAGGAGAACTGCACGGGTTGCTTTAGTCGCTCCTCGCTCTGCTCCTTCGGGCCAAACTCCACGCCATTGAGGCCAATTCGTAACTGCGCCTGTGCGGAGGTATTCACGCCCATAGTGAGCAACAGCGCCACAAAAAGTGTTTTAAGAAAAATCTTCTTCATAGTTATATTTTTTAAGTTGAGTGATTATTCTATCGTAAAGAGGCTCTGCAACAGGTTCTCCTCTGTCATGCCACCCTGCGCGAGATTGGCCATAATCTGCTCGGCCTCACGCTCGGCCTCGGCAAGCGAATAGATGGGCTCGCCATTGACATATCCATAAACCTCGGGGCGCGCAAGCCACGCCACACCCACGACTATGGCAACCATAGCCACCGCCATCGCCACACGTGCGAAGCGCCACGATGGTTTAGGCTCGTGCAGACGCACCTTCGCACGCTCCGAGCGACACTGCTCGGCGTAAGAGCGCATAGCACGCTCGGCTACGCCCCACTCACTGAAATCGTTATACCCCATAGTTCATAATTTTTGAAAACTCCTCCTTTACCTTTTGTCGTGCTCGCGAGTGCGCCATGCGTGCGGCCGCCTCGCTACACTCTACCACCTCGGCTATATCCTCGAAAGCCATACCCTCAACATCGCGCAGGTGGATAACCTCCCTCTCGCGTGAGGGCAGACGGGCAATGATCCCTCGAATGATGGCCACCTCATCCCTCTCCTCGCCCAACTCGACGCTCTCACCTGCAACCGCATCGATAGGCTCCATTCTCCGTCGTTCCCTTGCCCGCAGGCGGTCAAGGGCGAGGTTGCGTGTGGAGGTCATAACCAACGAGCGAAAACCTCTCTGACGCAGAAACAGCCGTCGGCGCCACAGCCGTTCATAAAGGTCCTGTATGGCATCCTCGGCCTCCGCCACATCGTGCAGCAGGGCAACGGCATAACGATATGCCGCATCTTTCACATCCAGAAACTCTCTATTCAGTTGCTCGCTATTCATCCTTTGGGCAAGCCCTCGTAAGGGCAGTAGTCATATATAATACGTCGAAGTGGGGAAAATATAACATCCGAAAAAGAAAAAACACCCTTTTTATGGGTGTTCTACTTCGCGACGGTTCATCAGGGCGTGCGTGATGGTGAGTTCATCGACATACTCCAGCTCATCACCAAAGCCGATGCCTCGCGCTATGGTCGAGACCTTCACCGTGGGAAAGGCCTTCAGACGATTCATAATATAGAATAGTGTGGTCTCACCCTCAACCGAAGTCGATATGGCGAGGATAACCTCTCGCACCGTACCCGAGGCGACCTTGTCGATAAGCATATCTATCTTCAAATCCGACGGGCCTATGCCCTGCATCGGAGATATAACTCCGCCCAGCACGTGATACAGGCCTCGGTATTGGCGGGTATTCTCAATCGACATCAGGTCGCCCACCTGCTCCACCACGCAGACCGTCGAGCGGTCTCGCTCGGGGTTCTCGCAGATTGGACAGCGTGCCGTGTCGCTCAGGTTATTACACTCCTCGCAGTGGCGCACATCACGACGAAAGCGCGCTATGCTGCCCGTCATCTGCTCCACGGCCTCCACATCCATCTTCAACAGGTGCATAGCCAAACGCAGCGCCGTGCGACGACCCACGCCGGGCAACTTGGTAAACTCCGAGACGGCATCTTGTAGTAGTTTCGACATCGCTCCTCGTGTTTAGATATGTTCCAGACGTGACTTCTCGATCCAGCCCTTGCGACCGTCGGCAATACGCACCTCAATCCAGCCATCCACCTCGTCGCCCGTCTCAACGGTCGTACCCTCGTGCAGCACGAAGAGCTCGGTAGAGGAGCGGTCGGGAGAACTCTTAATAGAGACCGATGAACTCATAATCACGGCCTCCGACTCACTCATCACCACGCCACGTGCGCTCACGGCAAAGGCTGTAGTAACGACAAACAACACCGCACCGACAGCCATCAGATAAAAGCCCATCTTGCGCATCGACAGACGCTGCGCGAGAAGATATACAAGAGCCGACGCAAGCGACAGCGCAAGCATCAGAAGCGAAAGAATGGTCCACGCATTGCCTGTCATCATGTCGCGCAGCGAGCGCATCCACGTAGTGAGGAAGAACTCGGGAATCTCGTCGATAATATCCTTGGTCGATTGCTCGGCATACTCCAGATTGTGACGCACATCCTCATCCGAGGGGTCAAGACGCAGGGCACGGTGGTAATACAGTATAGCGTGCGCCGTGTCGCCCTGCTTGAAGTAGGCATTGGCCATATTGTAGTAGAGCGCGGCCGACTGCAGGCCATCCTCGGCGATAGCCTCATACGAAGAGAGTGCCTTCGCATAGTCGCCACCGTTGTAGGCGGCATTAGCCGTCTCCCAGAGTGTAGCGTGGTCAGCCTTTGCAGAGGTGGGCTCGGCCTGCTCGGCATAGGCGGGAGCAAGGCAGAGCGTCAATGCAAAGAGTATAGAAAAAATTCTCTTCATAGCCTAACGTTTAATGATTGACTCAATACGTGAAATAATATTTACACCCTCGGCATATACGTCGCTCATCTGCACCGACTCGGCAGGCGAGTACTGCGCCTCGTCGCAACGTGAGATGATGTCGGTGAAGTGCTGTGCATCCTCCTGGGGACAACCCTTACGCTGCAACTGCTCGCGGATGTTCTCCTTCGTGAGAGAGGATACGGGGATGTTGAGTTTATCGCTCATATAACCCCACAGCGCACGCAGCATCTCCTCGAAGAAGGCGTGACGGTTCTGCTCACGCATATACTTCTCGGCCTTGTTGAAGCGCTGAATGGCCACCTTATTGGCACGACGGTTACGCACCAACACCGTGTTACGGCTATCGCGGATCTTACGGCGCAGGATAAAGTATGCCACAGCCGCCGAGACCAGAATAGTGAGCACGGCCCAGAAGTATGTTCCGCTCAACATAAGCGGAGCCCGAGAGACCTGCAATGCGGGATTACCCAACTTGATAAAGCGTATGTCGCTGCCCAGCTGACGAACGCCCTCCTTTGACGTACCCGTGATGAGTTGCGCCGGCATGGCGGCACTACCCTGCCCATCGGGCGATACGTTAAGCGTCAGGGGTGCTGACGCGAGGGTTATATAACTCTGCTTCTCGGGGCTGAAGAACGAAAACTCGACGGGTGCAATATCGAACTCTCCCTCGGCACGGGCGATAAAGGGATACTCAAATTGACGGTAGCCCGATGTGCCCGATGTAGTGCTGTTGATAGACTCCGTAGAACGCACATCATATAGCTCGAACGACGAGGGCAAATCCAGCTTCGGGGCTTGCAGGAAGGTCAGGTTACCCGTACCCGTGATGCGCACGGTGTAGGATGCGGCCGAGTTGGCTTTGAGCTCCGATGCGGGGAGCTGCGTATCCATCGTAAACGAACCTACGGCACCCGTGAACGAAGCGGGGGCACCTGCGGGCAACTCCTTGACCGTAACACGAACGGCTCCGGTAGTGAGTTTGCGAGGTACGTTATAGACCTCCGAACCACCTCCGAAGAAGGGGTCGAAAGCGCGCGACGAGCGCATCACAACCTGAGCTATAGCCGTGATGTCGGCCGGCTCGATGGTCAGCACGCCCGCCTGCTGGGGATAGAGCAGATACTCCTTGATGACCTGCGAATCATAGACCTTGCCATCGACGGTCTGGCGCGTGGGGCGGTAGTTAGCGGTAGATAACTCCTGCGACCAGAAACCATTGAAGGATGGCAGTTTGGCATTCTCGAAACCTGCGATGCTGGCACGCGTATAGAGCGTGAGCGAGGCGCGTATGGGCTCGCCCTGATAGACCTCCGTGCGAGAGAGGTTAAGACGCAACAGAATATCGTCCTGCGCTATCTGGTTCTGCACGGCTGTGCCCTGCTCAGCAGCGGCCTGCTGCTGACGCTGTGCCGACTGCTCGACAACCTCGATGGGGGTCGCCTTGGTCGTAAATTTCTTGCCATCGACCTCCACATCGGCGGCTCCGATGGTTATGTTGCCTGCCGTCTGCGCCATCACGACGTAGGTGATGGTGTAGGTGGTCTTGCTGCTGCTCACGCCATTGATGGATTGGAACGAGCGTCCCGTAGCTGTCGTGGGGCCCGCCAGAACCTCCAAGCCCTCGAATGAGGGGGTGTGGAAGGAGCCATCATCGGGCTCGCCATTGGTGAGCACAAACTCTACACGGAACATCTCGCCTGCGGTGACGATGAGCGGCGTATTGATTTCGAAGGTTACGTTACCATCGGCACGCGACGTGAGATAGGTGAGCGTGGCGACGAGTAAGAGAAAGGTATGTCTTAAAAATGAGTTCATCTGCTGTGGTCTTAGTCCTCAACAAAAACGTAACATTGCCGCGATTTATTTCACGGCAAAGGTAAAAACAAGGGGTTGTTCCTGCAAAAAATTGCTCCAACCCCTTGGTATTTATTCTTGAACGTGGTCTGCAAGTGGGTTTTCAAGGCTTGCGAAACCGTAGAACCGCAGCATACTATGACGTATGTAAGGATTCTAAGGTTGAGCGTAACGCAGAAAAAACCTTGCAGGGCGCGTTCGATTAATGAGCGTACTCGGCGAAGAAATCATTACCCTTATCATCCACGATAATGAATGCAGGGAAGTTCTCCACATAGATCTTACGAACAGCCTCCATACCGAGCTCGGGGAAGTCAACAACCTCAACGCTCTTGATAGAGTTCTTTGCCAATACGGCTGCGGGGCCACCGATAGAGCCGAGGTAGAAACCACCGTTAGCCTTACAAGCGTCCGTCACGGCCTGCGAGCGGTTACCCTTCGCAACCATAACCATTGAGCCGCCAGCCTTCTGGAACAGATCAACGTAGGGATCCATACGACCTGCCGTGGTGGGGCCGAACGAACCTGAAGCCATACCCTCGGGAGTCTTCGCAGGACCTGCGTAATATACGGGGTGCTTCTTGAAGTACTCGGGCATAGGCTGACCCTCGTCGAGCATCTGCTTGATGCGTGCGTGAGCGATATCACGAGCCACGATCAGAGTACCCTTCAGGTTAAGACGGGTCTTGATAGGATACTGAGTGAGAATCTCACGAACCTTATCCATACCCTCATCCAGGTCGATATCTACGGCGGGACTCATTGCGGGGGCCTGGGCAGGCAGGAAGCGTGCGGGGTTCTTCTCCAGCTTCTCAACGAAGATACCCTCGGGAGTGATCTTCGCCTTGATGTTACGGTCAGCCGAGCAGCTTACACCGATAGCCACGGGGCAGCTCGCTGCGTGACGCGGTGCGCGGATAACGCGAACATCGTGAACGTAGTACTTGCCACCGAACTGGGCACCCATACCCCTCTCCTGGCACATCTTGGTGATCTTCGCCTCCCACTCGATGTCGCGGAAGCAGCGGCCACCCTCATTACCCGATGTGGGCAGGTGATCGAGATAACCAGCCGAAGCCTTCTTAACAGTTGAAAGACACATCT
>JAFUOK010000042.1 GCA_017481925.1 Alistipes sp.
CTTTGCTTCAAGCAGATGCTGCCGTAGCAGCGCAGCCCGGTATGGGCAGTTTTTGGGTGATGATGTTGCTCATGATCGCCGTGATGTATTTCTTCATGTGGCGTCCCGAGTCAAAGCGCCGTAAGGAGATGGCCAAGTTCCGTGACGGTCTGAAGAAGGGCGACAAGGTAATCACCGCCGGCGGTATCTACGCCGTAGTTAAGGAGGTGAAGCCCGGCGAGCCTACCATTCTGATTCAGGTTGATGGCGACGTAACGCTGCGCATCGACAAGAATATGGTTGTTGCCGACAACTCACAGTTGCAGAAGTAATCCTTCTTTGGAGAAATAATAAATCACCCGACTTGAGAGCAAGTCGGGTGATTTATTTATAGGTTTGCCTACACTATTTTACGATTGAAATCGCAGATGTCTCTACCATCTTATCGTTGTGGTAGAAGTGACGTTTGATTTTGGGTTTATTTTTACGCCAAGTAACCTCGTTTGAAAAACTGAACGTGTCAGTACTACCATCGCTCCACTCTACAACTATATCAGTTATATCGCAATTTTTCTGTCCATCAAACTCTCCGAGTTTCAGCACATACCCCATCTCGCCTTTGGTT
Source organism: Alistipes sp. (assembly GCA_017481925.1). Classification (GTDB taxonomy): domain Bacteria; phylum Bacteroidota; class Bacteroidia; order Bacteroidales; family Rikenellaceae; genus Alistipes. The sequence goes on from JAFUOK010000042.1 coordinate 605, forward strand.
ATTTTTGTTCCATACAGATTAGGCATATAATAGCGAGTAGCATTTAACTCTATTGCATTATCACTGAGGTAGAAGTAGTTATCATCGTATAAAACGCGAAAACCATCACCGACAATATTTCCCTCTGTTTGGCTATCCAACAAGTCCTTGCCACTATGATCAGTTGCACGAATCTGAAACTCAATAGGAGTAAAATCCCATATCAAACCTTCATTCTTCTCGCACGATAGAAGAAAGAAACCTGCTGCAATGGCAGCAATGATAAGTAATGGATGCTTTTTCATTGTTTTAGTGGTTAAAAGTTTGTATTCTACAAATAAAACGAAGAAATACTAAAACCTTGCATCAAAATTACACTTTTTTTTTATATCTCGTCCTCGGTCAAGAAATCCTGAAAACCGTGCTCCTCTTGGGCACGCTGCTTGGGCGTGAGGAAATAGATGCAGTGACCCTCGGTGCAGAGTTCGCCTTGAGCATCGAATAGTTCCACATTGATATCTATGGCTTGACGACGCTGACGCGTGACGCGGGCACGCAGGGTGATATGTTCCTGTGCGATTACCACCTGCTTCTTGTAGCGCATCTCAAGATGTGAGGTAACGCCGCTGGTCTGGAACTTGCGGAATATCACCCAACTTGCAATCTCATCCACCAGCACGGCCTGTACACCGCCGTGCAGCGTATTGCGCCAGCTTTCGAACTCGGTGCGAGGATGCCAATGGCAGACAACGTCGTCGCCATCCTCATAGAACTCCATCTTCAAACCGTGGTCGTTGTTGGGGTCACAGCCATAGCAGTGATATGTGGGCTCACCCACCCACGGATTTATAATCTTCTTCATTTTCCTACTTTGTCATCAGACGCAACGCACGCGCCAACTGGTCGGGGCACGAAGTACCCTTCCCTCCACAATTAATACCCTCCAGGCGGGCAATCACCTCGTCGGCCTTCATTCCACGCACGAGCATCGCCACGCCCTGCGTATTACCCTGACAGCCGCCCATAAACTGTACGCTCTTTACAACGTCGTCCTCCAACTCGATGGCTATGGCCTGCGAGCAGACACCCTTCGTGGGATATACTATCTTCTTTGTCATAATCGTTTTTAATGAAATTTTCACTACAAAGATACGATTTTTGTGCGAATAGGCTCTATTCCCACGAAAAAGAAGAGTATTTGTGACGACAATTTTGTACATTTGTAGAAAATTTAGAGCATACAATGTACGACGTTATAGTTATAGGTGCTGGCGCTGCAGGTCTAATGGCTGCTGCAACGGCCGCACGCAATGGTCACTCCGTATTGCTGATGGAGAAGATGGAGAAGGCCGGCCGCAAGATTCGCATCTCGGGCAAGGGACGCTGCAACCTTACCAATGCCCGTCCTCCCGAGGAGTTCCGTGAGGCCATACGCACCAATGCCGACTTCTTCGATGTGGCCTTTGCCGAGTTCAACAACAAGGCAACCATCCGCTACTTCGAGCGCATAGGCGTCAAGCTCGACATCGAGCGAGGTCAGCGTGTATTCCCCCGCAGTGGCAAGGCGTGGGACATCGCCAACGCCCTTGTGGAGCAGTGCGAGGAGTTTGGCGTAAAGATTGAATACAACGCCCGTGTGAGCGACATTCTCACATTGGATGGCAAGGTATATGGCGTAAAATATTTCAACAAGCGAGGCTTCGAGCGCAAGGAGGAGGCCGAAAACGTAATTATCGCTACGGGTGGCGTATCCTATCCGGGCACAGGCTCTACGGGCGATGGCTATCTCTTCGCCGACCGTGTGGGACATACGATCGAGGAGGTGCGCCCGTCGCTTACACCACTTCGCACGTCGCATCCGCAGCGTAAGTTTCTGGATGGACTACTGCTTAAGAACATCAATGCCAAACTATTCGTTGAGAATGAGTTAGTGAGCGAAGAGTTTGGCGAGTTGAGTTTTTCGGATCGTGGCATTGAGGGTGCTGTGGCACTGCGTCTGAGCCGTGATGCGGTGGATGCTCTGATTGAGGATAAGCGAGTGAAGATGGTCATCGATCTGAAGCCCGCCCTTACGGAGGAGATTCTCACCGAACGCATCAAGCGCGAGATAGAGGAGATGCAACCCGACGAGTTCTTCTCCGAGCTGTTGCGCAAGCTGGTGCCAAAGCACTTCGTGCTGCCCATCGCACACGAGTTGGACATTCACTCGAAGAACTATATCCGCAAGGTTACCGACGCCGAGATCGCACGTCTGGTGAAGGTCCTGAAGGGCCTGGTATTCCCCATCACAGACTACGCGCCATTCCCCTTTGCTGTGGTAACGGCGGGCGGCGTAAAGTGCGACGAGGTAAACAAATATACTATGGAGTCACTCAAGGTCAAGGGTCTCTACTTCGCTGGCGAGGTGCTCGACCTTGACGCCAACACGGGCGGATACAACCTCCAAATAGCCTTCTCTACGGGTCGTCTGGCAGGACAACTGAAGAAATAATGAAGATCACGGGGCGAAACATAAAACGACGTCTGTATGGGTTGCGTACCCTGCCGTCAAACCTTAAGCGAGCGCGATATTTTCGCGGTCACGGGGTCCATTCGCCCTTTGTATATGCCATTGTAAGGCAAGTCTTTATGCGTTCGACGTTCATCTCCGATGAGCGCACGCTCTACAATGCACTAATTGGTCAGGGTGTAGCCAAACGGCGTGCCCTGCAACTGCAAAACCTCATGGAGCATCTGCACTATACCTCATTTTGCATCGACTCCACGGCCGAGGCCGATATGATTATCGCCACAGCCGACTACCCCACCGCGCAACTATCCGCAATGGCCACAACGGCACGTGAGCGAGGTTGCACGCTCTGCATCATTGCCCCCTCGCTCGACAGCGAGCGTGATGGCGAGTGCAAACGTCTGGTGGCGGAGCACACGTGCACGAGTGTGGATAACAGAGGTTACCTATTGCTATTTAACAACCATCTCCCGAAACAAAAATTCCGTTTATGAAAATCTATACCAAAGGTGGCGACAAGGGTCGCACATCGCTCATCGGTGGCGAGCGCGTAGCAAAGACCGACAGCCGTGTCGAGGCGTACGGCACGGTCGATGAACTGACTTCGTTCACCTCCCTGCTGGCCGATATGCTTATGGAGGATGAACGCTTCGTGGATTGCACCGAGTTATTGCGTAAAGTCGAATCACACCTTATGACCGTTGCGTCGCTCCTTGCCGTTGGCAAGGGAGGCGAGGATAAGGTCGCTGCGCTCAAGGATGCTTCCGTAGAAGAGCTGGAGCAGTGGATCGATAAGTTGCAGGAGGCCCTGCCCGCCATAGACAAGTTCACCATCCCGGGTGGCGACAGACGTCTTTCGATGTGCCACGTATGCCGCACCGTATGTCGTCGTGCCGAGCGTGCCACATTACGTGCCGACAAGGAGTACGGCGTAGCGGAGTGTGCCAAGATATATCTCAACCGTCTTTCGGACCTATACTACGTGCTTGGTCGCACAATCACCCTGCGTGCCGAGGTGGAGGAGATTCTGTGGCGTCCATAGGACAAAATCGGTCCTTAAAGCCCCTGTGAAGCCACTCACGCAACCCGTTGGAGTGCAGAGCTATTAGGTTTTTTAGGCCGAGAGTTGTCCGATAAAAAACATAGTGAAATAATTCTTAGCCAAATTAGTTTGCTTTTACGGTTTTTTCTGTATATTTGCGCCCGATTAAGCCCAAAGGAGCTTTCAACAAGAAGAAAAAACATATTAACGGATAAAAAACTAAGACTATGTACTGGACTTTAGAGTTAGCTTCGAAGTTGGAGGATGCTCCCTGGCCCGCAACCAAGGAGGAGTTGATCGATTACGCAATTCGCTCGGGTGCACCGCTGGAGGTTTTGGAGAATTTGCAGGAGATTGAGGA
>JAFUOK010000004.1 GCA_017481925.1 Alistipes sp.
ATATTTTCACCTTAATTTGTCGTTGCTGATATTTTATCGTATCTTTAAGAAAATTTTGAAATATGGAAGCAATAAAGGCACTATTGGGAGAACTAAGGAGGTGTGAGATACTCAATGATTATAAAGAGGTGTTTTCGTACAATGGAATTACCCTTGAAGAATCATCTGTGGCGTTTCAAAAACGATTGCATTGTCTCTATGAGGATGCTTTGGTTGAGATTCCGTTGCTCACTCAGGATGCAAAAGATGGTTTTGCCAATATCATTGATAAGTATGCAGAGTCACAGAGGCTCTTTGATGTTCCCGATGAATCTATCTTGGAATCTATGAATCGGGAGATAGAAGCGGGCAATACCAATGTAAGCCTTAGAACGGAGCGAGACTTTGTAAAGATGATTTGTGATTGTGTTTCCTTGCAGAAGTATTATCTTAATGAGTTTGCGGATGCTATTGGTTATACCTCAAAAGATAATTCGACAACTATATCTGTTGAAGTTAAGGAGCAAGTATCTACTACTGATGCAAACTTAATAAAAGGAGTGAAAGGTTTGGCAGATTTTCTTGGTTGTGGAATCAACACAGCGCAGAATATCATCAAAAGCGAGATTCTATTAAAAAGGAAGATTCAGTATAATACAGGTAACGGTTGGAGGTTTAGAAGAGATAAATTGACTGATTTACTCGAAAAAGAGCCTGAAATCTTGAAAAAAGTACGCAAAAAGTAGGTTTGAGACCTTGATTTTTGGGTGAATTTTTGGGTGACAGAAAAAGAAAAAGCGATGTAAGTTTCTGATTATCAGTTCCTTGCATCGCCTTCTTTGTAGTGGATAGGGGATTCGAACCCCTATGTCATGCGTGAGAGGCATGTATCCTAGCCCTTAGATGAATCCACCATTATTTTGATGATGCAAATATACGGCAAAAATCGGACTCTGCAAATTTTTACACAAAAAAAATGCAAAAAAGATTGATTTTTCCTTTTTAGGACCTCTTTATCGTAGCAAAATGTCCGAAATAATCCTGTTCGCGGTCTCGGGTGTAAAAAAATGAGGCCCCCGTAAAGGAGGCCTCGGTGTATTGTTTGGTAAAGGGTTTACAACTCCTTTACGCGGATGTTGCGGTACTTGATACCCTCGCCGTGACCGCACAGACCGATGTGGCCCTTCTTGTTGAACAGGCCGGGGTGGTTGAGCTTATCTACGGTGTAGGGGTTCTTGTCGCTGCCGTCGGGAGCCACGTTGTGACCCTTCGTTGCGGTGCGGATATTACCATCGACGATAACCTGACCATCAACCGTTACGGTGATGCGGTCGCCCTTCACGCGGATCTCCTCCTGGTGCCACTCGCCCAGCGGGCCCCACTTGATGCGCTTTGCGGGGATGATACCATATACCGAGCCGTGTACCTGATACTCGCGTAGGTTCTTGTAGATTGCAGAGTCGTGGTGCAGAACCTGAATCTCCATGCCGTGATATGCAGCATCTACGCCCATAGGGGTGCGGATACCGATACCGTTGTTCACGCCGTCGCGGTCGAAGCAGAACTCAAAGCGAAGCACGAAGTCCGAATACTCCTTCTTGGTGTAGAGGTTACCCGTGGTACCATAAGCAGCGGTAACGTACATATAACCGTTCATAGGCTGGTATGCCTCCAGGTTGCCTGTCCAGGCATCCATATTCTGACCGTCGAACAAGAGCTCAAAACCCTCCTTGCGCTCCTCCTCAGACAGGGGAGTGAGGATAGATACGCCCTCGCGAGCCTTGTTCTCGTTGATGAAGTTTTCTATATCCTTGCGCTTGTAAACAGCGTCGCCATCGTTTACGGTTGCGGCAACCTTCTCCAACAGAGCCTTAATCTCGGCTGAGTAGTACTCGGGGTGCTTGGTTGCAATCTCCAGCACGGTGTTGGCCGCAGCCTGTGCCGTAGCCTCTGCATCCATATACTCTGCAGCAAGCATCATCGCAGGATAGGTCTGCGTAGCAGAGAGTGCGCTCAGAGCGCGGTTCTTCAACGCTGTCGAGGGGTTGGTCTCAATAGCCTTGCGGTAGTTCATATACTTCTGGTCATTGCTCAGCGTGGTCGATGACTGTGTAAGAGCGATGAAGCGAGCCAAAGCCTTCTCCTTGAGCGTGGGGTTAGCCGCAACCTCCAGCAGAGTGGGCAGCACGCTATCATCAGTCAATGCGCACAGACCCTCAAATGCTGCGGCCTGCGCCTCGCCTGTTGATGACTTATAACCCGTAACGATAGGCTCTACAGCCTCCTTGGCACCCGTAGCGGCGAGGATGGGGTAGTAGATATGCTTCTTCGCACCAGCCTTTGCCATACGATCCTGAATCATCTTGGCCTGCTCCGATGCGCTCTTCTCTTGAATAGCCTTCAGGATAGCATCGCCCATAGGCTTGCCCTGCTCGAAGAGGTTGCACAGTGCGGCGAAGTTACCCTCCACGGCGTTGGTCGTCAGGGCTGCAACAGCATCGTCGCTACCACCGTTTACCCAATTCAATACTTTCTGTGCAGCGGCGGGGATGCGGCGTGATGCGAGCACCTGCTTTGCGATGGCACGAGATGAAGAGTTGGTGTCCATTGCACCTACGAACTCGTCGTTGATCTTGCCGTTGAATGCCAGAAGACCTGTAACCAAAGCCTCCTCTACGGCCTTGCTGTTCTGCTCCTTAACCATGCGGTTGATAAGAGCCTTCAAAGAGATGTCGCCACCAATCTTCGATGCGGCAGCGATAGCCGTAGTGGCGATCTCGTCATTAGCGCTTGCTACGTAGGGAGCGATAGCTGCGGCCTGCTTCTCTGCGTGGTTAGCACCCAGCCAACTCAAAATATCGATCTTTGCATCGTCGCTTGCCTTTGGCAATGCGGCAGCCACGGTAGCGTAGGTAGCATCGGTTGCAAACTGCTCCGCAACGCGCAATGCGCCGTAGCGGTAGTCGCGGCAATCACCCTTGATGGCCTTCAATACCAGGGGCATGATGGCCTCACCCTTAATCTGCGCCAACAGATCCAGACCTGCGATACGCACGTTGGGCTTCTCAACCTTCAGAAGCTGCTTTGCAGCCTTCTCAACAACCTTCTCGTCGTGCTTCATTAGGTGACCATTCAACAGGTGAAGGTATGCACCATAAGCGTTTGTAGGCTCGTAAGTGTAGCCGGCCTCCTTGGCAGCAGCGGCCAGAACCTTAGCTGCGGGCTCGCCACCCCAAGCACCCAGAGCGGTGTAGATCTGCGTCTTGAGTTCGGGTGTAGCACCGTTCAACCACTCGATGAGGATAGGCTCGCCATCGTGGAAGTGGCTCTTGTATGAGGCGATCTGCGCCAACAGCACCTTGCTGATGCCGTTCTCGGCCTGCTCGGCCATCAGGTGCTCGACAGTGTGGTCGGTACCCTTAACCGATGCCAATGCACGGGCAGCAAAAGCCGCCATGTAGTCATCCTTGAGGTACTCGGCAAAGAAGTGAGCGTCGTCGCCCGTAGCACAAATCTGCAGGGCAGTCATAAGGAATGCCTTGTTGGGGTTGTTCGTGGTCTTGGCAATAGCGGCCTTCAAGCCTGCACGTACACCCTCGCGCATTGCTGCGCCCTCTTTCGTAACGTAAGAGGCAACGCCATTCACGGCATACTCTACGGGAGAGTTGTTCACGCCCTCGGCCATAGGCTCCAACATCATTGCGAGCATCTCGATACCCTCGGCACCCGTAGCGGCCAGCTCGGCCATAACCTGATTATATACCGCGGGAGTCTCGGCAGGCATCTGCGCCAACGCATCCGATACGATGGTCGATGTGGCGCGGTTGCGGTTGTCCTGCGCGTTTACGGCCACCAGCGGCATCACGAGCAGGACGAATATAATAAGTAGTCTTTTCATCGTTGTCATTTTTAGCTGTTTAGGTTAGAATGTCCAGGGAGCACGCATGGGCTGATCAATAAGTGCGTTGGCAGCATCATCGTTGATAAACTGCAACTTCACGGGATCGAACTCCAGCGTACGGTTCAGGCGCAGAGCACACAGACCCATATTCACGATCGTAGCCGAGCGGAAACCGTTGATCTCGTTCAGAGCGAACTTCTCACGTGAGTGGATACACTTGATGAAGTCGGTGTTCTGGGGCTCGGGATCGGGCAACTCTGCCAACTTATCCATAATGTTGAATGCGGGCTGACCGTTGAGTTCGCAGCGGAAACCCTGATAGAGTTTGCCGTTCGGTCCCTCGATGTAGGGAGCCGTGGGGTCGCCGTGCTGCTCGCCCTGCAGGATGATCTGACAGCCGTCATCGTATGTATAGACAATCTTACGCCATGTGCCGATAGCATCCCAGTGCTGCTCGGGAGCATCTACCTCTACCTTCACGGGTGAGGTGCCATCCTTACCCAGGATATACTGCACGGGATCGATGTAGTGCTGACCCATATCGCCCAAGCCACCACCATCGTAGTCCCAGTAACCACGGAAGGTCTGGTGTGTACGGTGCTCGTTGTAGGGCTTGTAGGGTGCCGGACCGAGCCACAGGTCGTAGTCCAGATTCTTCGGAATGGGCTGCTCTACCAGATTCTCCTTACCTACCCAGTAGAATTTCCAGTTAAAGCCGGTATAGCCTGAGATTGTAACCTTCAAGGGCCAACCCAAAAGACCGCTATCGACCAGCTTCTTCAAAGGCTTCACCGTTGTACCCAAGCCGTAGAAGGTATCCTTGAAGCGGAACCATGTGTTCAGACGGAAGATACGGCCATTCTGACGCACAGCCTCCATTACTCGCTTACCCTCGCCGATGGTACGGGTCATAGGCTTCTCGCACCAGATATCCTTGCCGGCCTTTGCTGCCTCGACAGCCATCAGGGCGTGCCAGTGGGGAGGAGTGGCGATGTGAACAACATCGACGTTGGGGTCGTTGATCAGATCGCGATAGAGGTGGTAGCCCTTCACGGTCTCGCCCAGACGCTCCTTCGAGAGATCGACACCCTTCTGCAGGTGCAGATCATCTACATCGCACACGGCTACCAGACGGCACTGCTCGTTGCTCGAAAAGTGGTTCTCGCTGAAACCGATACCACCCATACCGATGATGCCCTTGGTCAATTGGTCGTTAGGCGCAATGTGACCGGGACCTCCGAGTACGCGGCGCGGAATGATTGTGAGCGCAGCCAGGCCACCCAGAGATTTTAGAAATTCTTTTCTGTTGATTGCCATAATATGTGAAATTTTAACGTGTTTTGTCGTTTTGAACGCTCGCCCACGCGAGGCTATAATCTGGTGTAAAGTTACGCTTTTAATTCCGAACCGCAAAATTTTATACTTCGTATAATCATAATCGGCAGTTTTTATACGTTATTTTGTAGTTCGCAGGTGTAGATGCTCTGCGAGGAGTGGTGTTTTTGCAAAAATTTTGTATCTTTGTTTTATTCGAGAAAATAATTTTATTTGAGAAAACAATTTAAATAGATATTACGATGAAAGATTTATTTTGCGTAAAAGATCGAGTTATCGCCATCACGGGTGCTACGGGTATTCTCGGCTCGTCGATGGTCGAGCACTTTGCATCTGTTGGGGCTCGAGTGGTGATTATGGGTCGTAACCGCGAGGCGGGTGAGCGTCTCGAAAAGGCTGCCCGCGAGGCGGGTGGTGAGGCTCTGTTCCTGGAGTGCAACGTGTTGGATAAGGCGTCGCTGGAGCGTTGCTATGATGCTATCATGGAGGCCTATGGTCGTATCGATGTGCTTATAAATGGTGCTGGCGGTAATCAGGCGGCGGCAACGGTTCCGCCCGATAAGACGATCTTCGATCTCGACATTGAGGCTGTGCGTCAGGTGGTGGACCTGAACCTCTTTGGCACTATTCTGCCTACGATGGTTTTTGTCAAGGCTATGGTTGCGCAGGGCGGTGGCTCGATTATCAATATCGCCTCGGAGGCGGCTCTGCGTCCCCTGACACGTGTTGCGGGCTATGGCGTGGCGAAGGCTGCGGTGATCAACTGGACGAAGTATATGTGCGGCGAGTTGGCTATGAAGTTTGGCGAGGGTTTTCGTGTGAATGCTGTTGCTCCGGGTTTCCTGCTTACTAATCAGAACCGTGACCTGCTGACAAACCCCGACGGTTCGCTCACACCCCGTGCCGAGACCATCATTGCACATACGCCGTTCAAGCGTTTCGGTGAGCCCGAGGAGTTGCTCGGCACGTTGCAGTGGCTGGCTTCGGATGCCTCGAAGTTTGTTACGGGAACACTGACTGTTGTGGATGGCGGCTTTGACGCATTCTCAATCTAAAAATAAATATTATTCCGAGAACATGCATTGTAGGTTACTATTATTATGCGTCAGCCTATCCCGCACTGCGAAAGTTTGCGGATAAAGTAATAATAAAACAGGCCTTAGGCCTGCGTCATGCCACATTTCCGCACCCGTAACGGGTGTTTTGTGAGGGGCGAGGCATAGTTGCTAATAATGTTTGTAGGTTAAATATAACTGTTCACGTCATGCCACATTTCCGCACATGATACTGTGCTGAGTTGTGTTAGTTCCCCTGCGGAAATGACTGGTATCTCCCTTTGTTGAACAGGAGTTTGCTGATACGTGGAGTATCATGCAGGTAATTGGTTATAAGGTAGATTCCATTCATTTATGCATAGCAACAAACTTGTATCAACAAAGCCCTAAAATGCATAAATGTGGAATGACGTAGAGCGAAAATTTTGAATTTTGCATTTTGCATTTTGAATTATGATACTTTGTACACAATCTTGGCGTTGGTATGGGCCGTCGGATCCCGTCACGCTGAGTAATATACGTCAGGCGGGTGCCACCGACATTGTCCACGCCCTGCATCATATCCCCAATGGCGAGGTGTGGCCTGTGGAGGAGATTCGCGCCCGTCAGCAGATGGTGGCCGAGGCGGGCCTTCGATGGAGCGTTGTGGAGAGCGTCCCCGTGCATGAGCACATCAAGACCCGTGAGGGCGACTATCAGCGCTATATCGACAACTACAAGCAGTCGATTCGTAACCTTGCCGAGTGTGGCATACACTGCATTACATATAACTTCATGCCTGTGCTGGACTGGACACGCACCGATCTGGCGTATGAGGTTGAGGATGGCTCGCGTGCCTTGCGCTTCGAGCGTGCAGCCTTTATGGCTTTTGACCTCTACATCCTGCGTCGTCCCGCTGCCGAGGCGGAATATACCCCCGAGGAGAAGGCTGTCGCCAAGGCTCGCTATGAGGCTATGAGCGTGCAGGAGCGTGAACGCCTAACACGTAATATGATTGCAGGCCTGCCCGGCTCGGAGGAGAGTTTTACAGTGGAGCAGTTCCAGCAGGCGTTGGATCGCTATGAGGGTATCGACGCCCAGCAGTTGAGGGAGAACCTGATTTACTTCCTGAGTGAGGTGTGCCCCGTGGCCGATGAGTGTGGTTCGCAGATGGTTATACATCCCGACGATCCTCCATATCCTATTCTCGGCCTGCCCCGCATACTATCTACGGCGGAGGACTTCCGTCGTCTGGTGGAGGCTGTGCCCAATAAGTCGAATGGCTTGTGCCTTTGCACGGGTTCGTTTGGCGTGAGGGGCGATAACGACCTGCCCGCAATGATGCGTGAGTTTGGCGAGCGTGTGGGCTTTGTGCATCTGCGCTCAACGCGTCGCGACGAGGAGGGTAACTTCCAGGAGGATAATCATTTGGAGGGCGATGTGCCTATGTATGAGGTGATGCGAGCCCTGCTGGAGATTCAACAACAGTGGGGGCGTAGCATCCCTATGCGTCCCGACCACGGCCATCAGATGTGTGACGACCTTAACCGCACTTCCAACCCTGGTTACTCGTGCTACGGACGTATGCGAGGCTTGGCGGAGTTGCGTGGTCTGGAGATGGGAATCGCCTATTCTTTATTTAAGTAGGTAGTCTTGCTGATGACGACGAATGTGCCTAATAAGGCTCTTTTGTCGTTATGCTTGTCCTCGAAATCCTCATTTACATCGAGTAAACTGCGGTTTCTCGGACTTCGCAAGCCTAAAAATAGCCTCATTATTCACATTCTATTGTAGAATAAGAAATTTTGAATTTTGCATTTTGAATTTTGCATAAAATAAAAAAGGTTGCCTCTTTTCGGGCAACCTTTTCTATTATTTGTTTACAACTTAATCGGCTTATACTGTGGCACAAAGGCCTTCATCGCCATCCAGCTGATGAGATATGCCACGGCGCAGAACGAGAAGGCGATCATATAGCCAGCCTCGATGCCCATATATCCCATAAACGCCATATTGCTCTGCTCGGCGTAGTCGAACAGACGACCGGCACCCATCTGTATGCAGAACGAACCCACGCCACCGGCCATGCCGCCGATACCCGTGATTGTTGCGATCATCGACTTGGGGAACATATCGCCCACGGTAGAGAATATATTAGCCGACCACGACTGATGTGCCGCCGCAGCGATACCGATAAAGACGATGGGGAACCAGTATGAGTATTGCGACAGGGGCTGTGCCAAAAGGGCAAACAGGGGGAAGAATGCGAAGATAAGCATCGCACGCATACGTCCTGCGTAGGGGTTCATCTTATACTTCTCGATAAAGATTGTAGGCAGGTAGCCACCCAACACCGAAATCATCACGATAAGATACAGCACGCCCAAAGCCAGCTGGAACTCGAAACTTGTCGATGACATGCCGCAGGCGTTCTTCAGGTAAGAGGGCATCCAGAACAGGTAGAACCACCACACGCCATCGGCAATAGCCTTACCCGAGATGAAAGCCCACGTCTGACGGTAGCCAAAGCATTGCCACAACGACACTTTTGGTGCGGCGGCCTTCTCGGCGGCATCGCGCTCGGCAGCGGCACGCTCCTCCTCGCTGTCGGAGTTGATATACTCCAACTCGGCGGCATTCACCTTGGGGTTCTGATCGGGTTTCTTATACATAAACTGCCAGAAGCCCATCCATATAAATCCCAAGCCACCAATGATGATAAAGGCGGCCTCCCAGCCAAACTTAGCCGCGAGCGTGGGGATGGTGAAGGGGGCGAGCAGTGCGCCTACGGTAGTACCGGCATTGAAGATACTCGTAGCATAGGCACGGTCCTTCTTGGGGAAGTATTCGGCCGTGGCCTTGATGGCGGCAGGGAAGTTACCGGCCTCACCGATAGCCAAAACACATCGTGCCAGGATGAAGAGCGTGAGCGAGATATGGGCAATGCGAGCCACCAGATCGACATTGCCGATGGCTGCACGTAGAGCCTCCGCATCGGGAAGACCGACGGCCCACTCGGTCACCACGCCACACAACGAGTGTACGCAGGCACCTATTGACCAGATGAAGATGCTCCACATGTAACCCTTCTTGGTATCGAGCTTATCGACTATGCGACCGGCGAATAGCATGCCGATGGCATAGACCAACGAGAAGATACCCGTCACGAGTCCGTAGTGGGCATTTGTCCAATGAAATTCGGGGCGAATGAAATCCTCCCACGTCAGCGACAGCACCTGGCGGTCGAGGTAGTTGATCGTTGTGGCGAAGAACAACAGCGAACATATCACCCAACGATAGGAGGTAGGTTTGTTTTGATTCATATTGGTAAAGTTTTCTATGGTGTTTCTATAATTTGCTACGGCTTGCTTATCTTGTTGGTAGCGAATGGTTTAATCCTTACCCTGTCCCCGCTATCGGGCCTCGGCAATGTAGCCCAATGCCTCGCGGCACTTATCAGTGATGGCGCTCCACTGCTTCTCGGCGATAACAGCCTTGGGGAATAGTTTAGAGCCCATGCCTACAACCGTAGCACCAGCCTTCATCCACGCCGTGAGATTCTCGCGTGTAGGCTCCACAGCGCCCGTAGCCATAATCATCGACCACGGCATAGGTGCCAGCACATTCTTCACGAACGAGGGGCCTCCCACCTCGCCTGCGGGGAATATCTTCACGAGGTCGCAACCTGCCTCCTGCGCTGTGCCTATCTCCGTTACAGAACCACACCCGGGGGTGTAGGGCACCAGGCGACGGTTGCACACCTTCGCAACGTCGGGGTTGAACAATGGGCCTACGATGAAGTTGGCTCCCAATTGAATATATAGTGCTGCCGTGGCGGCATCCACCACACTGCCTACGCCCAGCACCATCTCGGGGCACTCCTCGGCTACCCAGCGGCTCAGCACGGCGAAGGTTTCGTGGGCGAAGTCGCCACGGTTGGTGAACTCGAAGGCGCGAACGCCACCCTCGTAGCACGCCTTGATGACCTGCTTTGATGTTTCCACATCGGCGTTGTAGAATACGGGTACCATGCCCGTGTGTTTCATGGTCTGAATGACCTCTATCTTTGAAAAACGTGCCATACGTTATGTAATTCAAAATTAAGAATTCAAAATGCAAAATTGTCAGGGCTGACGCGCGGTAATTCTGCGCTTTTCTCTATCTTGCCACTCGGCCTGAGCCGTCGCCTCGCATAAGGTTTTCTACTTCGGCTACCGTGACGAGGTTAAAGTCGCCATAGATGGTGTGCTTGAGCGCCGAGGCGGCCACAGCAAAGCGCAGGGCACGCTCATCGTCCTTATACTCTCTGAGGCCATAAATCAATCCTCCCATAAACGAGTCGCCACCACCTACACGATCTACAATGTGCGTAAGGTCATAACGGGGTGATGAGTAAAGCGTCTGGCCATTGAAGAGCACGCCGCCCCACGTATTGTGATTGGCGTTTATCGAGCCACGCAGTGTGATGATAACCTTCTTTGCACGGGGGAAGCGGGCCATAATCTGACGGCAGACACTCTCAAAAGCACTCTGCTCTACCTTGCCCTCGGTTGCAGCCACGTCGAAACCCTCGGGCTTGATGCCAAAGACCTTCTCGGCATCCTCCTCATTGCCAAGGATGACGTCGCAACACTCCACCAGCGCAGGCATAACCTCCGATGCCGTCTTGCCATACTTCCAGAGGTTCTTGCGATAGTTCAGATCGCACGATACCGTTACGCCCATTCTGTTAGCCACTTGGCACGCCTCCAGGCACACCTCGGCAGCTGAGGCGCTGATGGCGGGGGTGATACCCGTGAAGTGAAACCAGTCGGCACCCTCAAATACTCGTTCCCAATCCACCATGCCACGCTCGATGGTCGAGATGGATGAGTGGGCACGGTCGTAAACAACCTTGCTCGGGCGTGCAATAGCACCCGTTTCGAGGAAGTAGATACCCAAACGCTCACCGCCATAGACGATGTGCGACGTGCCTACGCCATATTTACGCAGTTCGCCCACGCAGGCGGCGGCTATATCGTTCTTGGGAAGACGTGTTACGAAGTCGGTCTCGACGCCATAGTTGGCCAGCGACACGGCTACGTTGGCCTCGCCACCACCGTATGTGGCCGAGAGCGAGGTGCTCTGTTGAAAACGCAGGTTGTCGGGCGTTGCCAAACGCAACATTATCTCACCAAAAGTTACAACTTTTTTACTCATATCTTGGAACTATTTATGCCTATAAATACAATACTTATACAAAACTAACAAAAATTGTATAAAAACGTGCATCCGCGCCAAAGAAAAACACGCCTTAGGCGTGCTTTATATTTACTTTATTTGCGCCTAATGGCTTATTTATAAAAAACTACGCCTTTTCGCACTCGCCTTCGAGGATAAGTCGGCACATCCGCTCGCGGGCGCGGTGGATCTGTGTCTTGACAGTACCCATAGGCAGATGTAGTTTCTCGGCTATCTCGTCGTAGGAGTAGTCGTCCAGAAAACGCATCGTGAACAGGCGTCGGTAATGCTCGGGCAGAACCTCTATATAGTGCTCAATCTGACGGCGTTGCTGTTGGCGTATCATGCTCTCCTCGGGCGATGGTGTGCTGGCTGCGGGAGAGGAGAATTTCTCATCTATGGATAGGTCCTCCTGGCGTCGGCGCTCGAAGTCGATGTGGGTGTTGCGGGCGATGGTATAGACCCACTGCCCGAAGGTGTATTGGGGTGAGTAGCGGTCGAGGTTGATATATACCTTGATGAAGGTCTCCTGCAGCAGGTCCTCGGTATCCTCTGCCGAGGTTGAACGTTGCAGAAACAGTCGGCGCATAGCCTCCCCGTAGCGGTTGAACAGATACTCGAAAGCCATATCGTCACCCGCCAGCGAACGCTCCACGAGCGTGCGGTCATCGGCAATTATATACTCCTCTATTTCCACGCTGTACTATCCTTGCGCAACATCGCTATGCGTGTGCCGAGCATAATGACGGGGTTTATGACGTCGAAGATGAAATAACGCAGTGCTACGCCCTTCTCGCCTACGCGCTTGGCAATAGAGCGTGCGCGCAGCATAGCCACAAGGTAGCGCGTGATGAGCAGAAGAGCCGCCACGGCCTTGACCTCAAGGGGCATCACTGCCAGCGCCACCAGTGCGCTGAGGAAGAACAACACCTGACTACCCAAATCCCACTCCATAGCGTTGCGTGCCGTGTGGGGGTAGTAGCGATACGCCTCGGCGTAGTGGTGCAGGTGCTGCATCCACCACTTCATACCTCCCCACTGGCGCTCTATCATACGGCCCTTGGGGATGAGTACTACGCTGGCGTTGTTGTCGTGGGCGATAGACTGTATGAAGAGGTCATTCTCGCCGATATTCATATTCAGGTGCGTGAAGCCCTTGACGCCGAAGTAGAGACTCTTCGTGAAGCCTATGTTGCTGCGTGAACCACGGTAGGCACGGCCTCGCACAGCCTGGGCAAGCCAGTAGGTCGAAATCTGCATACGCGAAAGACGTATGAGGTAGGATGTAAGACCCTCGCCCTGCTCTATGGAGGTGTAGCCCAGCACGATCTCACCACGCATAAATGCCTTGCCCATCATCTGAAGCCACTGCTCCGAGGCGGGTGTAGCATCGGTGGTGGTGATGAGCAGGTGCTCGTTGTGCGATGACTTGATACCCACGTTGATAGCCATCTTGACCGAGATGGGGAAGCGGGGGTTGTACTGTATCTTGGTGACGATGAGATTGGGCCAGCGAAGACGCATATTTGAGAGCTCCTCGTAGAAGTCGTTGTCCGAACCTACATACACCACAACAATCTCAAACATAGCGTCATACTTCTGCTGCATAAGTAGTGGCAGACGCTCGTCGAGGTAGGTGTAGTCCTCCGAGAAGAGGGGCACGATGACCGACACCGCGGGTTCGGTGTCCAGACGCTTGCGGCGGCGCGAATTGCGGAACCTCGCCACACGGCCATAGACCACGGCGTGGTAGTAAATCTGCAAAAAGAACAGCACCAGAATCGTCGCAATGAGGGCTGTGCCCTGCCAGCCGTAGTGCTGAATGATATAGTCGAGGTATTGCATAGTGTACTTGTTCAATAAGACTTACAAAGATAGCGAATGCAATTCAAAATGCAAAATTCAAAATTCAAAATTGGTGGGATAGGGGCAATAAGTGTAATAGGCATAGGCTCGGTTATTGTGCCTATATCACCTATAACACTTAATTCCATCCCCTCCGTTACAGTTATACCCCTATAACAACTTTTCCTGCTAAAAAACGTTTATTTTTCATAGAAAAATAGTACCTTTGTCCGAATACTCCATTTGTGGAATGCAGGCAATGCGAAATTGCAACGTGAGAGGGGAGCGGGAGAGCCTCCCCAAATAGTAGAAAATGATGAAATTTACTTTACAACATACCGCTCCGGGTTCGAAGGCCCGTGCAGCACTTATCGAGACCGACCACGGTCCCATCCAGACCCCTATCTTTATGCCCGTAGGCACTGCGGCGGCGATGAAGGGTATCTTCCATCGTGATGTGAAGGAGGATGCTCGTGCGCAGATAATCCTTGCCAACACCTATCACCTCTACCTGCGTCCGGGCATGGATATTCTGGAGCAGGCGGGTGGCGTGCATCGTTTCTCGACGTGGGATGGCCCGATGCTCACCGACAGCGGCGGCTTTCAGGTCTTCTCACTTGCCGACTGTCGCAAGCTCAAGGAGGAGGGTTGCCACTTCCGTTCGCATATCGACGGCTCGAAGCACCTGTTCACGCCCGAGAGCGTGATTGACACCGAGCGCACCATAGGTGCCGACATTATGATGGCCTTTGATGAGTGCCCCCCGGGCGATGCTCCGCGCGAGTATGCCGCCAAGTCGCTGGCGCTGACGGAGCGTTGGCTGGAGCGTTGCTTCAATCGCTATCATCAGACCTCCCCCAAGTGGGGACACTATCAGTCGCTGTTCCCCATCGTGCAGGGTTGTGCCTATCCCGACCTGCGTGCCAAGGCGGCCGAGAATGTGCAGCAGTACGACGCCGATGGCTACGCCATAGGTGGTCTGGCCGTGGGTGAGCCTACCGATGTGATGTATTCGATGATTGAGGTGGTGAACGCTGTTCTGCCGGAGAATAAACCCCGCTACCTGATGGGTGTGGGTACGCCGATAAACATTCTGGAGGGTATCGACCGAGGTGTGGATATGTTCGACTGTGTGATGCCCACGCGCAACGGCCGTAATGGTCAGATCTTCACGAGCGAGGGTACGATAAACCTGAGAAACAAGAAGTGGGAGAATGATTTTTCGCCGCTCGACCCTAACGGCGCAAGTTTTGTCGATAAACTATATACGAAGGCCTACGTACACCATCTTGTGGTGTGCAAGGAGATGCTGGCGGCGCAGATTGCATCGCTGCATAACATAGCCTTCTACCTGTGGCTGGTGGGCGAGGCACGCAAACATATAATTGCGGGCGACTTTGCCGAGTGGAAGCGGGTGATGGTCGAAAAGTTGGGTCGCAGACTGTAAAGAGAAGAGTATGAATGAACGCATAAAACTATCGTGGCCGGGGTATAAGATTCTCGACCGTTACATATTGCGCAAGTTCCTGGGAACCTACGCCTTCGCTATTGCTATGATTACGGTGATTCTGGTGGTGTTCGACTACGCCGAGCGTGTCGATAACTTCACCGAGTCGCACGCCCCGTGGTCGGCCATTATCTTCGACTACTACATCAACTTCATCCCCGACTTTATCAATCAGTTCAGCGGTCTGTTCACCTTCATCTCGGTAATCTTCTTCACCTCGAAGATGGCCTACCAGACCGAGATTGTCGCCATGCTGTCGGGTGGTGTGAGTTTCCGCCGTCTGATGTGGCCCTATTTCCTGGGTGCATTGTTCATCGCCCTGCTCTCGCTTGCGCTCAACCTGTGGGTTATACCCCAGTCGCAGGTGGCCTGTGTGAAGTTCCGCCAGACCTACTTCAAGAAGTATAAGAACGAGCAGTACGACCGCCACATCTATCGTCAGATAGAGCCTGGCGAGTTTGTCTATGTGCGAGGCTTCAACACCTCCAACCGTGCCTCATATCTGGCCATCGAACGCTACGAAGGCACCGCTATTGCCGAGACTCTGGAGGCTTCGGACGTCACGGTAGATCCCGAGACGGGTCGCTGGAAGGCACAGCGCTACATCATCCGCCGCACCGACTCGGCGGGTGTGGAGACCTTTGAGCAGCTGCGCGACCTGGATACACTGATAAATCTGGACGTCAAGGAGCTGGGGCGTATCGAGCAGACGGTATCGACGATGAAGATTGGCGAGCTGAACCGCTTCCTTGAGCAGCAGCGCACCAAGGGCTCGGATTCGATCAACATTATCGAGGTGGAGCGCCATACACGCTATGCCTACCCCTTTGCAACCTTTATCCTCACGCTTATCGGCGTGTCGCTCTCTTCGCGCAAGGTGCGCGGAGGCACGGGTCTGCATATCGGTATCGGCATTATGCTCTGCTTCTCGTACATCATGCTTAACCGACTGTTCGAAGAGTTTGCCAAGAGTGGCGGCCTGCCCGTAGGCCTTGCCGTATGGCTGCCCAACATAATATTTGCTATAATAGCAATTTACCTTTACCGAAAAGCACCTAAATAATGGAAAAGTGGGAAGAGATACTCGCTCGCACGCGTGCGGGTGCACGCCTTATGGCCGAGGATGCCCTCGTGCTGTGGCACGATGCACCGCTGTGGCGTTTGGCTGAGGTTGCCGTCGAAAAGAAGAGGGCGATCAGCGCCGACAAGGTCTTCTATAATAAGAATTTTCATATTGAGCCGACGAATGTCTGCCTCTTTAACTGTAAGTTCTGCTCCTACCGTCGTCCGCGTGGCAGTGCCGAGGCGTGGGACTACTCGATAGAGGATATGGAGGCAAAGGTACGCTCATACATAGGCAAGGGTGCCACCGAGATGCATATCGTAGGCGGTGTCCACCCCGACCATACGATCGAGTTCTACTGCGAGCTCATTCGTCGTGTGAAGGCTATCCTGCCCGAGGCGGCCGTTAAGGCTTATACCGCCATCGAACTATCGTATATGATTCGCAAGGCGGGCCTTTCGGTAAGGGAGGGTCTGCAGATGCTCATTGACGCAGGTATGGAGGCTATCCCGGGTGGTGGCGCAGAGATTTTCGACGAGGAGATACGTCAGCAGATATGCCCCGACAAGGGTTCTACGGCCGAGTGGTTTGAGGTGCACGGCACGGCACACGAGCTGGGTCTTAAGACCAACGCCACTATGTTGTACGGCCATATCGAGAGAGTGGAGCATCGTATCGACCACCTGCTGCGATTGCGTGAGTTGCAGGACAGAACGGGCGGATTCAATGCCTTCATCCCGCTCAAGTACCGCAACTATGGCAACTCGATGTCCTCCATTGGCGAGGTGTCAATTACCGATGACCTGCGTACGCTGGCTATGAGCCGACTTATATTGGATAACGTGCCACATATCAAGGCCTACTGGGTGATGTATGGCAAGCAGACCACGGAGATGGCTCTCCACTTTGGTGCTGACGATGTGGATGGCACGATCGAGGACTCTACGAAGATTTACTCTATGGCAGGTGCTGATGACCAGCGTCCTACGATGAGCGTCGAGGAGATGCACGCTATGGTCGAAAGGGCAGGCTTCCGTGCCGTTGAACGAGATACACACTATAATGAGATAGGATAATTATGGAGAAAAGAAATAGAAGAAAACCCAAGCAGGGGTCAATAGCAGGGCTTGTAGCACGCCTCAAGGCGTCGCCCGTGGCCTTCCACGCCGTGCTTATCACGCTCACGGTGGTGGCCATTCTGGTGGTGTCGAGCATTATGATGAACATCATCACCCGCCACGGCACGCACCGCACGGTGCCCGACTTCACGGGTATCCGCATTGCCGATGCCGAGCGTCTGGCCGACAAGGAGCGTCTGGATATTATCATCAACGACTCGTTGTTCGTGCCCGCCTACGAGGGTGGTATCGTGCTGGATCAGCTACCCAAGGGGGGCGTTGAGGTGAAGGCAGGTCGCAAGATTTACGTAACGATCAACTCCGTGCGTCAGAAGATGGTTCAGGTGCCCTACGTTGCGGGTCGCTCACTGCGCCAGGCAAAGAATATGCTGGAGGTGGCAGGACTGGGTATCGAGCGTCTGGTCTATGAGGAGGATATCGCTACGAACTACGTTCTGGCCGAGCTGGTCGATGGCCGTGAGCTTACGCCCGATATGAAGGTCGAGATAGAGATGGGCGAGGGCGTAGTGCTCAAGGTGGGCGTTGAGCCCGAGAAGAATGGTGTCATCGTGCCCAAGGCTATCGGTCAGGGTCTCGAGGCCGCCAAGAGCCGCCTGTGGGAGCAGGGTCTCAACATCGGCAAGATAGAGATGGATGAGGGTATCAACCTGATGAATCAGAAGGATGCACGTGTCTATCGTCAGTCACTCGCGCACAATAGCAGCGCCCAGCTCGGTGACGAAGTGAGCTTGTGGCTTACTTTGGATGAGAGTAAGGTGGAGAGCAGCAGCGCAGCATCCGACAAGCGTGCCCAGGAGCTGGAGGAGGAGCGCTTGGAGGCTGAGGCTGCATTGCGAGACTCGCTGGAGCAGGCCGAGACAGCCGACCGTGCAGGAGGTATCCTGCGTGCACTGTTTGGTGGCAGCGAGGAGGAGCCTACGGAGGTGACCGAAACGGAGGAGGATGAGTTTTTCTAACCCCGAAGATGATGAGCGAAGAGTATAAAGAGATAAACGAGGTGGAGGATGTCGATCTGGTGGAGGGTGCTGACGAGATGTTCGAGCATTTTGCCATCACGGTAGATCGTGGTCAGAAACTCCTGCGACTGGACAAGTATCTTGTCGATCGCATGGAGCACTGCTCGCGCAATCGCATACAGACTGCCGCCGATAGCGGTAACATTCTGGTCAATGGCGTAGCGGCCAAGTCGAGCTATAAGGTGAAGCCGCTGGACCGCATCACACTTGTTATGCCCTACCCCAAGCGCGAGGTGGAGATTATTCCCGAGGATATACCGCTGAACGTAGTGTATGAGGATGATGATCTGATAATCGTGAATAAGGAGGCGGGTATGGTCGTACACCCGGGCTGTGGCAATTATAGCGGCACGCTGGTCAATGCCCTGACCTTTCACCTGAAGGACTTGCCTCTGTTCCAGGAGGGCGATATGCGTGCTGGATTGGTGCACCGTATTGATAAGGATACCTCGGGACTGTTGGTTGTGGCGAAGAATGAGCGAGCACACGCACGTTTGGCCAAGCAGTTCTTCGACCACACGATTCATCGCCGTTATGTGGCCCTTGTGTGGGGTAATTTGGAGGAGGATGAGGGTACGATTACGGGAAATATAGGCCGTAGCCCGAAGGATAGATTGCAGATGTATGTCTTTGCCGATGGCTCGGACGGTAAGCACGCCGTGACGCACTATCGGGTACTCAAACGCTATGGCTACGTGACGCTCGTAGAGTGTCGCTTGGAGACGGGTCGCACACATCAGATACGTGTCCACATGTCGTGGCAGGGTCATCCCCTGTTCAACGATGCGCGCTATGGTGGCGATAGGATCCTGAAAGGTACAACCTTCTCGAAGTATAAGCAGTTCATAGAAAATTGCTTTACTCTGCTGCCCCGTCAGGCTCTGCATGCCCGTTCATTAGGCTTTGTGCACCCCACAACGGGCGAGGAGATGACCTTCGAGAGCGAACTGCCCGCCGACCTGCAGGCCGTCATAGCTAAGTGGGACGGCTACGTTGCCGCCCGAGCATTGGAGGATGAGTAAGGAATGCAAAATTCATAATTCAAAATGAATTAAACAAATAAGAATGTTTTTGCCAACAACCATAAAGGAGGTTCGAGCCTTGGGGTGGGATTATATCGATGTGATCCTCTTTACCGCCGATGCCTATATCGACCACCCGGCCTTTGGCGCTGCCGTCATCGGTCGTCTGTTGGAGGCCGAGGGGTATCGTGTGGCCATCGTGCCACAACCCAACTGGAGGGACGACCTGCGCGACTTCAAGAAGTTGGGCGCACCACGTCTCTTCTTCGGTGTGTCGGGAGGTGCTATGGACTCTATGGTTAATCACTATACGGCCAACATTCGCCTGCGTAGCAACGATGCCTATACGGCAGGTGGCAAGGCGGGCTTCCGTCCCGACCATGCTGTGACGGTATATACGCAGATTCTCAAACGCCTCTATCCCCACATCCCCGTTGTGGTGGGAGGTATTGAGGCATCGCTGCGTCGTCTGACGCACTACGACTATTGGAGCGACAGCCTTCACCCATCTGTTTTGGTGGAGAGCGGTGCCGACCTTTTGATCTATGGCATGGGTGAGAGGGTAGTGCAGCAGGTGGCACGCGCTATGCGTAATGGCTATAACGCCAAACTCTTGCGCAAGATCAACCAGGTGGCTTTCGTGGCTGACAAGTCGTATGTTGAGCGATTGGACCCTGCAACGACAAAGTTTTTGCACTCATTCGAGGAGTGTCAGCAGAGCAAACGAGCCTTTGCTGCAAACTTTGTGGAGGAGGAGACGCTGAGCAATCAGAAGGAGCCCACAACAACACTTGTCGAGCAGGTGGGCGAGAAGTATATCGTCGTCACACCTCCCAACACTACGCTCTCGACCGAGGAGTTGGATCACTCGTTCGACCTGCCCTACGAGCGTGCGCCCCATCCCCGCTACCGCGGCAAGGGCGATATCCCAGCATGGGAGATGATCAAGCACTCGATAAATATCCATCGTGGATGCTTTGGTGGCTGTGCTTTTTGTACTATCTCGGCACATCAGGGTAAGTTTATCAACTCGCGTAGCGAGCGCTCTATTCTTAAGGAGGTGGAGCGGGTTACGCAGATGCCCGACTTCCGTGGCTATCTATCCGACGTGGGCGCCCCCTCGGCCAATATGTACCGCATGGGAGGTAAGAATGAGGCGGCGTGCCGTAAGTGTCAGCGCCCATCGTGCCTGCATCCGAAGCGTTGTCCCAACCTCAATAATGACCACCGCCCGCTGCTTGCTCTGTATGAGAAGATTCGTGCAGTGAAGGGCATTAAGAAGGCCTTTATTGGTAGTGGCATACGCTACGACCTGTTCGATGATTCTCCATATTTGGCAACGGTCATAAAGCATCACACCTCGGGACGATTGAAGGTCGCCCCTGAGCATACGGAGGATCATGTGCTGAATCTTATGCGTAAACCTCCGTTTGCGATGTTTGAGGAGTTGAACCGCGATTTTCGTACAATATGTGAGCGAGAGGGTCTGCGTTATCAACTCATCCCTTACTTCATATCTTCGCATCCGGGGTGTCGTGAGCAGGATATGCGAGCCCTCTCGCAGAAGGTGCTGGGACGTCTGCACTTCGATCTGGAGCAGGTGCAGGACCTTACACCTACGCCGATGACCCTCTCGTCGGTGATGTTCTACACGGGTGAAAACCCCTACACGGGCGAAAAGGTCTTTGTGGCTCGTTCGCAGGAGGATAAACGCAAACAGAAATCTTATTTCTTTCGGGAGGACCGCACGGCCAAGCCCCAGCGCAACACGTCGAGACGACCCAAGCAGACAAATAAAAAGGTATCGAAATAATTCGATACCTTTTTATTTATAACTCCAGCAGTCCGTCGGGCAGTGTCATGACGATATGCCCACGCTCAAAGTCTATCTGCACGATAAATTCCTCGGCGGCGGGGATCAGTCGCTCACCCTCGCCAAAGTCGATGCCAAAGAGAGGGTTCATCTCGCTGTCGTAGTAGTCGGTGATCTCGCCACGCAGTGCGCCCGCCTCGACGGTGAAGCCGATCAGATCCTCCATATAGAACTCGTCGTCTGCCTCCTCGTCCTCCTCCTCGAAGAGGAACAGCTCCTTGCCAATGAGCTCCTCGGCACGACGCTGCGTGTCGAAGTCGGCAAAGCGTACGTTGGCACCAGCACGTCCTCGGCGCTCGAAGTGGTCGCAGTAGAGAGGCACGGCCAGCGAGTCGATCTCCACGAAGAGAGGCTCCGAGGTGGGGTCCCACTCCTCGGGCAGTGTGTCATAGAGCGTGATGGAGAGTCCTCCCTGACGGATGTCGCCAAAGAGACGACCTACACGCGCTACGGCAATCTTGTTTCCCATACTTATATATAATTGTGATGTGTTACAAAAAAGGCTGTCAAAAATTGACAGCCCCGTGTGTTTCAAGAAGCGAAGAACTACTTCTGCGCCCTCTCCTGGGATGACTACTCTGCGCCCTCTCCTGGGATGACTACTCTGCAGCCTCCTCAGTTGCCTCTGTAGCCTCGGTCTCGGCAG
>JAFUOK010000043.1 GCA_017481925.1 Alistipes sp.
GAACAGGAGTCTATGATTGACCGCTACCTCGATCGGGGCGAAATGTTTGCTTTAATTGATCAATCACAACTCA
The DNA here is from genome assembly GCA_017481925.1 of Alistipes sp. Classification (GTDB taxonomy): domain Bacteria; phylum Bacteroidota; class Bacteroidia; order Bacteroidales; family Rikenellaceae; genus Alistipes. The sequence goes on from JAFUOK010000043.1 coordinate 74, forward strand.
CTATAGCCATTGCAGTTGTAACACACGAAGACAACCATACCTTCGAGCTTAAAAACCTCGTTGTCGTACCCTCCCACCAACGCAAAGGCTACGGCCGCGCAATGGTCGAATTCATCTGCCACCACTACTCCGACCGAGCCGATACATTGCTCGTGGGCACGGGCGATAGCCCCCACACCATATCTTTCTACGAGAGCTGTGGCTTCAGCTACTCGCACACTCTGCCCGATTTTTTCACCCAGAACTACGACCACCCGATCATCGAGGACGGCAAATTGCTGCGCGATATGATTTATTTGAAAAAAGTTATCTCCAGATAGCCCCAAACCCTCAAAAAATCTTCCATCAGCGCGATTTTCTCACAAAAAATAAGTATATTTGTAAGTTAGAGAAAATAGCGAAAACTATGGACAGAAACAAGAGCGTGATAGAGCTTCGCGGCGTATCGATTTACCACACCGATGGCGAGTCGAAGCGTCCCAAGTCGGACGACGAGTTGGTATTGACAGATGTAAACTTGAGCGTCGAGGAGGGCGAGATGGTTTACTTCATCGGCCGCGTGGGTAGCGGAAAAAGCACATTACTCAAAACTTTATATGCCGAGATTCAACTGCTTGAGGGCGAAGGCTATGTAGTAGGTATGCCGTTGCGCAACTTGAAGCGTTCGGAGATCCCCTACCTGCGCCGCAAGATGGGCATCGTCTTCCAGGACTACCAGCTGCTCGACGACCGCAACGCATTCTACAACCTCTACGACGTGATGCGTGCCACGGGCTGGGAAAAGGAGGCCGACATACGTCGCCGCATCGACGAGGTGCTCACGGTCGTGGGACTTGAGACCAAGGCCTACAAGATGCCGCACGAACTCTCGGGTGGCGAGCAGCAGCGTCTGGTCATTGCGCGTGCGCTGGTCAATTCGCCCCGCCTGCTGCTGGCTGACGAGCCTACGGGCAACCTCGATCCCGTGACGGCCGACGGCATTATGCAGCTCTTCGAGCGGATACGCTCTCGCGGCACGGCCATCGTGATGTCAACGCACAACACCGCCCTTATAGAGCAATACCCCGCCCGAACGATTATGTTTGCGAAGGGCAAAATCCGCGAAATCGACCTCGACGAAAGTTTTTCGGCGTAGAGGGTGCGAATCTATGATTCGAGATTTGGAAAAGTCGAGAAAAAAGCCTATTTTTGTACGTTTTAAGAATCGGAATTGAATTTTATTAAGATAATGAGTACCGAACAGGAAATTTTAAAGCACGAAGAGGAGTATTCGGCGTCGAATATCCAAGTGCTCGAAGGTTTGGAAGCAGTGCGTAAGCGCCCTGCAATGTACATCGGCGACATCGGCGAGAAGGGTCTGCACCACCTTGTATATGAGGTTGTGGACAACTCTATCGACGAGGCTCTGGCCGGCTATTGTACCCACATCGATGTTACGATCAACAAGGACAACTCTATCACCGTGAGCGATAACGGCCGAGGCATCCCCACCGACTACCACGAGAAGGAGGGCAAGTCGGCCCTTGAGGTTGTGCTCACCGTGCTGCACGCCGGTGGTAAGTTCGACAAGGGCAGTTACAAGGTGTCGGGAGGTCTGCACGGCGTGGGTGTATCGTGTGTGAACGCCCTCTCAACGTTGCTGGTAGCAGAGATTCACCGCGGTGGCAAGATCTACCGCCAGACATACAGCAAGGGTATCCCCACCTCTCAGCTTGAGATTATGGGCGACACGGAGGATCGTGGTACCACAATCACGTTCCTGCCCGATAAGGATATCTTCACGCTGACCACGGAGTACAAGTACGACACGCTGGCAAACCGTCTGCGCGAGCTGGCATTCCTGAACAAGGGCATCCACCTCTCGCTCACCGATCTTCGCAACGAGGACGAGCAGGGCAACCCCTTGCGTGAGCAGTTCTACTCGCAGGATGGCTTGCAGGAGTTCGTCAAGTACCTCGACGCTACACGTGGCGAGCCTCTTACCGAGGAGGTTATCTACATCGACACGGAGTACAACGGCGTACCTGTCGAGGTGGCTATGCAGTACAACAGTTCGTTCTCGGAGAACGTACACTCATACGTTAATAATATCAACACCATCGAGGGTGGTACCCACCTCACGGGCTTCCGCATGGCGCTCACACGCACACTGAAGAAGTATGCCGAGGAGTCGGGTATGTTGGCAAAGCTCAAGTTCGAGATCAACGGCGAGGATTTCCGCGAGGGTCTGACCGCTGTTGTGTCGGTAAAGGTTGCCGAGCCGCAGTTTGAGGGTCAGACCAAGACCAAGCTGGGTAACTCGGAGATCTCTACGGCCGTGAATGGTGCTGTGGCATCGGCTCTGGCACTCTACCTTGAGGAGCATCCCCGCGATGCGAAGGCTATCGTGCAGAAGGTTATCCTGGCTGCTACGGCACGCCACGCGGCACACAACGCCCGTGCTGCCGTGCAGCGTAAGACCGTGCTCTCGGGTGCCGGTCTGCCGGGTAAGCTGGCCGACTGTTCGAGCCGCGACCGTTCGATAGCCGAAATCTTCTTTGTCGAGGGAGACTCGGCAGGTGGTACGGCAAAACAGGGTCGCGACCGTAACTTCCAGGCTATTATGCCTCTGCGTGGTAAGATTCTCAACATCGAGAAGGCGCAGGAGCACCGCATGTGGGAGAACGAGGAGATCAAGAATATGTTTATCGCCCTGGGCGTGTCGATCGGCACCGAGGAGGATAGCAAGGCACTGAACCTGGAGAAGTTGCGTTACGACAAGATCATCATCATGACCGATGCCGACGTCGATGGTGCGCACATCGCTACGCTGATGCTTACGTTCTTCTTCCGCAAGATGAAGGAGCTTATCGAGAATGGCCACGTATATATCGCTACCCCGCCCCTCTACCTTATCAAGAAGGGTAACCGCGAGCGTTACTGCTGGACCGACGCCGAGCGCGATGCGATCATCGAGGAGATGGGCACCAAGGGTGTTCACATCCAGCGATACAAAGGTTTGGGTGAGATGAACGCACAGCAGTTGTGGGATACTACGATGAACCCCGAGACCCGCATCCTGCGTCAGGTGAACATCGAGAACGCTGCCGAGGCCGACCGCATCTTCTCAATGCTGATGGGTGACGACGTGCCGCCCCGCCGCGAGTTTATCGAGAAGAATGCCCACTACGCAAATATTGATGCATAAATAAAAACGCTCTCCGCAGGGGGGCGTTTTTTTTGAGAGATAGAATAAGTGCTATAAGTGAAATAGGTGTTATAGGTGCAATAGGAAAAGGTATTACACTTATTACACTTATTACACTTATTACACTTATTACACTTATCATAAAAAAAGCAGCCCCCTTTTGCGGAGTCTGCTTTTCTGTTAAAGTCCTGTAATCTTCTTTATCTCATTGAGCTTATTCAGCGCCTCGAGGGGCGTCAATGAATTTATATCCAACCCGCGAATCTGATCACGTATCTGCACCAGCACGGGATCGTCCAATTGGAACATCTGCAGCTGCATACTACCCCGCTCGGCGACCTCTGCCACCTGCTTTGCCGAGGGCTGACGACGCTTGCGCTGACGCACTGCCGTGCCTGCGGCTACATCCTGTTCACCATACACGGTTTCGAGGTTTGCCAGAATCTCCTCGGCACGCTTGACGATTGACTGAGGCATACCCGCCATACGCGCAACGTGAATACCAAACGAGTGCTCCGTGCCTCCACGTTGCAGACGGCGCAGGAAGACAATGGTGTTATCCACCTCACGCACCGATACGTTGTAGTTCTTCACGCGCTCGAACAACTGCTCCATCTCGTTGAGTTCGTGGTAGTGCGTAGCAAACAAGGTCTTGGCACGTGCCGTAGGATGATTGTGGATATACTCCACCATAGCCCACGCAATAGAGATGCCGTCGTAGGTGCTCGTTCCGCGGCCAATCTCATCCAGCAGGATAAGGCTGCGATCCGAGATATTGTTCAGGATACTTGCCGACTCCAACATCTCCACCATAAAGGTAGATTCGCCCTGCGAGATATTATCCGACGCGCCGACACGTGTAAATATCTTATCCACCAATCCGATACGAGCCTTCTGGGCAGGAACATAGGAGCCCATCTGCGCCATAAGGATGATAAGTGCCGTCTGACGCAGCAGCGCCGACTTACCCGACATATTGGGTCCCGTGATCATCATTATCTGCTGGTCCTTATCGTTCAGCAGCACATCGTTGGGCACATACTCCTCGCCCACGGCCATCAGTCGCTCGATGACGGGGTGACGTCCCTCACGAATATCGACCACCTTGCCCTCGTCCAGCACGGGACGCACATAACGGCACTCCTCCGCCTGACGGGCAAAGCCTTGCAGACAGTCCAGACGTGCCACCGTAGCGGCATCCGCAAGCAGAGGTTTCAAGTAGCGGGCTGCATACTGCATAAGGGCGGTATATATCTCCATCTCGAGCGTGAGGATACGATCCTGCGCTCCGAGAATCTTCTCTTCGTACTCCTTAAGCTCGGAGGTTATGTAACGCTCGGCGGCGGTGAGGGTCTGCTTGCGTATCCACGACTCGGGCACCTTATCCTTGTGTGTGTTGCGTACCTCGATGTAGTAGCCGAAGACGTTGTTATAGCTGATCTTGAGCGAGGGTATGCCCGTAGCCTCCGTCTCTCGCTCCAAAATCTGCTGCAACACCTCCTTGCCGTGTGTAGCCACACGACGCAGGTCATCCAGCTCGGCCGACACACCATCGGCTATCACACCACCCTTCTGTATCTGATTATTTGCCGGATCGGGATAGATGGTCTTCTCCAGCATATCACGCAGTTCGGTGAGAGGATTAATCTCCGCCGCAATGGCGTGCAGGGCATCCGACGAGGTGGAGTCCATGAGTGCTTTGAGGGTCTCCATAGCCGTAAGCGAGGATTTCAGCTGCACAAACTCGCGGGGCAGGATGCGCCCTGCGGCTATGCGTGAGGCCATACGCTCCACATCGCCAATCGAGGCCACCTCACGGCGCAGTGCCTCGGCCACGTCGCCATCCTCCATGATGGCCTGCACCACATCGTGACGACGCTCGATGCGCTCCTTCACCCTCAGCGGCATAGCCACCCAGCGGCGCAGCATACGGCCACCCATAGGTGTGAGCGTGCGGTCGATGACCTCCACAAAACTACGTTTGCCACTCTCGCCCTGCGGGAAGAGTTCGAGGTTGCGGATGGTGAACTTATCAATCCACACCGACTCCTCGCTATCGATACGTGAGATAGAGGCTATGTGCGCTATCGAGCGATGCTCGGTAAACTCCAGGTAGTAGAGGATAGCTCCTGCGGCGGCAATGCCATCCGCCATACCCTCCACGCCAAAGCCCTTGAGCGACGTAGTAGCGAACTGCTTACAGAGCTTATCGTAGTTAAGGTCCGAAGAGAAAATCCAATCCTCCAGACGGTAGGTGTAGTATCGTGAGCCGAACGTGGACTGAAAACGGTCGCCCTCGCTACGCTGGTAGAGCACCTCCTTGGGCGAGAAGGAGGCCATCAGCTTGTCGATGTAATGATCGTCGCCCTCGGCAACGTAGAACTCGCCTGTCGAAATATCCAGAAAGGCTACGGCTGTGCGCCGACCGAAATATACGGCTGCAAGGAAGGCATTTTCCTTTGTGGGCAGGACATTGTCGCCCAGCACCACACCCGGAGTGACCAATTCGATGATGCCTCGCTTGACCAGACCCTTAGCCAGCTTGGGATCCTCCAGCTGCTCGCAGATGGCTACACGCTCGCCAGCACGCACCAGCTTGGGCAGGTAGGTGTCGATGGCGTGGTGAGGGAAGCCCGCCAACTCGACCGAGGCGGCCGAGCCGTTGGCACGCTTGGTAAGTGTTATGCCGAGGATTGTAGATGCCTTGATGGCGTCGTCGCCAAAGGTCTCGTAGAAGTCGCCCACACGGAAGAGCAGGATAGCGTCAGGGTGCTTGGCCTTGAAGTCGTAATACTGCTTCATCAAGGGGGTCTCTACATATTTTTTCTCGACAGCCATAGGTTATAATTCAAAATGCAAAATTCAAAATTCAAAATTATTGGGCTAACGCACGGAAATTTCTTGCCATATTAGCCAACATACCGCACCATTCATAAAACAGGCGTTACGACTGCAAATATAACCTTTTTAGAGCACTATTCAAAGAATCGCTCGTCGAAATTCACCAGATACAATCGCTCCGTGGCACGCGTAAAAGCCGTGTATAGCCACCTGAGCATATCCGCCGTCATAGGCTCATCGCCAAACAGAGCCCTATCCACAAAAACCGCCTTCCACTGACCACCCTGCGCCTTGTGGCACGTGATGGCGTAGGCGAACTTGACCTGCACGGCATTGAAGTGAGGATTCTCGCGTATCTCCTTCAGGCGCTTTATGCGGCTCTTGATGTCGAGGTAGTCCTGCTCCACCTCTCGCAGCAGGCGCTGGCTCTCCTCACGAGTGAGCGAGGGCGACTCCGAGGAGATGGTGTCAAGCAGTATCTTGCACGACAGTTCATAATCATCGTAGTCGGGAAACTCCAGCACAGCCTCGGCAAAGTGAAAACCATAGAAATCCTCGAAGCGGCGTATCTTCCTAAGGCGCGCCACGTCGCCATTGGCAACGAAGCTCATCGGACACTCCTGTTCGCGCTCGGTGAAGTAGTAGTTATTCTTCACAACCATCAGTGTATCACCACTTTCTATAGCCTCCTCGGCCATCAGGTTATAGCGTCTTACGCCCTCGTTGTAGCGGTTGGCACGGCGGTTCGAACGGGTGATAATGATAGTCTCGTCCTGACCATAGCGGTCGTAGCACTCCTGCACCTTCTCCATCACCTCACCGCCCGATATGGCCTCCACATCCGCAAACTCCATCTCCAGGTGCGGCACCTCGTAGATTCCATTTTCGAGCATACAGCGCAAAAGTGTGGCATTGTAGAGTATGCCCGAGGTGGCCTGCTGGCGCACCACATCATCCATCGAGGCGTAGGCCACATCGCCATAGCCACGCATCACGGCCTCATCCAGCGCAGGGCTGAACGAAGAGCCCACGGGCGGCAATTGTGCATTGTCACCAACCAAAATCAATCGACAATCCTTGCCCTGACGAACATATTTAATAAGGTCATCCAAGAGCGAGCCGCTACCGAAAATCTGACCCTCTGCGGTGGAGTCCGAGAGCATCGAGGCCTCATCGACGATGAAGACTGCGCCCCGCTCTTTATTAAGGTCGAGCGAGAAGTGCGACTCGTAGTCGGCCGTAGTGCGCTCGCGGTAGATTCGCTTGTGGATGGTGAGCGCCTTGCGGTGGCTGTATCGCGAGAGAACCTTCGCCGCGCGACCCGTCGGAGCGAGCAAGACCGTAGGCACACCCATAGCGTCCAGCACCTCGACCAAAGCGGCCACCAAAGTGGTCTTTCCGGTGCCTGCATAGCCGTTTAAGACGAAAATTTGTTCCGATTTTGGCTCCGAAAGGTAGTCGGATAACATTTCTACAACTTTTTTCTGGCTAAAAGTTGTTTCGAACGAGATTTTTTCGTAAATTTGGCGTGCGATATGAGTGTTAAGCATTCGGTCGTCTATTTGGATTGTGAATTTGAATACAAACTTAATAACAAATAACTAAAAAATGAAAAAGGGAATACAATTTATTCTTGGTCTGGCAATCATCGGATTGGTTTATGTGGTTGCTAATCTTATCTACACTCCGCTGAGCTTCGAGCAGCAGCTGGAGGAGCGTAATGCTGAGGTAATCGTTAAGTTGAAGGACATCCGTGCTGCACAGCGTGCTTACAAGAGCAAGTACCAGCAGTTCACCGGCGACTTCGATTCACTCATCAATTTCATCTTGAATGACTCACTTACTATGGAGCGTAAGCTTGTTGACGAGGATGACTCTGTTGCTATGGCTCAGCTCAAGAAGCAGGGTAAGAAGAACGTTGAGACTTACAGCATCGCTGTTGTTGATACCATCTTCAACCCCCGCAAGCTCTCTAAGCAGGAGATTCAGGAGTTGCGTTATATCCCCTTCACTGACAACAAGGTTGAGTTTATCCTTGAGGCAGGTCACGTAACCGCCGGTGGTAACGTTAAGGTTCCCATCATCGAGTGCCGTGCTCCCTACAAGTCATACCTTGACACTATCGAGTATCGTCAGAACATCATCAACCTCATTGACGACCGTGAGAACAACTTCAACGAGTACGCTGGTTTGAAGTTCGGTTCTATGGAGGGTGCCAACAACGAGGCTGGTAACTGGGGTGAGTAATCACTTCGACCCGATACACAATGTCCGCTCTACTATCGGGGCGGACATTTTTATTTATATGCAAACGATTGGGATTATAATCTGCAAAAGTCCGCGAGACGAAAAATATAAATACGTCATTCCACATTTCTGCATTTTAAATCTTTACTGATACAGATATGTTGCTATGCAGAAATGATTGGAATCTACCTTTGTAAATAGAGCCTCACTGATAGATATAAAGAACATCTATATCATCAAGGATGAGACACAACGCAGGACGTTAATATCCCATTTGAGTTTGAGAGAATCTAAAAGACTATATATAATATAAGGTATTACAATGCGAATCATCAGTGGCCGCTGCGGAGGCCGTAACATCACACCGCCCAAAAACCTGCGTGCACGCCCCACGACCGACTTTGCCAAGGAGAACCTCTTCAACGTGCTGGGCAACCGCCTCGACTTCGAGGAGCTGGAGGTACTCGACCTCTTTGCCGGCACGGGATCGATAAGTTACGAGTTCGCCTCGCGTGGCGCAAAGGCTGTGACGTCGGTGGAGATCAATGCCGTGCACTATAACTTCATCCGCCAGACGGCCCGCGACTTTGGCTTCACGGCACTGCACCCCGTAAAGGCCAACGTGTTTCTCTACCTGAAGAGTTGCACGAAGCAGTACGACGTGATATTCTCGGACGCCCCCTACGACCTGGAGGGGAGCGAGGAGGTTATCAACCTTGTCTTTGAGCGTGACCTGCTGCGCGAGGGAGGAATATTGATCTTCGAACACTCGAAGGGCAAGGATTTTTCCGCCCATCCGCGCTTTGCGTCACTGCGCAGTTATGGAAGCGTGCAGTTCTCGATATTTGAGATGCCCGGGGCAGAAGAAGAGGCAGAAGAGTAATTTTTCGTCGAAAAAAGAGTAAATTTATTTGCAGATTCCGAATTTTGTACTACCTTTGCAATCGCAATCAGCAAATGGTGCGTTAGTTCAGCTGGTTAGAATACGTGCCTGTCACGCACGGGGTCAGGGGTTCGAGTCCCCTACGCACCGCAGAGAGCAAGATGGCGAGCGACTGATTTTTCAGTCGCTTTTTTTTGTGCTTTATATTTACGTGAGTAAACTCCCGACATACACAGCACAAAAAAAATCGCACCGCGATACTCGCCATCTTTGCGCAGTGCACTCTCACTATAATTAGGGGTTGCCGAATAAAGAATATTTATTTTTCAAAGGTATTCGGCTTCGCCCTGCGGGCGTTCGAGTCCCCGAAAATAGAATAAGTGTAATAGGTGGTATAAGTGATATAGGTGTTATAAGAGAAAGGTATTACACTTATTACACTTATTACACTTATTACACTTATTACACTTATTACACTTATTACACCTATTACACCTATCAACCTACACCACCTATCACTTGCCTCTGCCCTACTGCACGTCGTAGTTCGAGAGGTTCTCCACGCCTACGATCTGGCGCTCCGTAACGTCGGCCGTGAGCAGACGCTCCAGCTCGCCCGCTGTCAGTCGCTCGGTGGGGGCAAACTTATCCGACGTCATATACTGCACAATGGCGCGGCGGAACTGACGTCCCTCCACGGTCGAGGCCACAGCATCCAGGTCGCTCATGCAGACCAGCACACGCCCCTTATCCACCGCAAACTCAAACAGCAGACCCAGCTTATGGTTGCGCTCGACATTATCCACCACCTGAATCAGCGGTTTATAGTCGTGGCGCGTAGAGTTCAGTATCATAGGTCGTGAGGCTCGCACGATGCTCCACCACTGCCAGTTGCTATGGTGCTCGGTCGGGAAGGCCTCAAACAGAGGATGGTCGGCATCCATCATCAGCGACAGCGTGCCGGGCGACACCTCCTTACCGGCATTTTCGGATATGCTCTTGAACATAGCATAGTTCCAGTAGTCGGGCGTAAACAGTCCTCCCACGCTCTGCTCCGCTACGCGCTTATGGTCGGGCACAAGCAGCACGCTACCACCCTGCTGCAATGTCTGGCGGGCCCTCTGGTCGAGCCACGTGCAGGTGTAAATCGCATCCTCTCGGGGCTCCTCCACACGGGGGAATACCCACAGGTTATAGTAATTCTCATACTCGCCACTTGTGAGCGTAAGACGCAACTGCGTAGGCTCCTCAATCTCGCCGAGCGAACACTCTATGCCACCTATCTGCGCCACATCGCCCTGACGCACCGTAGCCTGCAACGTACCCTGCTTGCTAAATGCCGAGCCCTTGACACTCTCCACGTGCCACTCTACGCCCTGCGTCCAGTCGCCCTCGGTGTAGTTGGTCATCGCCACATCTACTCGCAGGGGCTTCTCGCCATCCAGGCAGAAATCATCCATCAGCGCCAGTGGCACCACGGGGGCACAGAAGCCACGCCACGCCTCGGGCGTAATGATTCCCTTGCTATCCATAAAGGCATCCAGCACACCCACCAGCGCCGAGCCCTGACCGGGGAAGTCCTGCAAGTCCAGCATCTGGAAGCCGCCCAACCCTACGGTACGCAACGAATACTCGATGTCGGCCTTGTAGCACTCCATCGCAAAGCGTCCCGTGGCATCGTGGAAGGCGTCAGCCTGCTCCTGCAAGCCATTCTCGCGCAGACGGTCGCGGAAGATTTCGAGGTTGTAGGGGTGCAACACACCCGTATATTTCGCTATCTCGTCATAGTCGGGATAGACCTGGAACTGACCCGTCTCGTGACCTATCACGGGTCGTGGCGAGCGGGCTATAGCCTGCGCATAGTCGGCACGAGTGTTGGGGCGTGTGTTGTTCAGTATTCCGCCCTGCTCGGCATCGACAAAAGCAAACGACGAGCGCACGTGCGACTCATACCCCTCGCTGCCACCCACACGGCACGTAGTGAAGTAATCCTCGCCATCCTGCGGACCCTGCCAGCCGAGGAAGTTGTTAGAGCCGTAGGAGTAGAGGTGACGGCTATCACGCTCGCGGAACTCGGCTAACCACTCGCGCATCGTAGCCACATCGCCATTAAGCTCGTTGCCCAGTCCCAACATCGTGAACGAGGCGTGGTTACCCATAAAGTCGAGCACCATACGAGCCTCACGCAACAGAAACTCATTCAGACGCTCATTCTCTGCCGAGATCGTACCCCACAGCGGCAACTCCGTCTGGAAGTAGATACCCTCGATGTCGGCAGCCTCGAAAGCCGCCTTGGGCGGTGTGTATGAGTGGCAACGGTAGTAGTTTATGCCGTAGCTCTTCGCTATCTGGAATACCCGACGCCACGACTCCACATCCATCGGCGCATAGCCCGTGAGAGGGAAGACACAGGCGTCGTGCTTGCCACGCAGGAAGGTCTTGTAGCCGTTGATTACAAACTGTGTACCCTCGGTCGCGAATTCGCGCATACCGAAGTTTTCCACCACATTATCTTCGCCCGCGGCACTCACCAAACGTGTGTTGAGTGCATACAGAGCAGGATGAAACTCACTCCAGGTGAGCATCCCATCGCCCATATCAAGTGTCAGTTCTACCACATTCTCGCCCTCCTCGAGCTCCACATCTCGCCTTATGTCGAGCAGACGGTGACGCTTGTCGGTATTCCACGCACGGGTTTGCAGATGCAGCATTGCCACCTGCTCGCGGTGGCTCTCAACAGTCACCTTTACCAGCGCCTTCTGCTCCTCGACCGAAGGATATACCTGCACCTGAGCGATATATGTCGCAGGCGTAGCCTCGATGTAGAAGTCACCCAGGATGCCGTTCCAGTTGGTCTGCGTGTTGTCGGTCCAGGCGTGTGAGCCCTGAATCTCCTCGGGCACCGATGCCGAGGAGTTATCCACCACGATACGCACCTCGTGACGCCCAGCCTTCAGCGCGGGTAACTCGTAGCGGTGCGGGGCGTAGATATGTCCCTGATGGCCTATGCTGTCGCCATCAATCCAGAGCGTCGAGGGCTTCGTGCGCTCCATATATAGCACCAGACGCTGACCCTCCATCTCGGGCGTGATCTCCACCTCACGGCTGTACTCCACACGTCCCGCATAGGGGTAGGTACGCGTCAGGCGTGAAGTGATATTGGTAGGATGCTCGCCACCGCCCAAACGGTTTTCGTCCGTAGTGCCAGGCAGCGTGCAGTCGCCCAGCGACGAGTGCCACTCCCCCGCAAGCGAGAGGCGCTGACGCTGACTCTCGAACTCACCACTGCGGCCACACGAGAGCAGGCAAAGCGCCATAAAAAGTGTAAGGATGTGTTTCATAGTGGGGTATATTTACAAATTAGGCCGTCTGACCCGTGAGCCAAACAGCCTAACATTCTATTAAGCAGATATTACAGCGATGCCAGGCACTCGCTTACGTTCTTTTCGATGCGAGCAGCCACGTCGTCCGACTCGGCCTTTACGAACTTCTCGCCCACGATATTCTCGTACAACTCGACATAGCGGTCGGTAATCGACGACACGATCTCCTCGGTCATCTCGGGCACCTGCTGACCCTCCTGACCCTGGAAGCCGTTAGCCATCAGCCACTCACGCACAAACTCCTTCGAGAGCTGCTTCTGCTTCTCGCCTGCCGCCAGACGCTCCTCGTAGCCCTCGGCGTAGAAGTAACGTGATGAGTCGGGCGTGTGAATCTCGTCCATAAGGTAAATAACGCCATCCTTCTTACCGAACTCATACTTGGTATCCACCAGGATAAGACCCATCTTGGCAGCGATCTCGGTGCCACGCTGGAAGATAGCGCGGGTGTAAGCCTCCAGCTTCTCGTAATCCTCGCGGCTCACCAGACCCTGAGCGATGATCTCCTCCTTCGAGATATCCTCGTCGTGACCCTCGTCAGCCTTGGGTGTGGGGGTGATGATAGGCTCGGGGAAGCGCTGATTCTCGACCATACCCTCGGGCATCTCCACACCGCAGATGGTGCGCTTGCCAGCCTTGTACTCGCGCCACGCGTGACCAGAAAGGTAGCCACGGATAACCATCTCCACCTTGAAGGGTTCGCACTTGTGACCCACGGTCACCATAGGATCGGGCACAGCGATCTTCCAGTTGGGCAGGATGTCGGCCGTAGCGTCGAGGAACTTGGCGGCGATCTGGTTCAACACCTGACCCTTGAAGGGGATACCCTTGGGCAGTACCACGTCAAAAGCCGAGATACGGTCCGACACGACCATCACCAGATAGTCACCCTCGATAGCATATACGTCACGCACCTTGCCAACATAGTGGCTCTGCTGACCCTTGAAATTGAAATCTGTCTTTACGATTGCGTTCATTGTTATTTTTTTTTGAATTATTCGTATCTTTGTCGGTAGAGCGCTACCGTAGCGCAAATATACGAATTTTTATTGATGATATGCCACACCGAAACCCTTTTTTCGGGCTGTGGTGCATACAAAAACAATAATTCACCACCCCCGCACGTTATCCTTGCGAGATAAACAACGCAAACCACAATGAAACCACCCAAAAATATCGAGCGCTACGGCGTCAATTACTCGGAGAATGGCCTTCTTCGCAAACTCTCGCGTGCCGTGCATTGGGCCAACGCCAAGATTATCTATGCCGCCCTGCTGCTCTACTACGTCCTGCGCAACGACGCGGTGACGATGGCCGACAAGAGCAAGATTTATGGTGCGTTGGGTTACTTCATCCTGCCTACGGATATGGTGCTGGACTTTATCCCTATGGTGGGCTATACTGACGATATGGCGGCGCTGATGTGGGCCATACACACCCTTACGAAAAACCTCACGCCCGAAATCAAGGCGCAGGCACGCCTGAAGCTCGGCGAGATAGTGAAGGATTACGACGAAAAGAAAATCGACGAAATAGGATAACGGAGAGGCGCAAGCCTCTCTGTTTTTTTTTTGCGTAATACATATCTCCGGTTGCAGGAAATTTGCTTCAACGAAAGATTACGAGAACAACGGAGCGAAGAATTTTCTATATTTGCAACGTAAAACCACAAGATGAAACAGCACGACAACATACCGCAAGAGAAGCTATGGAACGCCAACTACCTGCGCACGTGGGTGGCCAACTTTATGATTTTCTTCTCGTTTATGCTCCTCACGCCGCTTATGCCTTCGTACTTGAGCGAGGTGTTCGGAGCCGACAAGCAGACCATCGGCATCGTGCTCTCGGGCTACACCCTCACGGCGCTGATGATTCGCTCGCTGAGTGGTTTTCTGGTCGATAGTTTTCCGCGCCGCATAGTGCTGATGACCTCCTACTTTCTCTTCGCACTCTGCTTTGCGGGCTATCTGGTGGCGGGCTCGCTCCTGCTCTTCGCCATTGTGCGCACGCTGCACGGCGCTCCGTTTGGTGCCACGACGGTTGCCAACAGCACCGTAGCCATCGACGTACTACCCTCCTCGCGCCGTGCCGAGGGAATAGGTTACTATGGCCTGAGCAACAACATCGCCACGGCCATAAGCCCCACGGTGGCACTACTTCTGTTCGACCGTTTTCAGAGTTACGATATGCTCTTCTGGGTGGCACTCCTCACGGCCCTGCTGGGACTGTGGAGCACCTCACAGGTCAAGACACGCGAGCGCGACATACAACGCGACCGCCGACCTCTGTCGCTCGACCGCTTCGTCCTCATTAAGGGGTGGCGCGAGGGCATAGCGATGATATGCTACGCCTTTTCGTATGGCGTGCTGGCGACATATATCGCCATCTACGGCAAGGAGGAGCTGGGCATCACGGGTGGCACGGGGTTGTTCTTTATGCTGCTTGCCATAGGTCTTATACTCTCACGACTGGTGGGCAGCCGCACGCTGCGCCAGGGCAAGGTGACGCAAAACGCCACCGTAGGCACAGCCATATCGCTGTTTGGCTACCTGCTCTTTGCGGCGGTGCACAACTCGTGGGGATACTACGGCGCGGCACTCATCATAGGCCTCGGCAACGGACATATGTTCCCTGCGTTTCAGACGATGTTTATCAACCTGGCGGAGAACTCACAGCGTGGCACAGCCAACTCGACACTCTTGGTATCGTGGGATATTGGTATAGGTCTGGGTACGCTCATCGGCGGCATTGTGGCCGAGCACGTGGGATACTCGGCAGCCTTCTGGACTGCGTGGGGCGTAAATGTTGCAGGTGTTGCGATATATAATCTCTTTGTCCGCCGCCACTTCCTCAAGCATAAGTTACGATAAAAAACACGTCATTGCGAGGAGGTACATTTTAGTGCTATGCTGATACAGATATGCAACTATGTGCCGACGTGGCAATCTCCCTTTGTTGAAACAGCCTCGCTGATAGATATAACAATAAAGTATTTTTTATCTTACATCTTAAGATGTATCCACCTTTTGTCACCCAAAAGGTGGAGCCCAAATGTGCCGCAAGGCGAAATTTGCGGGGTCGCCGCTTGTCATCGGTAAAATGATTGCTACGCACTTTTGAAAGCCATCAAAAGGTCATCATTTTTTAACCCTCCGCCTGCGCGTCGCCCTTAATCCACAAACTTTCGCAGTGCGGGATAGGCTAACGCACGGTAATAAATCTTATATCAGACCATAGGTCTGACAACTTTTCGGAAAAAGGTCAGCATATACAAAAACAGGTTGCCCCGCAGAACAACCTATTTTTATAGAATAACATATTCTCTACAACTCCACGCCCATCTCCTCGAATCGGGCAGCGGCATTCAGGAAATGTGCCGTAATCCAGAACACGGTCCAACTCTCGGAGTATCCGCCACGCAGTTTATATACATTGCTCATATCGCCGTGCTGTGCAAAGTTGGTCTGTTGCAACTGCTCACCCTGCGAGCCGTAGGCGTCGGTGAGTTGATAGCAGGTGCGATACATAACCTTCGCCAATCGACACAGACGCTCATCGCCCAGGTGCTTACCCATCTTATAGACTTCGGGAGCGAACAGCACTCCATACACATCGATATGCTGATTCTGCGCCGACACTACGGTCCAACCCGTAGTCTTGAAACCGAAGTCGGCCATACGTCCTGCGGGCAGGGGTATATCCCACACCACAACGTAGCTCAGACACACATCCATAGCGTGCTTGGCCCACTGCAGGTACTTCTCATCCTTGAAGCGCTCGTACATCTCCAGAAAACCCTGGAACGCAGCCCACGAGCCCTCCTTATCCTCGCACGTGGCGTCGAGCGTACCACCCCAATAGCAGCCGTTCATCTTCAGGTGACGGTCAGCGAATAGCTGCGCAGCCTTCTCGGCAGCAGCACGATAGGTATTGTTCTTGAATAGGCGCGAAGCAATCGCCAGCGGCGCGATATAGAAACCCTCGGCCGTAGAGAGTGGCGACCACTCATCGCTCAGGATGCGTGCGCTCACCACATCCGCAGCCTCACGCAGGAACTGCTCCCACTTCTCGGTATCGTACTTTCTGCTCTTGCGGGCAGTCTCGATAGCCTTGGCGAAGTTATACATAGCCTGACCGCACGACACGGGGTCGCCCTGACTGAACTCCTTGCCGTCGTAGCGCACGGGGAAGAGTCCGCGCTCTCGGTCTATCGGGTAGGTCGTCAGAAAATCCATCGAACGCTGCACCATCTGGGGGATAGCCTCATCGTCCAGACGCTCCGAGAGCACCTGCAAGGCATAGCCGGGCGAATCGGCCTGACCGCACCACCCCATCACAAGCTCCTTGCGCAGCGAGTTGTCGTACATATTAAAACCTACGGCCTCGCCACCCAGATCGATCCAGCGGCTCTTGGCGAAGTTATATTTTCCACGCACGATCTCATCGAACGTGGCGAAACGGTCGGCATCGTAGGGCTTATGCATATCAAGCGACGTATATATCGGACGCTGGAAGCCTGTGCCCTCGCCCTGGATCGGGTAGAGTTCCACATAGAAGGTCTTCTCGATGATGCGACCCGGCTCCAGGTTGATATATGTGTCGCCGTAGCGCATAGGCTTGCGCTGCAAGGCCTTAGCCACACTATGCTTGCCGTTGTAACCTATGGGGCCCGTGTAGAGCACAAACTCGCTGTAATCCTCCTCGGCCTGGACACCCATCGACCACCACTGATCCGAGAGCACCGCACCACGCACGGGGCTGGGCACGGTATGCAGTGCAGCGGCGTAGCCCTCGGCGGCGTTCTCCAGCATAGCGAAGGGCATCGGATAGCGGTGCTCCTCGAAGATAGCGAACTCACCCTTACGACCCTCATATACGGGGATGCGCGTGGGATCCACCTTCGCACCGTTCTTGTTGCCGTAGTATAGGATTCCCGGCAGGCAGGGCATCATCTTCTCGCCCCGCATCTGCAGACGCACCGACAGGGTCACGTGCGAGAGGGTCTCCTCGCCACGCCACTCATAGCGGCGCACGCACTGCACCAGATTTTCGCCCACCCGACGATACGAGTCGCGCAGCAGCAGTTCGCCCTGCTCCAGATGGATGCTACCCTTGAGGATTGTCCACTCGCCACTCTGCTCCTGCGACGTAGGGTTGGCGTGCACCCAGCCGCACATCCAGTCCTGCTGCCAGCCCGTAGCCACCGACCACAGACCTTCGGCGGGAGCCTCGATAACTGCCCGCTCGCCCAACGTGAAGATAGGACGACGATTCTCAAACGTAAGTTGTGCACGAGCCTCCAGGCCCGCGCACAACATAGCAATAAGTAAGATTGTCTTTCGCATATTAGTTTTTCTTCTTGAATAGATTCAGTACGCCCTTCACCACATCGGTCTTCTTGTCCGTCGTGGTTGCGGTCGAGTCGGCCGCCTCGCCCTCTGCCGCCTGCTTGCCTCCAAAGAGTTTCTCGCCCAACTTCTGGGCAGCCTTCTCCGCCGCCTGCTCGGCAGCCTGCTTGGCAAGGCTCTCCATATCGATACCTACCTTGGGCGAAGAGAACGTGCCGCCGATGGTCATATCCACCGTGCCGAGCTTTGAGATGTTGCCAGCCGATGCGGGCAGCGTGATCTTACCGCGGTAGTCGATAGTCTGATCCAAGCCCGTAGTACCCGACAGGTTCATCGTATAGTCGCCCAGCCTGAGGTCGAAGGGCTTGGTTGCCAGACGACCCTCGGTGATGGTGAAGTCGATCGTAAGATCCTTCACGCGGGTATCCGCCAGCGAAGGCTTCTTCACGATCTCGGCCACCTGCTTTAGGAACTGCACATCGCCCAGACTCAAATCACGTGTGCGGAGGCTACCCTCGCCATTGAGCGAATTGAGCACGGGGCTCATCTCTTCGTCGAGCTGTGTATCGACCTTCACGCTACCCGAGAATGTACCCGTGAGCGATGAGAAGATAGGCGCAAGGCTCTGCACCATATCCAGGTCACGGTAAGCATCGGCAAAGAGGATGTTGTTCAAGGCAAAGCCAGCATTCAGACGTGCCGCCTCACCCACGGGTGTCGAGTAGGCGCCATTGGCCACCACGTCGCCGCCCATAGTCTTGAGCGAGAGGTTCTGCATATCGACCTTGCTGTTGCGAACTACCAGCACACCGTTAATATCTCGGAACGTCATCTTATCCATCAGCACCTCGGCCATATCGACCTGCGCACGGAAGTCGATATTGTCGGGCACACGCAGCGCCACATTGGTAGCACTCGGCTCCGCAGCCTCGGCCACAGCCTCCTCCTCGGCGGGTTGCTCGGTGGGCTCCTCCTCCGTAGAGGTCATAAAGTCGTTGAGATTTATGTGCTGACTGCTTACGTTGAGCACGCCCTTGAGTGTTGTGCCCTTGAGCAGATAACCCATATAGTTCTCGAAGCGGCTGTCAAGCGTAAGGTCGTTATCGCCCACCTTCACCGTAGTCTTGCTCAGCTCCAGATAGCGGGGCGTGAAGCCAAACATCGAGCGCTCGATCACGACATCGGGCATTGACTCCATCTCGAGCTGCATACCACTCAGCGCAACCTGACCCTCAGCAACCACACGGTCATACTGCTCCTTCTCGATATATGAGAGACGACCCGCCACCGACATATCGGCATCCACAACGCCCGAGAGGTTCATATCCTCCAGCGGATATACATCCTTGATCTTGCCCAAGTCGAGCTTACCCTTTGCCGTCACGGCGAACTCGGGGTCGCTGATGGGGGTATTTACGTTGGCAATAAGCGAGAAGGGATTACCCGCAAGGGTGAAGTTAAACGGTGCCACGGTAATTGTCGTGAGGTCGATCGCACCACCCGGATTTTGCACCTTGGCAGCGATGTTGATGCCATCCACACCTGCAGGCAGCGAGGGATAGCGGAACATAGCGTTATTAACATCCAGAGCCACATCCAGCTCCGGCACATTATCGCCCTCCATACGTCCCTTGGCCGTAGCACTGAGCGTAGCCACGCCATCGGTACGCAGGTCGGCAAAATCCTTGGCATAGATAGCGGGAATGAGCGAAAGAATCTCCTTGAAGCCTATCTCGTTGGTGTTAAGTTTTAAGTCCATATCCATAGCCTCGCCGTCGAGTTGTAGCCAACCATCAATGGCGGCACGGATGGCATTAAGGCCTATCTCGTTGTCCGAGAGCGTAAAGCGCATATTCTTAAGGTCGGCCTCCACATCCACGTCAGCCATCACCTCGGCTCGGCTCAGCATCGGCACACCACCCGTGCGGAAGGTAACCGACGGGGTCTCGGCCTTGAGCTTTATGGTAGTCTCGTCGCTACCCAGATCACCCGAGCACGATGCCTCCAGCTCCTCCACCGAGGCATACATACCGCCCTGGCGATCGTCATATTCGGCCGTGAGGTTATCCACCGTAAGACGCTTCAACTTAACGTTGAACGATGCCGACCCGCCATCGTCCTCCTCCGCTGCGGCGGCCTCGTCCGAGGGTTTCATCACATCCCAGTTCACACGACCATCCTCCAGCACGATGGCACGCAGACGTGTGTCGGCGATGAGCACCTTCGAGATCTCGAAATCGCCACTCATCAGCGCACTCAGATTCACCGCCGCCGTAACCTCGCCGGCATATACAAGCGTATCGTTCTCAAAGACATCGACACCCTTGAGCCAGAAATCCTCCAGCGTCACAGATGCGTGCGGGAAGTTACGCAGCAGGCTGATATCCAGACTGCCGAAGTCAAACTGCGCATTCAGCAATTTGTTACCCTCGCTCTTGACTATGCCCTCGATCTTACCCTTGAAGGCAAAGGGCAGAACAAGCAAAAGCACAAATATAACCGCCACAACGGCGCCCGTCGTTTTCAATATCTTTTTCATACGCTTAAAAATTTAATCTTTCTCTACAAATTTACCACTCAGCCGCCAAAAAGCCAACACTTTGCGGCTCTAATTTTTTCTCATTTATCCCTTTTTTTCGGCACGTTTGACCACACCTTTCTTCGAGCGGCCATCGACATAGATATAGAGCGGTTCGTCGAACTCCACCACTCGCAGATACTCGCCATCAAACCACGCCGGCATCTGATCCAGCTGCTCCACATCGAGCGTTCCATCGCCGTGCGAGGGGTCCAACGAAAGATAACCCACGCCGAGCGAGGTTACATTCTGGAAGAAGTGAGTACCCTGGCTCGCCTCGACGTTGAAGTTGGGCAACGCCGACTCCACAATCACCCTCGCCTGCGAGATGTGCGCCCACTTCACGGGCACGCCCAGATTGGGATCGGACGAACCCCAGCGACCCGTGCCGATGAGGACATACTCCTGTCCCTGGTCTCGCATACGGTTGTTGATCTGCATCAGCTCGTCGGCAATCTGCTGTGTGTAGAGGGTCGAGAACTTGTCGAAGCGCATATATACTACGCGCTTGATGTCGCGCATAAGGCCTATACCCAGCGCATTCTCCGAATAGACCACCGCATCGGAGGTATCGACCTGCGACCAGTCGAGTTTGGCGCTCTCCTCGTTGCGGATGATGGGACGAATCTGCAACAGATTGAAAATCTGCATCTCACCTGCCGGCACATCCATATTTACTGCAAACTCAATCTCCACGGGGCAGCGCATCTCCTCCTCGCCCATACGCAGCATATCGCGGATGATGTCCGATAGGGGGAACGAGCCATATTTCAAAATGCGGTTGAACGTGATGACGCGGAAGTAACGCGACAGCGTAGGGCTCTCGCTGATGCGGCTGTTCTGATAGTCGTAGTACGAGCAGGCATACTTGGCATTACGATAGTCGTTCATGCGTGAAACGGGTATGCGCTCGATGTTCACCGCATCGTCGGTCGAGGAGCGGAAGTGGTCGGGGTTAAGGCTCAAGGCCATCACCTCGGTCTGTGCATCCTGAATGGTGAGTTCCAACGTCGAGGTCTGCAACGCCTTATCGGGATAGGCGGGCGAGAAGCGGAGGCTCTTACCTCCATCCACTACGGCCTTGCCCAAGCCCATGACGATGTTGCAGACGCCATCCTCGGCCTTCTCATATCCTATCGGGTAGAGATTCTGCGAGCGTGCCACACCCGAGAGTGTGGGGAAGAAGTATCCGTTCTGCTCCGTGCCGCACACCTCCTGAATAAGTACGGCCATCTTCTCCTCCGACAGCAGGTTTTGCGACGACTGTATGTAGGCCTTCGACGAGGCAAAATATACCGACGCATAGACGCTCTTGATGGCACGCACCAACATACGCAACATCTGATCATCATCCTCGCATCGGGGGATCATATACGTGGAGTAGATACCCGCAAAAGGCTGGTAGTGCGAATCCTCCAACTTCGACGACGAACGTATAGCAAGAGGCTTCGAGCAGGTCTCAACAAATACCTTCAGTTTTTGATACAACTCCGCAGGCAGCACCGAATTAAGGAACTCCGAGAGAATATCATCGTCGGCCAAATCACGTGAGATGATATACTTCAAGCCGTTGATTCGCATAAACTCGTCGAAGTAGTCCGTAGCCACCACCAGCGAACGTGGAATCATGATTCGCACGTTGGGGTATTTGTAGTAGTGGTTATACTTCGCCAACATCGAGTTCATAAATGCCAAGCCACGTGCTTTACCGCCAATCGACCCCTCACCCAAGCGGGCAAAACCGATGGCGTCGCTATATGTCTCCTCGTCAAACTGTGCCACAAGACCCTGACCGAGCATAGTGCGGTAGTCCTGAAACATCGACACCAACGCTGCACGGTGCTCGGCCGTAGATGCGAAGTGGCTACTATTGATACTACGCAACACCTTCGCCAGCGGGAACAGACCACGGGCATACAACCACTTCGACAGGTGCATCTGCGAGAGGTGATACTCCAGCACATCGTCCTTGACCGAAGCGATAAGCGACTGCATCTGCATCAGATCACGGGCACGGCCAACCACCTCACCCGTAGCCAAATCACGGAAGATGAACTCGCCGAAGCCAAACTCACGCAATACGACATCCTGCAACTCCTGCAACAGCGTCTTCGACGACTTGGCGATAAAGCCCACACCCATCTCTGCCGCCACATCGGCATAATTGACCTGCGACGATTGCAGGATAACGGGCATCCACGGCGTCTCGGCCTTGATCATGCGGCTTATCTCCACGCCGGCGTCGCTCTTTTCGTTCTCGGCGGCATCGCCTCGGTGCAGAACCAACCCCACATCCGAGATTACACCCAACAGGTTCTTCTTATAGCGAGAGTAGGTCTCCATAGCCTCCTCATAACTTGTCGCAAGCAACACCTTCGGGCGAGCACGCTTACGGCTAATCTGCTGCTGCTCGTTGTAGGCATCCTTCAGGAACTCGCTATTCTGCACAAGTATAATCTTGTATAATTCAGGCAGATAGGTCGAATAGAAACGTATCGAGTCCTCCACCAGCAGGATAGCCTGCACGCCTCCTTCGAGTATATCGCTCTCGGCGTTGAGTTTATCCTCCATCAGTTTGATAATCGAAATCAACAGGTCGGTATTACCGTGCCAGCAGAAGATATTGTCGATGGCGTCGCACTGCTGCTCGTCAATCTGACGGTAGATCTCCTTCGAGAACGAGGTGAGCAACACCACGGGCAGGTCCGCATGCATACGCTTCACCTCACGGGCAAAGTCGAAGACGTTGGGCTCGCCCACGTTGTACATCGTCAGTACGAAGTCGAAGTCGTTACGCACTGAGAGCAACTCCAACGCATCGCGTGTCGATTCCACACGTGTGAGCGAGGGGGGATTACTCAGGTTGAGTTCCATGTACTCGCGGTTGATTTGCGACTCGATGTGACCATCCTCTTCGAGGATATAGCCGTCGTAGGTGCAACATACGAGCAAAATTTTATGTATGCGGTGCTGCATAAACGAATGCTGCTCCTGATTCTCGATTGTAAGATATGCGTGATCGGGCATGATAAAAACAATTTTTCCTTATTACAAAGATATGCAGAATTTAGCAAATTCACGACGAAATAGTTAATTTTGCACAACAAAACATCAATGCTATGAAGGTAAACCCCGAAGAGCGAGCCGAGCGTGCCCGCCAATACTTCCTCGAGGGCTACAACTGCGCCCAAGCGGTATTTCTGACCTATCAGGACTTTACGCCCCTCGACCCCACCACCGTGGCCACGATAGCCGCACCGTTTGGTGGAGGCATGGGACGACTGCGTGAGGTGTGTGGCACGGTGAGTGGTATGCTCATGGTCGCCTCATACCTGCAACCCAACCCCCTGCCCAACGATGCCCCGAGCAAAAAGGCGTGCTATCAAATGGTGCAGTCATTGGCGGAGGCTTTTCGTCGTGAGAATGGCTCTATTGTCTGCCGCGAGTTGCTTGGTCTGACTGTCGAGAAGGAGGAGCCCACCCCCTCGCCACGCACCGAGGAGTATTACCGTCGCCGTCCCTGCGCCGAGTATGTCGCCATCGCTGCCCGCATCGTCGGCGAGAAGATAAATGAGATGGAGGAGGAATAGGGGCTAAGAAGGCTGAGAGAGAGAATAAGTGTTATAAGTGAAATAAGTGTTATAGGTGTAATACCTTGACTATAACACCTATTACACCTATTACACCTATCTCACCTATTCCACCTATTACACCTATTTCACTTATTCCACCTATTTCACCCACCTCCCACAAAAAAAACCTACCCTCATCTCGGGTAGGTTTTCTTTTTTACTTGCGCTCCTTGAGCAAATCACGAATCTCCGTGAGCAGCTTCTCCTCGGCCGTAGGCTCGGGCTCTGGAGCAGGTGCGGGAGCAGGCGCCTCCTCTTCCTTCTTCTTCATCAGGCGGTTCATCACCTTAATCATCATAAAGACACAGAAGGCCAGGATAGCAAAATCAACAACCTGCTGGATGAAAGCACCATAGTTCCACGTCACGGCAGGCGTGAGCACCTCGCCGGCAGCATCGGTTACGGCCTGCTTGAGTGTGAGGTTCAGGTCGGAGAAGTCCACACCACCCACAACCAAACCGATGGGAGGCATAATCACATCATTAACCAATGAGGTTACAATCTTACCAAATGCACCACCGATGATCACACCGACAGCCATATCCATTACGTTTCCCTTAAGCGCAAAGGCTTTAAACTCTTGCAAAAATCCCATAATATTATTTTTAAATGATTATTTCTATAACAACATCTCTCGCAGACGACGGCAACTTGCCTCATAGTCAGTCCGATCGAAATGCACCGTATTAATTCCCTTCCTGGCTGCCGCCTCGACATTCTCCTTGCGGTCATCAATAAAGAGCGTATCCTCGGGCACCAGCGCAAAGCGACTTATCAACAGATCATAAATCTCAGGTTCGGGCTTTGCCACACCCTCCTCGCACGAGATCACCTCACCATCGAAGTGACGGTATACGGGCTGCTCGCGCAGGAAGTCGATAAATTCGCGCGACATATTCGACAACACGTAGAGTTTGTAGCCCGCCGCCTTAAGGTCGGCAATCAGAGCCCCCGTGGGCTGAATGGTCTCCTGACGAGCGATAGCCTCACGAATCATTGCCGCAGCATACTCCACCTCCACGCCACGATACTCGGCCAGCGCCGCCGCCACATCGTCGAACGACGACACGCCAAGGTCGTAATCGGTCCAGAACTGCGGTATGGGGGTCAGCGAGACGTAAGAGAAAAACTGCTTAAAGTGGTCGCTACTCTTTGCCGGATCCTGAGCAAAGACCACACGACCCAAATCAAATACTATATTTTTCATATACGCAAATATATGAATTTGACCCGAAAAGTGCAAAATATCTCCCAACAAATCACCGCTATGGCATCAATAACGCCTCTCGGCACAAAAAGTCGCACGAAAAGGCGCACAGAATGTAATATTTTGCGTATATTTGCGTTTACATTATAACCCAAGTAATAACTAAAAACTAAACAAATATGAAAAATCTATTCAACATTGCTTTGACGCTCTTTGCCGCCATTGCACTTGGCACATCTTGTGGCGTTAACGAGGAGACAGAGCCCGTATATCAGAGTTTCGGTACTCTGATCGAGACTCCTGCTGGCTCAAAGGCTCCCTACTACATTATTTTCGACGATGGCAAAACTGCCTACGTAACCAACACCAACCAGTGGGCTCCCACATTCGGTACAAACGTTTCAGAGTTACGCTATCTTATCTCTTACGAAATTGCAAACGAGCAGGCCATCGGTTACGATTATGAGGTTGTGGTTCTCAGCGTAAAGGAGTGTATGCCCACACAGTACTACCTCCCGAGTTTCGCTGATTTGAGCATCGACCCCACGGTTTATAATGCTGGTGCAAGCGTCGAGGCATGTTATCTCTCAAATGCCAACGACTATATGACCCTGATGGTTATGTATAATGTAGATCGAATCAGCATGACCTCTGCTCCCAAACTTGTATTGGTGCAGAACACTCCCGAGAACAGCCCCTACAAGGATCTCTACGAGGATGACAACTACTTCTACCTGGAGCTCTACCACAACGACGAGGGTTATGCTGGCAACACTCAGTACTCAACCAACCTGAGTTGCAAGATCACAATTCCCGGCGGCTTGAAGCAGATGATGTCATCATACAGTGGCGTAAAGATTATCTCTCTTGATCACAATCACATGCAGCCCACCGTAAAGAAGTTCAACTTCACCACCGAGGAGCAGCAGTAGTTCCTACACCTTATATAATATAATAGGTCACCCCACGCGAGGTGACCTCTTTTTTTTGTGGTATAGGAAACTCCTCCCCTGAGGCAGGAGAGGAGCCATAGCGCAAATATTGAGATACTACAGATTAAAGTAGTAATTAAACTTGAGCATAAACACATTTGTCGCAGGTGTACGGAACATCTCCTTGAGGTTCGAACCCCAACCAGCACGGTATGCATCCTCGCTGCTTGAGCGGGCGTGCTCCCACACAAGGTAGAGCGTCGAGCCGGGGCGATACTCCCAGCGTGCCACGAAGTTTGAACGGAACTCGTTGAAGCTGAAGTCGGGATTCATCATACGTGCGCTCTCGCTCGTTGAGAGAGGTCGCAGGCGCTCCGACTTATCATCCGAGAGGGTGTTTGCCGCTGCCTGGAAATCGGTGTAGCGGGCGTTCGAGGTAAAGGGTGCACCATAGAACTGCAACGACAGATCGGGCGTCACGTTTACCTGTGCACGCAGCGTCACACCATACGTGCGCTGGAACATACGACCCAGAACGTACGACTTCTTCTCGCCCTCGGCAGTCGGGGCAATAGTGCCAGCGTACTGCAGGTCGTTGCGGTCGGTATAGAGCTCCGCTGCTGCCTCCAGCAGCACCCTACTGCCTATGCGGGCATAGATGCTCGGTTTGATGTTATACTCGAACTTCGAGCCATCCATATTCATATTGCTGATGTAGTCGATGGTGACGTACCACTTCTTGGCCATATCGGTGAAGAAACCAAACGAATTCCAATAGGCCGACGGCATACGCATATCGGGTCCTCCACGCAGCAGACGATCCTCACGGCGGTTGGTGCGGAAGGTCTGCGTGATCCACCAGCCCCAACGGTTCTTCAGCGTAGCATCCCAGCGCAGACGGAAACTGTGCAACTGCGTGTTACCGCCCGTATCCCACTGGTTGAGCATCGTGAACTTCACGGCCGTATTACGCCAGATAGCCCACGGCGAGTTCTGATTGTATGATATATCAAAGGTATTCTGTATAAGGTCGGCACGAGCCTGATAGCCCACGTCGTTCATATCGAAGCCCGACGTGTAGACGATCACCTGATCCCACACCTGCAACTTCGAGAAGCCCTTGCGACCCACCTCCAGCATACCTGCCGCACCACTGAGTGACGTGCGCGAGGGATCCACGCCGAGAAAGTCCGCCGCCGACTCACGCTGATAGTAGTGCACCGAGTTACGCTGCTTGCGCTCGATGGCAGCCTCCGAGCCGTTCAGCGTAGAGAACATAGCCTTGGCGGTGATGTAGTAGAGGCGATCCTTGAAGTAGTGCGAGAAGTCCACCGCACCCGTGAAGGCATTGGCCACCATCGACTGCTCCAAGTGATCCTCGCCCAAAGCACGGTTTACCGACGTAAGCATACCGCCCAACAGCGTATTACCGTCCCAGCTCTTCTGCACGCGGGCTACGGTGTAGTTCGTAAGGGGTTCTGTGACGATGCGCGACTCCTGCCCGCCAACGCTCATATGTGCCGACGAACGAGCTGTGACGCTCTCCATAACGCCGATCGACACATTGTGTTTGTTCGTGCCGATAAACTTCAGCGCACCGATGATAGGCACATTCTTCGGTGTCTCAACGAAGCTCGTCGCATTATCCACCGAGGGAGAGTATGAGGGCATAGCACCGATACGACGTGAGTAGAAGATATTATCCGTACCCAACCCGAGGCTGAACACATCGCTACCCTCGAGGAAGAAGGGACGCTTCTCCTCGTAGAAGGTCTCCGTCGTGGTGAGGTTCATCACCGAGGGGTCCTGCTCCACCTGACCGAAGTCGGGGTTGAAGGTCATATTCATCGTGTAGTCGCCCACACGCATCTTGGCATCCAGACCCACGTTGGCACGCCACTCGCTACCCGTCTGATAGGGGCTACCCTCGATGCGGGGCTCACGTGCGTGCTGACCCGAGATGTAGGGCGTGAACTCTATGTTTCGTGTGCGGGGCACATCCTGCATACCGTGCAACTCGCCGAATGAATATACGAAGCCGTTGTTGTTCTGCGGTATCATACTCCACTCCACCATCTCGTCGTGGCGGCTCACCATACGCTGCACGTGCAGGCCCCACACGCCATCCGTGCCCACGGTGCGGTAGCGCAACTGCGTGAAGGGAATCACAAACTCGGCAAACCAATAACCCTTGTCGTGAAAGATGTGGCTCTTGCCCGACCATACGGCATTCCACGAAAAGTTCATCTCCTGCTGGTCGGTCATATTCATATCGGTGCGTGTACCACCCGCATTGAGCATAAACTGCGATGCCGAGCGGTAGTCGTGGTACGAGTCGAACGACACGGTGACGTAGTCGCCCGTCCAGTCGTCACGGTTGCCTATCTGGTGATGAATCTTATCTGTCTCGTCGTCGTAGCAACGCACGCCAACATAGATATTCTTGTCGTCGTAGAAAATCTTCATCCGCGTCTCATATTTCGACACGGCACGCTCCACGGGCTGCGACTGCACGAAGGTCTCTGACCACTCGCCCACCGAGTCCCACTCCGCCTCGTCATCACGACCATCGACATGATGCTCGAAGTGCTCGACCTTCGTTGCGGTGTACTTGCGCTTATAGACCTGCTCCATCGGAAGACGCTCGCCCACCTGCTGTGCCAGCGATGTCTCGGCAAAGGCAATAGCCGAGAGGAGCAAAATAGGAAATAAAAGTTTGGTTCTCATATTTTTCGTTTTATCGTTTATCCACTTTTCGAGCACAAAAGTAAATTTTTATTTCATACGCAATACCCCATTGTGCGTTAAAACGAAAAATTGGTATTTTATCACGAAAAACTCTTTATTTCAAAGCAAAATGGCTGGTATTTACCGATATTGAAACGGCCTCGCTGATAGATATAAAAAACACGTCATTCCACATTTTCACTTACAACCTTATTCTGTATCAGCAAAGTCGTCGGTAGTGAAAATGTGGCATGACGTGAGTAGTTTGATATAACACGTGATAGTTATTCATCACTACACCTTGCCACATTTTCACACCCGTCACGGGTGTGAAAATGTGGCATGACGTAATTATATAATTTTGAATTTTGCACTCTACATTCTGCTTTTACATAATTCCCAAACCATCGTTAGAGATTCCCATCGCCACCCTACGGGTGTCGGGGAATGACGTTGTGATTTACATTCATTTTGAATTTTAACCCACCACAGGGGTGGCGTTTCCTCCTCGTGGCTCGACAGAGAGTGCTTGCACACTATGCTCTCGCTTGAAATTTTGAATTTTGCATTTTGAATTTTGAATTACAAAAAAAATCCCCACCTCCTCAGAGGCAGGGACTTTCTCATATAGTGGGCGAATTATGCACCGAAGTTATCGAAGAGGATATTCTCTGAGGGAACACCCAGGTTGTCGAGCATATTCACAACCGACGAAGCCATCATCGGAGGTCCACACATCAGGTAGATGCAAGCCTCGGGCTCCTCGTGGTTCTTCAGGTAGTTCTCATACAATACATTGTGTACGAAACCAACCTTATACTCTACGCCGGCAGCATCGGCTGCGGGATCGGGACGGTCCAAAGCCAAGTGGAACTTGAAGTTGGGGAACTCCTTCTCGATAGCAGCGAAGTCCTCCAAATAGAAGGCCTCCTTCAATGAACGAGCACCATACCAGAAGGTAACGGGACGCTTGGTCTTCTCGGTCTTGAACAGGTGCATCAAGTGGCTACGCATAGGAGCCATACC
>JAFUOK010000044.1 GCA_017481925.1 Alistipes sp.
GATTATTAATATGAAAAAAGTATTATTATATTCAGCGTTTGCCCTTGGTACACTGACTATGAATACTGGTTGTGGCGACGACTTCTTGATGCTGACTCCCGTAACCAATAAGTCAGAGGCTACCCTTCGTAACGCCGAGGGTGTTGATTTCCTGCTTACAGGTGCATACTCTTCATTCAACAGCATGCTTTCATCAGCAGGTGGTATGGGTGAGGCTTCACTTACCAACTGGGTATGGGGCGATATCGTTGGTGGTGACGCCAACAAGGGTTCTACCGCATCTGACCAGCCCGACTTGACTCAGCTTGAGACTTGGTCTTGGGGTACTGCTAATGGTTACATCAAGAACCGCTGGGATGCTGTTTACGAGTCAGTAAAGCGCGCTAATGCCGTAATGTCTATCGCAAGTGCTATTGATGATGCAGAGTTGCCCAACAAGGCACAGATCATTGCTCAGGCTAAGTTCATCAAGGGCTTCTGGTTGTTCGAGGGTATCCGTGTATACGGTCCCGCTATCCCCTATGTAACTGTAGAGGATTACGAGTCAGCAACTGATCCCCAGGTATCTAACGTTGACGAGAATGGCAACTATGTTTACATTTGGGATAAGGTAGAGCAGGATCTTAAGGATGCTATAGCTGATCTTCCCGAGACATGGCCTGATGGTCAGCAGGGTCGCGTTACTTCTTGGATTGCAAAGGCTGTACTGGCGAAGTTCTACCTTTATTGGTCTTCACCCTATGATGGTTCAGAGGCTTACGGTGCAAACAAGTGGTCTGAGGCTAAGAATTTGCTTGATGATATTATCGCAAGCGGTAAGGATGCAAAGGGCACTAAGTATCAGTTGGCTAAGACCTATCCTACTTTGTGGGATTACAAGGAGTCAGACTGGACTGGTGAGTCTGTATTCGATGTACAGTTCACTTTCCACGGTACTACTTCACAGACTGCATCTCCTCACCACACTCACGCAACTCAGATTGCATCTGCACTGGGTTACGGCGGTTGGGGCTTCTACCAGCCTTCTTACGACTTCGTAAATAGCCACCGTGTAGATGAGGCAGGTCTTCCTTTGCCCGTAGAGGAGTATCAGGCTAACATGTTGCGTATGGTTGAGATCAAGGAGATCCCCTCATTGGATAAGAATGGCAACTATCAGTATGACAAGGAAACTGGCGAGATGAAGATGAAGGACGCTGCGACTTCTGACTTGACAGTATTCGTTGATCCTCGTTTGGATGTAAACGTTGGTCGTTTCGACGTTCCTTACCTTGATTGGGGTATTCAGGATGGTACTAACCTTACTGGTTGGGTACGTGACTACAACAACGGTGGTTTGTTCGTAAACAAGAAGGGTGCTGGCTGGAAGGCTGAGCGTGCTAGCGCAGCTACAACCAACCCCAACTCTACCGCTATTAACTACCACATTATCCGTTTCGCTGACATCCTTTTGATGCGTGCTGAGTGTCACTTGCACGATGGCGAGTATGCTAAGGTTATTGATATCGTTAACCAGATCCGTACTCGTGCATCTAAGGGCTTCGTAGCTGCTGCTTCAGGCGATCAGTATATCATGGATAACAAGGTTGATGGAACTCAGACTACTGGTTCTGCAGGTAACTACCGTATTGGTTTGTATCCTGCTTCATACGCTAACGAGGCTCAGGCTCGTGCTGCTTTGGAGCGTGAGATGCGTCTTGAGTTCGGTATGGAGGGTCACCGCTGGTTCGATATCGCTCGTTGGGGTACCGCATCTGAGGTTTTGAACGCTTATGCTAAGGCTGAGAGACCTTTCTTGGCGAAGTTTGTCAACTCATACGATTCTTCTTGGGTTTACTTCCCCATTCCTCAGGCTGAGATCCAGACCGCTATGGGTCGCTTTGTTCAGACACCTGCTTGGAAATAATCGAATAGGACAACTTGTCTCATTGACATTTTGTAATTAATAGGTGGTTGCCCCTCCCCTCGTGGGAGGGGCATTTTTTACATACACCTCAACACAATAAAGACCGTGGCAACACCACGGTCTTTTCAATTATGGTAAAAAAACAACAAACGACTAAAACAAATCGACAGAGGGTTGATTCTTTTTAGCAATCTCGGCTATCATATCGGCCATCTCCTCGGACGAACAACAGATATACTCATTGAATGCACGCTCGCTCTTATGCCCGCTGATGCTCATCAGCTGCGAAATAGAGAAACGATTGCTCAAATAGAGGTTGGTAATACAACTACGACGGGCCGTATGGGTCGATATCATCTCGTAACGATGTTTGATAACATAACCCTTCTCGTCACGCACGAAATGTGCACGTCCCAGGCGTTCAGCCTCCTGCTCACGCTGGGTGATGGCGGTACGCATAGTTTGACGCAACGAAGGCACATCGCGTGATAATTCGGCCAAAATCTCCTTGATATAACGATTGATCACACCGTGAGCCAGACGAGGGAAGTGGTAATTGTACTTCTCGGCTATGGCATAAACATTATCGTAGATAATAGGCACCATAACAGCATTATTCGTCTTCTCCTGCGTAAAACTGACTACCCTATTGCCGCGACGAGTGGTAATAAAATCCATACGCGTAAGATTGTTGTAGTCGCTAACACGCTGACCCAGATAACATCCGAGCATAAACACGTCGCGTACACGATCCTTTAAGCCCGAGAGTTTCATCTCGTACAAGGCCTGCAACTCACGTTCGTTAAGGTAAGTCTTGGCCTTGGTGTCATCGTCATAGATCGGAATCTTGCGGTAACTCTGCAACGCCGCCTTGTTAACCTCTATGCCCGATTCTTCGGCATAGGCAATCAAAGCGCGAAATACAGCCAGATACTTATTCACGCTCTTGGGCATTAAGCCCTCTTGCTCACAAAACTGCTTGAAGTTGTCCCAGAACACCGCATTGATATCCATAAAATCAACGGCAACGTGGGTTTGCTCGTAGCGACGTAGCAATCGCCAGAAATTCTTCCATTGAAGAATTGTTGACGCACTAAACCTTCGGCCATTGTTGCGATTCAATCCGCTTTCCATCTCCCGAATCTTATGCTGCAGCAACGCCACAGGATGCTCGGGGATAGCCTTCGCGGATAACTGTTTTGAACGTTTTGGCACCTGCTTCACGGCAGTGTACCTTGGAACGTAGTCGGAGGATACGTCATCCCTTAATAAGACTACATTAATGTTCCCATTATTTGCCGACAATGCATCGGCTCCTTCCACTCTAATAGAGATGCGAATTTCAGCACTCATGTCTCTCTCACTCTTTTGTTGATTAAACATTACTGCTGACATTATGTAAAGAATTAATAGGTTTGGTCGTACAAATATGCTAAAAAAATCCTAAAAATCAAACTATTAGTTTCAATTCATTCTTACATATCAATATAAAATAGAAAACACGATCCGCAAGTCAAAAAAAAACTCTGCAGCGAGCCGCTTTTAGAGTCATTCGCCACTACAATGCACGAAGTATAAGACTATTTGCACGATCAATGGCCACGTGGTCCAGCGAAGCCAGATAGATGCGTGTCGTACGCTCCGAATCGTGGCCCATACCCTCGCTTATGACCGACAGGGGTACACGCTTACTCTTGGCGATACTTGCCCAAGCGTGGCGCGCAACATACATCGTAAGAGGAACGGGAATATTGAGTCTCTCGCCTATACTCTTCAGGCATCGGTTCACCTTATGAGATACACTTAAATATTGCCTACGAGCCTCGTTGTCAGCGGAAGAGATAATAGGCAGGAGATACTCCGACCGGCCCGTATCATATTTATCCACAATAGCCTGCATGCAGTACTCCCACTTTATCATCAGCTGCTGTCCCGTCTTGCGACGACGATAAATCAATGTACCGTGTTGCAGGTCGCTCTTGCGAAGATAGGCCATATCCACAAAGGACATCCCTCGTGTATAGAACGAGAAGAGAAACATATCGCGGGCAAAGTCACAGGATGCCCTCCTCGACAGGTTCATATCCTTGATCTGGCGCACCATTTTAAGCGAGATCGCTCGCTTTGGGGTCTTCTCCACACCCGTATATACGTGGCGAAAAGGGAAACGTTGAGCTGTCAAATCCTTATCTACGGCACGGTTATATATAGCACGCAGATTACGCATATAAAACGACGAGCTGTTGGCACTTACGCCACTTCGACGCAGATATGCTTCATACGCCATCATCAGCTCCTGATCTATCGCATTAAGCGCCACATCATCGCCATCGCAAAAACGCCGAAAACTATTCACAGCCGAGAAGTAGGTCTCTGCCGTACGCTCCTTGCCGGCCTGACGCAAGCCATCGATAAGATCAGCAGCAAACACAAATAGGGATTTTTCACGCTTTAAATCGGCAAATGACGCCACAATGTCGTCGCAGGCATAATCCCCATCACGACTCTCTAACGTGGCTAAAATATGGTGCAAACACGCCATATCACGTCTTATGGAATGGCGCACGTGCTCCGCCTCTGACGACAAGCGATCGGATGGCGTAACCACCATCGCATCCTCCTCACTCCACTCACACGAACAGATCTCATACGAGGTGTTTATACTTCGCACCACGCCACGATGCGTAACCTCATAGACAATACGCCCCATCTCGTCACCGGTCGAAGATGGGACAAATTTAATACGTAAATTTGCCATAGAAACTAAATTTAGAGTTTACATAAATATCAATGTATAACTAAAATATAAGAATCTATGAATTAAAGAAATATCTCGCTACCCTACCTCAATAAAAAAACCTCGGTTTCGACCGAGGTTTTATTCACTTATTGCTTGCGCAGTATATATTTGCCTACAACGGCACTACTCCACAGCCTGCAGCACGGCCTGCATCTCACCATTTGACAAGATCATCAGCATATCGCCGTCGATCTCGTAATGTGTAGCACGATCCAGGATCTGCGAGAACTCCGTTTCAAGTTCTGCATCGGGACACATCATCCGTGTCGAGGCAAGACCCTCGAATTTCATATCTCCTGTTGAAGAGGTAGTATATTTGCCCATCAGGCGGTTGCAGGCTCCTACACCTGCGAACTCACCACCATCGAATGTAAAGACAAATTTATCGGTATCCAGATTCAAGTCACGACCCATCATTCGCACCAGATGCCACTGCGTACCCGTCAGGGCCACATTATTCTTACCCTTACGACAAGCGCAACATCCCGTAACGAGGGCAAACGCCGCAATAGCCAATGTCATTTTCACAAAAGTTTTCATCTTCTAAAAATATTTTTCTCACTCCTCCCAATCTCCATTCCAAAGATTAAATAACGCCCAGATTCTTAAAGAAAATATACACGATGAGCAACGGGGTGATGTAACGAAGCGTATAGTACAACAAAGGGAAAGCACGACCACGCAACTCACCGTAGTTGGTCATCTCGTCACGCATAAACTGCGGTTTCATCTTCCACGCCGCAAAGATACAGGTGAACAGACCTCCCAACGGCATCAGGATATTGGCCGTAGCATAGTCAAATATCTCGAAGAACGAGATACCCTTCAAATCAAGCATATCGATATCAAACACCCACAAAAGCGAGAGCAGACACAATGCCAACGAGAGAGCCGACGTGATACGCGTAGCAGCCTTACGTGATATATTATACTCCTCGAGGAAATATGCCGTCAAAACCTCATGGAACGATATTGTCGATGTAAGTGACGCCATAATCAGCAAGATAAAGAACACCGCTGACCACAACGCCGCAAAAGGCATATCCTTAAAGATCTCGGGCAACGTCACGAAAATGAGCGATGCACCCTCCGAGGGCTGCAGACCTGC
The DNA here is from genome assembly GCA_017481925.1 of Alistipes sp. Classification (GTDB taxonomy): domain Bacteria; phylum Bacteroidota; class Bacteroidia; order Bacteroidales; family Rikenellaceae; genus Alistipes. Next base: position 5,815 of record JAFUOK010000044.1, read on the forward strand.
GCTGAAAACTGCGGGGAAGATAACCAAACCCGCCAGCACGGCAACAAGCAGCGTAAGCAACGCCACGCTGAATGAGGTATTGGTGAGGTTGTTGTCCTTCTTGAAATACGAGGCATACGTTACCATACAACCCATACCTACCGACAATGAGAAGAATGCCTGGCCGATAGCCATAAAGATAGTCTTCGCAGAGAAAGCCTCCTTGAAATCAGGCTCAAGGAAGAAGCGGTAACCCTCCGATGCACCAGGCATAAATGCCACACGCACAGCCATAATAATCAATATGACGAACAATGCCGGCATCATCACCTTCGAGGCCTTCTCGATACCCTTCTCAAC
>JAFUOK010000045.1 GCA_017481925.1 Alistipes sp.
GGATTGTCGGGGATAATCTCATTCAAGATATCCTCCTTACGTGCGATATCATCAGTGCAGGGAATGCAGGGAGCATCCTCCATATTGTTCTGAGGCATGTATGAGAGCAAGCCACGGATAAGAGCGATACCCTCCTCCTCGGTATCAACTGCGAACTGAGCAACACCTGACTTGGTAGTGTGCATATCAGCACCACCCAACTGCTCCTGAGTTACATCCTCGCCCGTAACTGTCTTAACAACCTTGGGACCGGTAAGGAACATATTAGAGGTCTGACGACGCATGATGATGAAGTCGGTAAGTGCGGGTGAATAAACGGCACCACCTGCGCAGGGACCGAAGATAGCAGAGATCTGGGGAATAACACCAGAAGCCATCACGTTGCGCTGGAAGATATTAGCATAACCAGCCAATGCGTTTACACCCTCCTGGATACGAGCACCACCTGAATCGTTCAAACCGATGCAGGGAGCACCGTTACGCATAGCCATATCCATCACCTTGCAGATCTTGTCCGCAAGTGAGATAGAGAGTGAACCTGCGGTTACGGTAAAGTCCTGTGCAAATACATAAACAAGACGGCCCTCGATGGTACCATAACCTGTTACAACGCCATCACCAAAGGTGTGCTTCTTCTCCATACCGAAGTCGTAGCAACGGTGAGTCACGAACATATCGAACTCCTCGAAGCTGCCCTCGTCCAAGAGCATCTGAATACGCTCACGCGCAGTGTACTTACCCTTCTCGTGCTGTTTCTGGATAGCCTTCTCACCGCCGCCCATACGAGCAATCTCGCGGTTCTCGATCAATTTGGCTACCTGCTGTTTTTGAATTTCGCTCATAGCAAATTTATAATTGATTATTTTGATTGATTATTTGTTCTTATCCTCGCACAACTCGGTCAAAATACCCTGAGTTGACTTGGGGTGCAGGAATGCGATGGTAAGGCCCTCGGCACCCTTACGGGGGGTCTTATCGATAAGGCGAACACCCTGTGCCTCGGCGTCGGCCAACTGCTCCTCGATGTTCTCGCAAGCGAGTGCCATGTGGTGGATACCTACGCCACGGTTCTCGATATACTTAGCAATGGTTGAGTCCTCTGAAGTGGGCTCCAACAACTCGATTTTGGTCTGACCGATCTTAAAGAAAGCGGTTTTAACCTTCTGATCTGCAACCTCCTCGATTGCATAACACTTCAGACCCAATACATTCTCCCAATAGGGAATTGCCTCCTCAAGGTTCTTCACTGCGATACCAAGATGCTCGATGTGTGAAACTTTCATAATTTAAGAATTTAGATAGTTTATTTTTGTATGTAAATTTTGAGTTTTCCTTATCGTAATATTAAACTCCACAAAGGTACAAGTAAATTCTCAAATAAGAAAATTTTTCCACACTCAATAAACTATTTTTAACAACAATTTAACTTTGGTTTGGTTCTTTGCGCGAAAGTTGTTAATTTCGCTCCCAACAAACCTACCAAAACAACAAATGAAGAGACTTTTCTTGTGTATAACGCTTCTGCTGACACTTTGCGCCGAGGGATTCACTCAAAATATCATCATCGGCGAAAAGTTGCCCTCTGACGTGCGGCCACGCCGTTGGCTTATGGATATGCAACCCGAGGCTGCCGACTACACTTGTATTCTCTTCTACCACTCGGAGAGTCCCCTATGTCAGCGAGCATTGATAGCCATAAAGCCACTTGTGGAGCAGTATGGAGAGCTACTGAATCTTGTCGTCATCACCAAGGAGGAGTACGACAAGGCTGGCGTTGCGCTGACCGAGCATCTGGACGATCGCATAGGCATAGCCTTCGACGATGGAGGCAGGGTTTTCCGCCAGTTAGGCGTAACATTCATTCCGTTCTGTGTGGTGTGTGACAAGAAGCGTCACGCCCTATGGTGTGGCAATGGAGCGATGTTTACGGCGGAGGTAATGGATAAAATTTTAACAACCAAATAACGATGGCTTTTACGAAAATCGACCACTACGAAAAGGAGTATTTAGATACTCACCACGATAGCGCCCTCAACGTTACCGAAGGCGTTGCAGATCAACCCATTGTAAACCCCTACTTCAAGCGCAAGAAACGCCGCGCACTCTCTACCGACGAGTACGTCGAGGGTATTCTTGCAGGCAACATTACTATCCTCTCGCAGGCTATCACCCTTATCGAGAGCAACAAGCCCGACCACTATGCTCAGGCACAGGAGATTATCGAGCGTTGCCTGCCCCACGCTGGTCGCTCGGTGCGTATCGGTATCACGGGTGTTCCAGGAGCAGGAAAATCGACCTTTATCGAGGCTATCGGAGGTATGGTCGCATCACTGCGTCACCGCTTGGCAGTGCTGGCTATCGACCCAAGTTCGGAGCGCAGCGGAGGCTCTATTCTTGGCGACAAAACCCGTATGGAGAGCATATCATCGAACCCCGACATATTTATCCGCCCTTCACCCTCGGCAGGTTCGCTCGGTGGTGTAGCACGCAAGACACGCGAGACGATCGTATTGTGTGAGGCGGCAGGTTACGATGTAATCTTCATTGAGACCGTAGGTGTAGGTCAGTCCGAGACGGCTGTTCACTCGATGGTTGATATGTTTATGATGTTGCAGATCTCGGGTGCCGGTGACGAGTTGCAGGGTATCAAGCGAGGCATTATGGAGATGGCCGATATGATGGTTATCACCAAGGCCGATGGCGAGAATATCCACAAGGCCGAATTGGCTAAGGTTCAGTATCAGGGCGCACTACACCTCTTCCCTATGCCCGAGTCGGGCTGGCGTCCGCAGGTATATACCTGCTCGTCGGTGGCACAGACAGGCCTGGAGGAGGTCTGGAAGGGTGTAGAGGAGTACCTCGACCACATTCAGGCCAACGGCTACTACGATGCTAACCGCAACCGCCAAAATAAATACTGGATGTACGAGAGTATAAACGAGGTACTCAAGAGCAGTTTCTATCAGAACCCCGCCATTGCCGAGCGTATAGCCGATGTTGAGCAGCGCGTACTGGATGCAAAACTGAGTTCATTCATCGCTGCCAAGGAGTTGCTTGACATCTATTTTGGCGAGAAGAAAAGCGAGTAAAAAGCATAAAAATTCCAAAAACAAGGCCGTTTATGCGAAATAGACGGCTTTTTTTTGTGCTTTCTTAAAAATTTATATTAACTTTGGTCTTTAGAATACTAACTAAAAATTAAATAATAGATTATGAGCACAGTAAAATTCTATCAGGGAGGTGATATTCCTATGGAGTTGCACAAGGTTCGTGTAGTACAGAAACTCCACCTCGTACCCATCGAACGTCGTCTTGAGGCGATGAAGGAGGCAGGCTTCAATACCTTCCGTTTGTCAACGCATGATGTATTCCTCGATATGCTTACCGATAGTGGTACCAACGCTATGAGCGACACCCAGCTCTCGGCTATGATGCAGGCTGATGACGCTTACGCAGGTTCGCAGTCATTCGAGCGTTTGCAGAAGGCCGTAGAGGATGTTTTGGGCAAGAAGTATCTTTTGCCCGTACACCAGGGTCGTGCAGCAGAGAATGTTATCGCCCGCTCATTCATCAAGCCTGGCAACGTGATCCCCATGAACTACCACTTCACCACCACCCTGGCTCATATTCAGGAGTGTGGCGGTAAGGTTGTAGAGTTACTTTATGATCACGCTTTGGAGCTCAAGTCAGATCACCTCTTCAAGGGCAATATGAATATCGAGAAGTTGGAGCAGACGATCAACGAAATAGGCGTTGAGAATATTCCCTTCATCCGCATGGAGGCCTCTACGAACCTTATCGGTGGTCAGCCCTTCTCGCTCGCCAACCTTATGGATGTACGTCGCATTGCCGACAAATATAATATCATGCTCGTTCTCGATGCCAGCCTTATTGGCGAGAATGCTTACCTGATCAAGCAGCGCGAGGATAAGTGGAAGGAGAACTCACTGGGTGAGATCCTGAAGATGATGACAGGGCTGGCCGACCTGGTTTACTTCTCGGCTCGTAAGCTCTCATCTTCACGCGGTGGTGGTATCTGTACCAACCAGCGTGCGCTATACGCAAAGATGGAGGCCATGATCCCCTTGTTCGAGGGTTTCCTTACCTACGGAGGTATCTCGGTTCGCGAGATTGAGGCTATGGCCGTTGGTTTGCGTGAGACTTTGGATGAGACTATGATCAGCCAGAGCCCCAACTTCATCAAGTACTTGGTTGAGGAGTTGGAGAAGCGTGGCGTGCCTATGGTAACACCCCCGGGTGTCTTGGGCGCACACGTCAATGCGATGAAGTTCTGCGAGCATATCCCGCAGGAGGAGTACCCCGCAGGTGCTTTGGCGGCAGCATTATATATCTGCTCGGGTATCCGTGGTATGGAGCGTGGTACCGTATCAAGCGTACGTGACGAGAATGGCAAGGAGATATTGGCCGATGTAGAGTTGTTGCGTTTGGCCGTACCTCGCCGTGTATTCACCCTCTCGCAGATTAACTACGTGGTTGACCGCCTGGTATGGCTTTACGATAACCGCCACTTGATTGGTGGTCTGAAGTTTACCTACGAGCCTCCCGTATTGCGATTCTTCATGGGAGGCCTGGAGCCTACCTCAAATTGGCCCGCACGCCTTTTGGAGAAGTTCCGTCAGGATTTCGGCGACAGTTTGTAATCGATAACCTTGTAATACTCAAAGTCCGTCTTTTGGCGGACTTTTTTTACGCAACACATAGAAATTGTATAACAAAAAAACAGCAGAACCCGAAAAAGTTCTGCTGTTATCATCTGTCGGGATAACAGGATTCGAACCTGTGACCCCCAACTCCCGAAGCTGGTGCGCTAACCGGACTGCGCTACATCCCGATGATTAATATTTTGTCGGGATAACAGGATTCGAACCTGTGACCCCCTGCTCCCAAAGCAGGTGCGCTAACCGGACTGCGCTACATCCCGAAATCGAACCCGCGACGGGTTCGTGGGGCAAAGATACACTCTTTTTTCTTCTTCGCAAAGTTTTTATCCAATTTTTTGGATTGGCACTCTGCGACTACTTCTGCTGCGATATTACCACCTCGGCCACAATAGGCGCGTGGTCAGACTCCACGGGGGCATGCAGCACCTCATGACTTACTACCTCTGCCGATGCACCACCGCCCGTATATAGAGCGATGTAATCAATCTCTCGCGTAGGTTCATTTGCCGGGAAGGTATATGGCGAACCCATCTTCTCGAAGATATGGAACTTACGACCCAGCGCCATCATCGGGAAACTATTTGGCAAGGCGTTGAAGTCACCAGCAATGATGGCCGGTTTATCCAACTTCGACAACTCGTCAATGATTATCGCCACCGATGTGATGCGATCCTCCTCATGCAGAGATAGATGCGTACAGCAGTAGTAATACTCCTCCAACTCCACAATCAGCAACGAGCGTGGCTCCGAACGGCACGGCAGGGGCACACGGCGATGCGACAGGGGTTTCTCTTTGGTCAAGATGCCTATACCATATTTACCACCACGATAGTCAATCGAAGCAGCGTAGGTAGGATACATGTCGGTGAGTGTAGCCACCTCCGAGAGCATATCGTGTCCTGGGTAGCGCGTAGTCATACTATCCAACTCCTGCAGGGCAACCGCCTCAACCTGAGCATTATTAATAATCTTTGCAATACGCTCGCACGAAAGTGAATCGTCTAAACCGACGCAGTTATGAACGTTATAGCACATCAGTCGAGCCTCAACGGGGCGTTGGCCGCACGAGGTCATCAGGGCAAGCAACAAAGCCGACAGCAGAATGGATAAGTGTTTCATAGAGTATTATTTTTGTGTAAAGGTATCGGTTTTCGGCCAAAGAACCTAAAAAAATGCAAATTAAAAGAAAAAAGTGGTCAAAAAATTTGGAGGTTAGTCGATTTGTGCTATATCTTTGTAATATCAAAATGATATCAAAAACAAATGTTCAACTATTAACAACAACAATTATCTTATGGAAAACAAAAATTTTGAGTACACCGGTTGGAAAATCAACGGTTTTGTAGCATTGCTTGCTATCTTGGCAGCTATCGTAGGTGCAATCTTTATGATCGTGGCAGGCGCCGAGTCACCCGCGCCCGTAGGCCCGATCTTGGTTATCGCGGGTATCCTTATCCTGCTGCTTGCCATCATTTCGTGCAAGGGCTTTATGCTTCTGGAGCCTAACGAGGCTCGAGTGCTGACCTTCTTCGGAAAGTATCGTGGCTCGTTCTACAACACAGGTTTCTATTGGGTTAATTTCCTGATGTCATCGAAGAACATCTCGCTCCGCGCACGCAACCTCAACGCCGAGCCTATCAAGGTGAATGACAAGTCGGGTAACCCCATTATGATCGGCTTGGTGCTGGTATGGCGTCTGAAGCGTGAAGAGATCTACCGCTCGGTATTCGATATTGACGCTACAGCCGACAGCGCAGGTATGGTTACGCAGAGCAGCCGTATGCGTATGTTAGAAAACTTCGTATCGGTTCAGAGTGATGCCGCATTACGTCAGGTGGCCGGTTGCTATGCTTACGACGACAACACGGCTGATGGCGACACGGTAACACTACGTAGCAGCAGCGACGAGATCAACGAGGTGTTGGAAAATCGTCTTTCGGAGCGTTTGGCTATCGCCGGTATTGAGGTTGTGGAGGCCCGCATCAACTACCTCGCATACGCTCCCGAGATTGCAGCCGTTATGTTGCGCCGTCAGCAGGCCGATGCTATCATCTCGGCTCGTGAGAAGATCGTAGAGGGCGCAGTATCGATGGTTAAGATGGCGCTCGACCGCTTGAGCGACGACGGCATCGTAGAGTTGGACGAGGAGCGCAAGGCGGCTATGGTTACCAACCTGCTCGTTGTATTGTGTGCTGACGAGTCGGCACAGCCCGTAGTGAACGCTGGAACTATGCACCATTAATCTTGCGCGATGGCAAAGAAGACGGAAAATAAAAGTTTTGTATTGCGAGTCGATGCCGCCACCATGGATGCGCTGGAGCGTTGGGCCGAGGATGAATTCCGAAGCATCAACGGACAGTTGCAGTGGATCATAGCGGATGCTCTGCGACGCAGTGGCCGTCTGAAAAAGCCAAAGGTGGCAAAGAGTGAGAGCGACAAAGCATCAAACGAGGAGTAATGGTAAGCGTTTATATTATCTTCGCTACTACGGTGGCGATATGGATCAACCGATTATAAAAGGCATAGGCAATGGGAGAGTTTCAGAAAACGTGGTTTCAGATAGTGTGGGCGTGCCTACTGATTGCGTCGGTGGTGATAACCTATATCCAGCGAATGTCTGACGCGCTGTGGGCACATAGCGAGGTTGTGCAGATTCTGGATAGCGTATTGATGTGGGTGATGCTACCCCTGAGCGCTGTGATGTTCGTGTGTCTATGCATCGGCTATTGGCGACAGAGCGAGCGATTGTTCTGGCGTAAGTGGCGACGCTGGGGAGCATCCTTGGCTTTCGGCGCAGCGGCTGCGGCGCTGCTGGTTGTGCTGGTGCATTTAGCCAAGGGCGAGAAGGCTACAATCGAAGAAGAAGACCGTGCCCTTCTCTTGGGAGCCTTTTCTGCAGCGGGTCTTATATGGTTCTTGGCGCGATACAAGTTTAGGTCTTGGCGCGGAGATGAGTAGATAACGAGCCGCCTTGCAGAATAAATTCTTGTTCGCAGGGCGGTTTTTCGCAAATTATTCGTAACTTTATAGAAAATCACAGATATGAAGGGCATACAGATAGGTAAATTCCGCATTGGTGGTTTCCGCCTCAAAGGTTGGGCAATCAGCATTTCGTTGGCAATTATGGGTATAGGCAACGCCGTCGCAAGTGCCTTCGAGTTGCACGACACCACGGGCATGCTCGCCTTCAACGGCGTATGCGTTGCGGCACTCGTTGTGGCTGTGCTGATAAAGGTCTTTTCGTTGGAGCCCCGCAAGAAGTGGCGCATACTATCGTTCCTTACGCCTGGCACAGGTATCGTTGCACTGTTCTGCGCCCGCATGATCGATAGCACAAACTCCTATCCACAGTGGGTAATGCCGTTATTGTCAATTGGATCTGTACTGATTCTGCTGGGTGCTATATGTATTGTACGTTGGCGCAGGGAGAGTATCGAGCGCAAAGAGTATTTAAAACAACAAAGAGATAAGTAGGATGACAAAGATTGTAGTTTTTACGGGTGCCGGCGTAAGTGACGACAGCGGTCTATCGACCTTCCGTGATGCGGATGGTTTGTGGGCAAATTACCGAATTGAGGATGTATGTACTCCCGAGGCGCTGGTGCGTAACCGTGCGCTCGTCATAGAATTTTACAATAAACGTCGCAAGGAGTTGCTCTCGACAAAGCCCAACCCTGCACACTTTGCCATAGCCGAGTTGGAGAAGCATTTTGACGTGGAGGTCGTTACGCAAAATGTTGATGACCTGCACGAGCGAGCCGGTTCTACACGTGTAATGCATCTGCACGGCGAGCTGATGAAGCTTCGTAGCGAGCGTAACGCTGACCTAATAGTACCCATATCGGGCTGGGAGCAGTCGCTCGATGCACGTGCCGAGGATGGAGCGTTGTTGCGCCCGCATATTGTCTTTTTCGGAGAGTCGGTGCCGATGTTCGACAAGGCTACACATATCGCCGCCGAGGCCGACGTGATGATTGTCATAGGCACATCGCTGGCTGTATATCCAGCGGCTATGCTGGTGCGCTATGCGAAGTCGGGCACGCCTATTTACGTTGTCGATCCAGGTACACCTGACACTTCGCTTATTCGCAACAACCCGCTTACCCACATAAAGGCCCGCGCCGCAGTTGGAATGCCCGAATTGGCAGAGAAACTGATTGCTGAGAAATAAAAAAGGTTGCCGTAGGGGCAACCCTTTTTATTTGATACTTACGCTACTCTTCAGCAAAGGCGATCTTCATAAACAGCGCCGTAGCACCCTGATTCTTGGCTGTATAATCCTTGGCCGTAGCGCTCACCTTGGCAAGATATTCCGCGTCGTCACGCAGCGGAGCAAACCACACAGCCAACTCCTCCGCCGACTCCACCTTTGTAGCAGCACCCAAAGCGACCATATCGCGAGCCTCCTTGAATTTTTCGTACTTGGGACCAAAGGCTATGGGCAGACCAAATGTAGCAGCCTCCAGCGTATTGTGAATTCCTACGCCAAAGCCACCTCCGATATACGACCACGAAGCATAACCATACACCGACGATAGAATACCGATAGTATCCAGCACCAGCACCTGCGTAGCTGAAAAATCTGTCTGCGCATCACACTGTGTATATCGTTTGGCACCACCTCGCACCGTCGTAAGAATCTTATTTATGCGCGCCTCATCCATCTCGTGAGGAGCAATCACGAAACGCACCTCGGGATTATCGTTTATCAGCGGCGAAAGGATATCCTCATCGGGTCCCCACGTAGAACCCGCCACAAACAGACGGTTCTCGCCCTTGAATGCAGAGACAATCTCCACGGGCTTGGCAGCCTTGGCAATAGCAGCTACACGATCGAAGCGCGTATCACCAGCAACTATCACATTATCAAAGCCAATACCATTGAGCAACTCGCGCGACTCCTCACTCTGCACAAACATCTGATCGAAGGCATCCAGCGCCTCGCGCCACATAGAACCGTAACTACGAAAGAAGACCGAGTCACGACGGAAGATCGCCGACACGAGATAAGAACGCACACCTCGACGCTTAAGCTCGGTGAGGTAGTTGATCCAGAACTCATACTTCACAAAGATAGCCAGCTCGGGGTGGGCAATATCGAGAAAACGCTTTACGTTCGACGGAGTATCAACGGGCAGATAGAAGATATAGTCAGCACCCGCATAATTCTTGCGAATCTCATAACCCGACGGAGAGAAGAAGGTCAATAAAATCTTCTTTTCGGGGTGCGCCTGACGAATCTCCTCAAGGATGGGACGTCCCTGCTCGAACTCGCCGAGTGAAGCAACGTGCATCCACACTACACGATCATCCTTCGCAATCGCCTGGGCCATACGCTCAAAGATATTCTTGCGTCCCTCGGTAAATTGCTTAGCCTTTACGTTCCACGGAGCGACCAGTGCTACCAGACGAGCATAAAGAGCGATACATATATTATAAAGAAACATTTCGATTGCTATTTGACCACAAAGTTAGCCTTTTTATTCCATTAAGACAAATCACCATCCTATTTCGGCCACATTTTGGATAAAACGGACATCATAACTGCCATCGGGAAACATATCCACAGCCAGCAGATCAAACTCCACCTCGCCACGCACACGACACTGCGCAAGATAGGCAGCAGCGGCACGTCGCATAGCAAGGACCTTCGTACGGGTAATAGTGGATTCGGGCGTAGAGAGTGAGCCTGCACGGCGAGTCTTCACCTCTATGAGGTGAGTTATGCCCGCTCGCTCGGCGACAATATCTATTTCATAACGACCCGAACGCCAATTACGAGCCGCTATCATATACCCTGCACCACGCAGATACTCCACGGCAATATCCTCGCCGTGATGACCTATTTGGATAGTATTAACCATAAAAACGAAGAGCAACCCGCCCGCAGGCAGATTACTCTTTTACGATATTTACAAAAGGAATGACAAATCGTCGCCGGCCTTCACCTCAAAGGTCTCAACGCCCTTCTTGAAAATACGCATCGGGCGAGGACCGATAAGCTCCATCTTACCATCGTGCAGATGCAACATACAACCCTCACGCAGACCGACTACCCAACGGCGGGGATTAGCCTCGATATACTCCTCGATACGCTGCTCACGGGTCTCACCAGCGTGGCCCTCGGGATTGGCATCCAGGTAGTGGGGATTGATCTGGAACTTGACTGCGCCGATAGCCTTGAATGACTCGGGCTGCACGATGGGCATATCGTTGGTTGTGCAGATCGTGGGACAAGAGACGTTGCTACCTGCCGACCAGCCAACATAAGGCGTACCTTCCTTGATTTTCTTCAAGATAGCCTTCATCAAACCCTGCTCCTGCATCTTCTTCGCAAGGGCAAACGTATTACCGCCACCCACGCAGATAGCCTGCGCCTCGCGAATCATACGGCGAGGATCCTTGGCGCGATGTACAGAGCGAACTTTGATGCCGATTTCGTTGAAGCGGGCCTGCACCTTTGCCTCATAGGCAGCATACGAGAATGTCACGGCTGCATAGGGCACAAATACTACTTCCGTCACACCCTGCAGAAAAGAGGCTATATTCTGAATGGGATATTGTAGATATTGCTCTCCGGCGTTAGTAGAGTTTGAGATTAATAATAGATTCATAAGTTTTTGGTTTATAAGGTATTAAACATAGTTCATTTGAGTTGTGAAATAAAATATTTCATTTCACTTGCCAAAATTAATAAAAAAAGTGTTACATTTGCGCAGAAAAGTTTTGAAAAGATTGAAACCAATCGATAATATAATTGTTAAACTTAAAAATTAAAGTTATGTCAGAAGTTCAGTCAAAGGTTGTCGAGATCATCGTAGACAAGTTGGGCGTTAAGGCTGAGGAGGTTGTACCCGAAGCAAGTTTCACCGCTCACCTCGGTGCAGATTCTTTGGATTCAGTTGAGCTCATTATGGAGTTCGAGAAGGCGTTCGATATCCAGATTCCCGACGAGGATGCTGAGAAGATCACAACCGTTGGTGCTGCTATCGAGTACGTTGAGGCACACACAAAATAATCAAATAATCATATAATTTCGCAGCATACACGACAATTATGGCTGGCAGAAGAGTAGTAGTTACGGGTATCGGAACAATCAACCCGCTGGGTCACTCCATCGAGGAGTATTTCACTAACCTTGAAAATGGCGTTAGTGCCGCTACCGAAATCACTCTTTTTGACGCCACCAAGTTCCGTTCGCGTATGGCGTGCGAAGTAAAAGATTACGACTGGAGCCGCTACTTCGACCGCAAGGAGGTGCGTAAATACGACCGCTTTGCACAGTGGGCAATGATCTCGGCTGATGAGGCTTTGAGAGATGCCGGCGTGGTTGATAACGACCTGATCGACAAAGAGCGAGTAGGTGTCGTGTGGGGTTCTGGTACGGGTGGAACAACAACGTTCTACGAAGAGAGTAAGGGCTATATCGAGGGGAACTATACCCCTCGGTTTAGTCCATTTTTTGTACCCCGTATGGTGGTCGATCTGGCCGCTGGCTTTATCTCTATCAAATACGGCTTTATGGGTCCGAACTACTCGACCGTTTCGGCCTGTGCTTCGTCCAATCACGCTATGATCGATGCGCTGAACCTCATCCGCTGGGGCAAGGCCGACATGATCGTTACGGGCGGATCGGAGGCTTCGATTAACGATCCTGGCGTAGGTAGTTTCTGCGGTATGCAGGCTCTATCGACACGCAACGACGACCCCAAGCACGCTTCACGTCCGTTTGACAAGGACCGCGATGGTTTTGTCATTGGCGAGGGTGGCGGTGCGCTGATTTTTGAGGAGTTGGAGCACGCCAAGAAGCGTGGTGCAAAGATCTATTGCGAGGTTGTCGGCGGTGGTATGTCAGCCGATGCGTATCATATGACAGCTCCTCATCCCGAGGGCAAAGGGGCTATGATGGCGATGCGCGAGGCTCTGCGTGATGCGGAGTTGCAGGTAGAGGATGTTGATTATATCAACGCTCACGGCACCTCAACAAATTTGGGCGATGTAGCCGAGATCAAGGCTATACAGTCACTCTTTGGTGAGCACGCCTACAAGATGAATATATCTTCGACCAAATCGATGACGGGTCACCTGCTGGGCGGCACGGCTGCCATAGAGGCATTAGCCTGTGTGATGGCCATCTCGCGTGGCGTGATACCCCCCACTATCAATGTGGAGAACGTCGATCCGGAGATTGACCCCAACCTCAACCTCACGCTTGGCAAGGCCCAGCGTCGCGAGGTACGTTGCGCATTGAGCAACACATTCGGTTTTGGCGGTCATAACTCGTCGATTATATTCCGTAAACTGTAATTGATCCGCCAAAAGCGGATTACTCCCAAATGAGGCTGTCGGACTTGATGTGTGACAGCCATTATGTTATTATAACCTGTAAAAACTTACTACATTGATAGATTTCATTCTTCGTCCCGTGCGTCGCAACTTCGGCAAGGACAAGATGTTTTACCGCGCCATCGACGATATGTTCGGATTCATTCCGCACAATATCGAATTATATAAATTGGCACTTATCCACAAGTCGGCATCCGTGACGCTCGACAATGGCCAGCACATCAACAATGAGCGTCTGGAGTTCCTGGGCGATGCTGTGATTGAGACCGTAACGTCGGATTACCTCTTTATCGAACACCCCGACAAGAACGAAGGTTTTCTTACGCAGATGCGCTCGAAGATGGTATCTCGCCAATCGCTCAACGCCGTAGCAAAACGACTCGGTCTGGATGATCACGTGATAACGCACTCGACCAATAACTCATCGCAGAAACATATCTATGGCGACGCTTTCGAAGCGATGATGGGTGCTATATATCTGGATCAGGGCTACGACTTTGTCAATCGCCTGCTCATAAATAAGATCTTTGCCGAGTACCTGAAGCCAGACACACTGGTTGAGTCCGAGACTGATTTTAAGAGTCGTCTGATTGAGTGGTGCCAGAAGAATCATCACTCCATCCACTTTGCCACGGCGCACGACAAGACCTACTCGGCATCACACCCCTTCTTCTACTCGAAGGTGCTTATCGACGGCATCGAGGTTGGTTATGGCGCCGGCGAGTCAAAGAAGGAGGCCGAGCAGCGTGCAGCATTCTCTGTATCGCAAGGCATCAACGATGCCGACTGCAACAAGCTGATGGACAAGTTGGACAACATTGAGGGGCACTCATCAAAGAGCGAATCCAAGCCTCAGCGGCCTGCAAAGCAGAAGCCAAGCAACTCTGCACCCAAGCAGGAGAGCGAACCCATAGCGGAAAAGGAAGAGGAGAAGTCACTGGAGAACGAGGCGCAACCGCAAGAAAAAGAGGCAAAGCCACAGGAGAATAAGCCTAAGCGCACACCTCGCACAAGAAAGCCAAAGGCGGAGAGAGAGGCAAAACCCGCTGCAGAGGTGGCAGAAGATGCGGTTGCGGCAGAGCCTACAACCACTACCGAGGAGAGCCCAAAGGCAGAGAATGAGGCAAATGCAGAGGAGGTTGCGAAGGCAAGAAAGCCTCGCTCGCGACGTCGTCGCAGCACCGCCAAGAAGACAACGGCAGAAGCCGATAGCACAACTATAACCCCCACGACAGAGGAGTAACAAACGATGAAGAATTTGCACGATAGACTGCGTTCGCGTGGCGCTTCGGCGCTCACCGACGAGGAGTTGCTGGCACTGCTCATAGAGGCGGAGGGCGATAACCGCGACCCGCAGAGCGTAGCCCGCCAGCTGATTGCTGCGTGCGGTTCAATAGCAGAGGTTGCCCACACGGAGTTAAGTCGCCTCAGGATGACCGAGGGTTTGGGTCTGCGACGTGCCGAACGTCTGACTGTTGCAGCAGAGTTTGGTCGAAGAGTGGCACGTGCCACAGCACGTGACGTGGAGTGCATTACAAGCGATGGCGACGTCGCACAACTTATGCGTCCGATATTTGACGGGATGAGCCACGAGGAGTGCTGGGCGCTGTACCTCACCTCATCGAACCGCATCATCGAGCGTCAGCGCGTAAGCCAGGGAGGAGTGCAGGCTACGGTGGTGGATCATCGACTGATCGTAAAACGGGCATTGGAGTTGCTCTCCACGCAGATTATTCTGGTGCACAACCACCCTTCAGGTGCCGCCTCGCCGAGCGATGCCGACAAGGTATTAACCCGCAAAATCAAGGAGGCTGCAGCACTGTTCGACATTCAGCTACTTGACCATATAATCATCTCGTCGGAGGGTCATTTTTCATTGCGACGTGAGGGTATGATGTAAAAAACGTTGGGGATTGAGGCCTCAACGTTTTTTTATCTACGATAAAATGGGCAAAAAAGAGTGCTTTTCGCAGAAAATGCGTATATTTGTGGGATAGAATAAGAAAACACATAAAATTTGAAAAATATGACACAGGAGGAGTTGTTTAAGAAGTTGGTCGCTCACTGCAAGGAGTATGGTTTTATCTTCCCTTCAAGCGAGATATATGACGGTCTGGGTGCCGTTTATGATTATGGCCAGAATGGTGTTGAGCTCAAGAACAACATCAAGCGTTATTGGTGGGATTCGATGGTTAAGCTCAACGAGAATATCGTAGGTATCGATGCTGCAATCTTTATGCATCCCCGCACTTGGGAGGCATCAGGCCACGTAGCCGCATTCAACGACCCCCTAATCGATAATAAGGATTCGAAGAAGCGTTACCGCGCCGATGTTCTCATTGAGGATTGGATGGCAAAGCAGGACGAGAAGATCCAGAAGGAGGTAGATAAGGCTCGCAAGCGCTTTGGCGAGGCTTTCGATGAGGCACAGTATCGTGCTACTTCACCCCGCGTGGCTGACATCGCCGCAAAGCGTGACGCCGTACACAAGCGTTTTGCCGATGCACTGAACAACAACGACCTTGCAGAGTTGAAGCAGATTATCCTCGACTGCGAGATAGTATGCCCCATCTCGGGTACTCGCAACTGGACCGATGTACGTCAGTTCAACCTGATGTTCTCTACGCAGATGGGTTCTACAGCCGATGGCGCCAACACCATCTACCTGCGTCCCGAGACTGCACAGGGTATCTTCGTGAACTACCTGAATGTACAGAAGACAGGTCGTATGAAGCTTCCTTTCGGTATTGCACAGATCGGTAAGGCATTCCGTAACGAGATCGTAGCGCGTCAGTTCATCTTCCGTATGCGCGAGTTCGAGCAGATGGAGATGCAGTTCTTCGTACAGCCCGGCACCGAGATGGAGTGGTGGAACAAGTGGAAGAACACCCGTATGGCTTGGCACCGCGCTTTGGGCTTTGGTGACGAGAACTACCGTTTCCACGACCACGACAAGTTGGCTCACTATGCCAACGCCGCAACCGACGTAGAGTACAACTTCCCCTTCGGCTTCAAGGAGGTGGAGGGTATCCACTCACGTACCGACTTCGACCTTGGTCGTCACCAGGAGTACTCAGGCAAGAAGATCCAGTACTTCGACGCCGAGCGTGGCGAGAGCTATGTCCCCTACGTTGTGGAGACCTCAATCGGTGTGGATCGTATGTTCCTGCAGATTATGTCGGCGGCGTACACCGAGGAGAAATTAGAGGGTGGCGAGGAGCGCGTAGTACTTCGCATCCCCGCAGCTTTGGCTCCCACGAAGGTGGCCGTTATGCCTTTGGTTAAGAAGGATGGTCTGCCCGATGTGGCACGTCAGATTATCGACGATTTGAAGTATGACTACGTTGTAGCTTACGACGAGAAGGACTCTATCGGCAAGCGTTACCGCCGTCAGGATGCTATCGGTACTCCGTTCTGCGTAACCGTAGATCACCAGACACTGGAGGATGGCACCGTAACGGTTCGCCACCGCGACACTATGGCACAGGAGCGCATCAAGATTGAGGCACTGCGTGCAATGGTCGATGAGGAGGTATCGTTCCGTAAGCTATTCCAGAAGATTCAGGCATAAGGTCAATGGGTAGAATTCTTGCCATAGACTACGGCACACGTCGCACAGGTTTGGCCGTCACGGATCCGTTGCGTATTATTGCAAATGCGCTGGAGACGGTTGAGACCAAGCAGTTGGAAAAATATCTCGCAGACTATTTCGCCAAAAACGACGTTGATATAATAGTTCTGGGCAAGCCATCGCAGATGAATGGTCAGCCGTCGGAGACTATGCGTTACATCGAGCCTCTGGCTGGGCGTCTGCGCCACGCCTACCCTGATAAACAGGTGGTGTTATACGATGAGCGGTTCACCTCGGTGATGGCTCACCGCACAATTTTGGAGAGTGGTATAGGCAAGATGGCTCGCCGAGACAAGGCGCTGGTGGATCGCATATCTGCCACGATCATACTGCAATCATTTATGGAGTCAAACCTAATGCCAAGATAGAAAAAAAGAGATATGATATATCCTATTGTAATTTACGGGAATCAAACCCTACGCAATACGTCGGCAGATATTACACCCGACTACCCCGAGTTGAAGAAACTCATCGACGATATGTTCCTCACCCTGGACGAGGCTTCAGGTGTAGGTCTTGCGGCACCGCAGATTGGCAAGAACATACGTCTGTTCATCGTTGATTGTACCCCCTGGGCCGACGAGAATCCCGAGCTGGAGGATTACCGCCGAGTATTCATTAACGCCCAGATCTATGAGCGCTCCGAGGAGACCGACCTCTTCAATGAGGGATGTTTGTCACTGCCTGGTCTGCACGAGGATGTACGTCGTCCCGTAGCCATCAAGATGCGTTGGCTGGACGAGAACTTCGAGGAGCACGATGAGCTTATTGACGGTCTGCCCGCACGTGTTATCCAGCACGAGTACGACCACTTGGAGGGTAAGGTCTTCACCGACCGTCTCTCACCCCTGCGCCGTAACCTGCTGAAGGGCAAGATGACAAAACTCGCCAACGGCAAATACCGTTGTGCTTACAAAACCAAATAAAACAGACACAGATATGGCACAGAACAGTTTTTGGAGCGATGCTTCGCGAGGCGGAGCCATCGTAGGTGTAGCAGGAGTGGTATTCTCACTCGTGGGCATGTTGGTACCCTCGATAGCATTCATTGCAAGCCTTGCAAACTTTGTCGTTACGATCTATCTGCTCTTCTACTTTACGCGTCGTCGTGCGGCGCTCTACGCCGAGGAGGGATTCACATATTCACAGTCATTGGGATTCATTGTAGCAATGGGAATCTTTGCAGGTATCATCGCAGGTGCTTATCAGATTGTTGCAAGCAAC
>JAFUOK010000046.1 GCA_017481925.1 Alistipes sp.
CACGGGGGCACCCGCTGGAGGCTGGGGCTGGAGCGATCTGCCTGGCGCAGCACCCGATGGTGACGACACGTCGGCAGCACTTGTGGCTCTGCATACGCTCCTTCGTGGCGAGTATTGCGACGAGGTGCGTGGTGGCGTGGAGTGGCTTATGTCGCTGCAAAACAACGATGGAGGCATGCCCACATTCTGCAAGGGCTGGGGTAAACTACCCTTCGACCGCAGTAGTGCCGACATCTCGGCACACGCGCTGCTGGCTATGGAGTCGTGGATGGATAGTATGCCCAAGGAGTTGCAGAAGCGTTGCCGTCGCAGCATCGACCGCCTTATCGGCTGGATGGGAAAGAATCAGGCCGAGGATGGCTCGTGGATACCTCTGTGGTTTGGCGATCAGGATGCCAAGGATGAGCTTTCGCCCGTATATGGCACCGCCACAGCCGTGGAGTACCTCTGCCACTCGTCAAACAAGGCGGCACGTCAGCTCATAGAGCGAGGTATGAAGTACCTGCTCTCGGCTCAGAACGAGGATGGAGGCTGGGGTGGAGCCCGCGGTGTTCGATCAAAGGTTACGCTCACCTCTCGAGCGTTGAGCGCCCTGGCATCAGCCGAGAAACCACAGATGGAGGCCATAGAGCGAGGCTTCGACTTCCTGTATGAGATGTGGCAGGCCGAGCAGTTATACCGCGAGGAGCCTATCGGCTTGTACTTCGCCCGATTGTGGTACTCGGAGAAGATGTACAACATGGTATTTACACTTATTGCATTGAAGAAATTAAAAAATATAGTATCGTGAAAGAGAAGAAATTAATCTACGTTGCCGCAGCGACAGCATTGGTTTATGTGCTGCTTATCGTTGCGTGGCATCTGCGTACTCCCTCTTTGGATTTTGCTCTGCACCTGCCGGGTGCGGACAATCGTCCCGAGGGCTTGGAGCGCAAAGCCGACGATGTGGTTATCGGCGAGTATTTCATGCGCTACGAGGAGGAGTTCACGACCGATTTGAAGGGCCGCTGGATAGGTTTCCGAGGCGAGGATCGCACCAACATTCTTTCTACCGACAACCCCTCCTTCATCGAGGGCGAGTTTAAGGAGGAGTGGCGCTTCGAGACGGGCGAGGGTCATGCCGCACCCGTAATCTATGACGGCCGAGTGTATGTACTCGACTACAACGAGCAACTGAACTCCGACGCTCTGCGCTGCTTCTCGCTCGAGACGGGCAAGGAGCTCTGGCGTCGCTGGTATCGAGTACCGATGAAGCGTAACCACGGTTTTTCACGCACGATTCCCGTTGTGGGCGATGGTTATGTTATTACGGTAGGTCCGCAGGGTCACGTGATGTGCTGCGACCCCGTAACGGGCGATATGATCTGGGCGATGGATATGCAGAAGCAATTCTCATCGGAGGTACCCTTCTGGTACACAGGTCAGTGCCCCGTAGTAGATAATGGCACCGTGGTGCTTGCCCCCGCAGGCGAGGAGGTGCTGATGATTGGCGTAGATTGCCTCACGGGAGAGATCAAGTGGCAGACACCCAACACGCTTGGACTAACAATGTCGCACTCGTCTGTTATGCCTATGACACTTGGTGGCAAGCGCACATACGTATATGTTGGCGTAGGAGGTGTATGTGGTGTCTCGGCTGAGGGTGCCGATCAGGGCACAATGCTTTGGCACACCAATAAGTGGCAACCCTCGGTTGTTGCCCCCTCGCCCGTGCGTCTGTCATCGGACAAGGTGCTGATGGTTGCGGGTTATGGTACGGGTGGCGCACTCCTGCAGGTGACCAACTCGGGTGGCTGGACAGCAACGGTGCTGGATCAGTATAAGGCTGACAAGGGTCTCTCGTGCGAGCAGCAGACTCCCATTCTCTACAATGGAATGATCATTACCATAGCACCGAAGGATGGCGGCAGTATCCGTGGTAAGCTGGCTTACTACTCGCCTTCGAACCTGCACACTCCCGTATGGAGTTCGGGTGCTGACGAGCGCTTTGGCCTTGGTCCTTATATCGTAATCGATGGCAACCTCTTCATCTTCAAGGATGATGGCGAGTTGTACCAATATCAGATCGGCGCAAACTCTATGACCCTTGTGCGCTCACAGCGCATCATGGAGGGTGCCGATGCTTGGGGCCCGATGGCCTATGCCGACGGACGACTGATCGTTCGCGACGCTCACAATGTTGTATGCTTAAAAATTAAATAATTATGGGAGAGAACAAGAAACTATCACGCAAGGATTTCTTCCGTGTCGGAGGTTCTACCGTGGCGGGATTATCCATTATGGGAGTAGCGGGCAACCATCTCTACAAGATGCTGGCCAAGCCCGAGGAGTTGTTCTATGGCGATCAGAAGGGGCAGAAGACAGTGAGCCGCGCAGAGGCTCCCACTTCGCCCTACCGCAAGGTGTTCGCCTTTAAGTTGGATGAGCCGATGACAGCTTTCGAGGTGGCCGACGAGCGTATCTATGCCGCTACGGAGACTACCGTACGCATCCTCAACCGTGAGGGCGCAGAGCAAGGCCGTTTTTCGACCAATGACTACATCCGTGACATTGTTCGCCACGGCGATGAGTTGTATGTGTTGCACCCCGCCGAGATTGGCGTATATACCCTTGCAGGTGAGGCCATCCGCTCATGGGAGGCTTGCAGCCCCGAGTCAGACTACTGCTCACTGGCCGTTGCCGGCGAGGAGGTATTCGTGACCGATGCGAGCAACAAGAATATCTGCCAATACAATCGCGAGGGTGCCTTCCGTCGCTTCATCAATAGCCCCGAGGGTTTCATCGTGCCGAGTTACTCGTTCGGCATCACTTCGATTGATGGTATGGTGTATTGCTCTAACCCGGGCCGTCACACCGTCGAGTGCTACGACCAGCAGGGTAAGTTTGTCTCTTCATTCGGTAAGGCTGGCGGTGCTGCGGGTATGTTCAGCGGCTGCTGCAACCCCGTACACCTCACCACAACCACTACGGGCGACATTCTCACCTCGGAGAAGGGAGTTCCTCGCATCAGCTGCTATGGCCGCGACGGTAAGTTCCACGCCATACTGCTCGACGAGCACGCACTTGGCGTAGGTCACGAGGCACGCGAGGTGCGCACCGAGGGCAATCGTCTGATTGTGGCGGGAGCCAACACGGTGTCGGTTTTCCAGTATGAAGAGAAATTCGCACAGCAGACTGCCTGTGGCGACTGCGAGGTGGAGTGCCCTCTGCGCCGCGGTATTACAATCTAACCTGAAGAAGCGATGAAAGAGGAGAAGAAGATTACCAGCCCACTTAAGCGACGTGAGTTTTTGCGTCTGTGCGGCACGGCCATCGCCGGAGGTAGCGTATTGGCTGCAGGTACGGCTCTGGGTCTGAAGACCAAGGGCAAGAAGGGTGACGTATTTTGGCAGATTGACCCTGCGAAGTGCACACAGTGTGGCCGTTGTGAGACGCACTGCGTACTGCCCGTATCGGCCGTGAAGTGTATCCACGCCAACCGTGTATGTGGCTACTGCGACCTGTGCGGAGGCTACTATATCTCAAATGTGAAGGATCTGAATACCGCCGCCGAGAATATGATGTGCCCCACGGGTGCAATCACCCGCAAGTTCGTCGAGGATCCATACTTCGAGTACACCATCGACGAGGATCTGTGCAACGGTTGCGGTAAGTGCGTAAAGGGTTGTACATCGTTCGGTAACGGATCGTTGTATCTGCAGATCAAGCAGGATATATGTGTTAATTGCAACGAGTGTAAGATCGCTCAGGTGTGCGTCTCGGACGCCATCCAGCGAGTGGACTTCGCCACGGCTTATAAACTGAAAGAGTAAGGGCTATGAAGAGATTGTTTTCAACTATTATGAGCCTTGCGGCTGCCGCTGCGGTGCAGGCCCAGAACCGATTCCCGAAGCCCGATTTCGAGTCAGGCTACCAATACCCCGACCACGAGTACGCCGTACCCAACGAGATTGTGTGGGATATTCTCGATGTCACGATGCTTGTAGCGCTACTCGTAGCGGCTACGTGGGCCGTAATGAAGAAGCGCAAGCCGATGCTCTGGATCAGCATTGTGTCGGTGTTGTACTTCGGTTTCTTCCGTGAGGGTTGTGTATGCAGCGTCGGAACGATACAGAACGTTGCGTTGGCATTGGTCGATGGAACGTACAACATGCCGTGGAACGTATTGGCATTCTTCCTTCTGCCCGTGGTGTTCGCATTCTTCTTCGGGCGTGTATTCTGCGCCGGAGTATGCCCTATGGGAGCCTTGCAGGAGTTGGTGAACGTAAAGAATGGCCGCATCAGCAAGCCCGTAGCGATGGTGCTTGGTCTGTTGCCGTGGCTCTACCTCATACTCACCATTCTCTACGCCATAACGCACAGCCGCTTCCTGGTGTGCGAGTTCGACCCCTTTATCGGTATCTTCCGTCTGGGTGGTAACGTGGAGTTGTTGGCGTTCGGTATTCTGTTGCTTATTATTTCGGTATTTACGGGTCGTCCCTTCTGCCGTTTCCTCTG
>JAFUOK010000047.1 GCA_017481925.1 Alistipes sp.
CGAGGTGAGTGTATTGAGCAGCGTAGAGCCTGCCGAAACGGTCAGGACCTTGTTACCGTCGTTAATGTCGATAGTGACATCACCTGATGATGTCAGTTTAGCCTTCGCAAAGAGAAGCAGCGCCACCAGCAAGAGTGTCACCACAAGAAAGGCAACTATCGCAACTACAATTGTTAAAATATCCATTTCTTATCTCTTATTAAAGGTTACAACTTAATACCTGAGAAGATCATGAACGCAATACCCATCAAACCGGTGATGATAAATGCGATACCGGGACCCTTCAAGCCAGCAGGGATGTGAGAGTACTGCAAACGCTCGCGGATAGCGGCCATCATAACGATTGCCAACCACCAGCCAATACCAGAACCCAAGCCATAAACAACGCTATCAACGAAGCCTGAGATCTCGCCCGATACAACCTTCTGCTGCATGAACAGAGAACCACCCATGATGGCACAGTTCACAGCGATCAGAGGAAGGAAGATACCGAGCTGGTTATAGAGCGAGGGTGAGAATTTCTCGACAACCATCTCCACCAACTGCACAAACGATGCAATCACGGCGATGAAGACGATGAAAGTCAAAAAGCTCAAATCAACGCCCTCGACCAAAGCATTAGGAGCCAACACATACTCGTTCAGAAGGTAGTTCAAGGGTACGGTCATCGTCATAACGAATACAACGGCAGCACCCAAACCCATAGCAGTCTTTACGCTCTTCGACACGGCAATGTAAGAACACATACCGAAGAAGAAGGCGAATACCATATTGTCGATAAAAATCGAACGTATAAAAAGATTCAATGTTTCCATATTCTACCTCCTATTTTTCCTGCAAATCCTTGTTAAACGAACGGTGAATCCAAATGATCGCACCTACAATAATAAGAGCCATAGGCGGGAAGAGCATAATACCTACGTTAGAGTAGAAACCACCCTCGGCGATGTACCAGCTCTGAGGAATGATCTGAACACCGAACAAAGTGCCCGAACCAAACAACTCACGGAAGAATGCCACGATCAAAAGGATAGCAGCATAACCCAAACCGTTGCCGATACCATCGAGGAATGAATCCAAAGGCTTGTTACCCAAAGCGTAAGCCTCCACACGACCCATGATGATACAGTTTGTGATAATCAGACCCACATATACTGACAACTGCTTCGACACATCGTAAACAAATGCCTTGAGGAACTGATCGACCAAGATTACAAGTGCAGCGATAACGACCAACTGAACGATGATACGGATGCGTGAGGGGATACCATTACGCAAAAGCGACATCACTAAATTGGCGAACGCTGTAACCACGATAACCGATAAGCCCATAACAAAAGCGGGCTCCATCTTTACGGTCACCGCCAAAGCCGAACAAATACCCAAAATCTGCACGATTACAGGGTTATTTGCACTCAGCGGGCCGGTTAAGTTTTTCATATTCATAGTTTCCGCTTGATTTTATTTGTTAGACTTATTAGCATTCAAATAGGGAAGATAATCGGTCAAGCCAGACTTGATCATCTCATTCACACCGTCACAGGTCTTCGTACCACCCGAGATAGCATCTACCTCGTGGTTGTTGGTAGCACCACCCTTGCGCATCGTAACCGATACAAGTTCGTTACCCTCGAAGATGGTCTTGCCTACGAACGATGACTGCACCTTGTCGGTGGTGATCTCGGCACCCAGACCAGGAGTCTCACCCGAGTGGTCCATAACGATACCCTTCACGGTGTTCATATCTGCCTCAAGTGCGATGTAGCCCCACACGGGACCCCACAGACCTGCACCATAGACGGGAATAACCACGCTACCATTCGCAGCCTTGAAGATGGGGAACTCACCAGCCTCGAATGACGCTGTAAGGTCGTTCAAAGCCTCAAAAATATCAGCCTCAGACTTGCCGCTGATAGCATTGCCGCTCTTGTCGAGCATCACTGCCTCGGCAACTACGTCGGCATACGATGCAGTCTCGGGATTCTCACCCAGAGCCTTCACGATCTGCTGACGCTTCTCGTTGAGCATATTCTCGTTCTGACGACTCTGCAACGAGAGCGAAGTCACAGCCAACAGAACCGCTACAACTACCACCATCACTACTGAGTAGATGATGATATATGCGTTACTATTTACATTAAATTTTGCCATACTCTCTCGTTATTTTACAGTCTTAATACGATTCTTACGACGATTGATGTTAGCCTCCACTACGAAGTAATCAACCGTAGGAGCAAGTGCGTTCATGAACAGAATTGCCAACATCATACCCTCGGGGTATGCGGGGTTCACAACGCGAACCAACACTGCCAGCGCACCGGTCATAAAGCCTACGATATACTTACCCACATTGGTCTGAGCCGAGGTAACGGGGTCGGTAGCCATAAATACAGCACCGAACGCGAAACCACCCACCAACAGATGGTAGTATGCGGGATAGTCGGTAAGGCCTACTGCCTGGAACAGATAACCCATAGCCAGACCACCTACAAATACGCTGAGCATGGTACGCCATGAAGCGATACCAGTGTAGAGCAACAGCGCACCACCCAAAAGGATGCAGAGTGTAGAGGTCTCACCAAATGAGCCAGGGATGAAGCCCAGGAAGGCATCCATCACGCTCCACTGCATCTGACCTGTGGTTGCCAACTGCTCCAGAGCCGTTGCACCTGACACGCCATCAACCTGAGCGCCCATCATAGTCCAATCAGAGTACCAAACCTTCTCACCCGACATCTGGGGAGTAAAGGCGAAGAATACAAATGCACGCGCTACGAGTGCGGGGTTGAAGATATTCATACCCGTACCACCGAATACCTCCTTACCGAAGATTACGGCGAACGCTACACCCAGGGCAACCATCCACAAGGGGGTGCTCACGGGCATAATCATAGGGATAAGGAAACCTGTTACGAAGTAACCCTCGGCAACCTCCTCCTTACGGATCTGTGCATAGATAACCTCAATACCCAAACCTACGACATACGATACGGCAAGCATAGGAAGTACGCGAACCAGACCATACATCAAGGCTGCAAAACCCTCAAGACCTACCTGCGAACCGGTGTTGTAGCAACCGAACAGGAAGGCGGGGATCAGAGCCAGCACTACGAAGAACATCGTACGCTTCATATCGTTACAGTCACGAACGTGCGCACCCTTCTTGGTAGTGGTGTTGGGAACAAAAAGGAATGTCTCGATAGCATCGAACAACGATGCAAGGAAACCAAACTTGCCACCCTCAGAGAAGGTAGGCTTTACATTATCAACGATTTTTCTCAGTCCCATAGCTTAACACTCCTTAATCATTAAATTAATACCATCACGAACCAACTGCTGGATCTCGGTCTTCGAGGGATCGACAAACTCGCACAGAGCGATATCCTCCTCAAGGATCTCGTAGATACCCAGATTCTCCATCTTATCGATGTCACCAGCGATGATGGCCTTAAACAGATACATAGGATAGATATCCATAGGCAGATACTCCTCGAACAAGCCCGCCATAACGAAGGGACGAACACCACCATTGAGGTTGGTATCCAACTTGTACTGCTTCTTGGGGCAGAGCCATGAGAAGTAAGAGCGTGATACAGAGAAACGGTGAGTACGGGGAGCAATCCAGCCCAGCATCTCATACTTGTCACCCTCGGGGATGACAGTTATCTGCGATGCGGTAGCGGTGATGTAGCCATCGGCCTCCACCTTCTTACCCGTAAGCACGTTACCAGAGATGATACGAACCGAGTCACCCTCGGCCTGCTTCTTGATCTGACCCTCAAGAACCGATGCCACGGGAGCACCGCTGATGATGCGGTAGTACTGAGGTTTCTCCACCTCGCTACCCGTAAGGGCGATGACCTTATGAAGATCAACCTTACCCGTAGAGAACAAGCGACCGATAGCCGCTACGTCCTGAATAGCCACGGTCCACACGATGTCACCCTTGGCGATGGGGTCGATGTGGTGGATCTGTACGCCCACGTTACCCACGGGGTGCTTACCCTCGAAGGTGTGCATTTTCACGCCCTTAAGCGCGGCCATCTCACCTGCTGCGTTAGCACGCACCGAGAGATGAACATTACCTGCTGCCAGGAGTGACAACACCTCCAGACCCTTCTGCAGGTTAGCCTGCTCGCCCTTCAATGCGAAGTTCATGCAGGGTGCCAGGGGTGCTGAATCAAATGCTGACACGAACAGAGCCTTGGGCTCGTCGGCAGGATTTGCAACAATACCGTAGGGACGCTGTAGGATCATAGTCCACAGACCCGACTTGAGCAACATCTCGATAACCTCCTCGCGGCTTGCCTTCTTGAGATCGAGAACTGCAAACTCCTCTGACACCTGCTCCTTGTCTGCCTCTACCGTAACGTTGAGAATCTTACGCTTCTCGCCACGATTTACAGCCGACACGGTACCGCTGACGGGTGAGGTATATACGACGCGAGTGTTGTTCTTATCGAAGAACAGCGGCGTACCTGCCTTCACCTTGTCGCCTACCTTCACCAACAGTTTCGGAGTCACGTTCTCATAATCCAGAGGCGAAACGGCATACGTTGCAGCCATTGGTGCTTCAACCAACGACTCCGTAGCCTTACCCTGAAGATTGATGTCGAGACCTTTCCGTAGTTTAATGATTTCCGACATAGATTTGTTATTAAATGAATAAATTTTGTGAGTTGTTATTTCTTTTTCTCCTGTAAATTTGGTTCCTTTTCGGTGGGGTCATACCGACCACATAAAAACGCGCACGAAGTTACGATTTTTTTTGCACATTTCGACACTAAAAATGCTATTATTTCGTTTTAGGCGCAAAATTTCGTATTTTTTCCTAAATTTGTAATCGTACAAAGATAAAAATGGGCCTTTACATCGACATACACACCCACCATTCCACCTCACGGCACCCCTCGCCGCAGGGCGTGGGCATACATCCGTGGCACGCCTCGGCTGCATCAATCGACGAGGAGGTCATGCGCTCGGCCACGCTTATCGGCGAGATAGGGCTGGACTTTGCCTGCGATGTGGATCGCAAGGTGCAGGAGCGCGTGTTCCGAGAGCAATTAAGCATTGCCCAGCGGTGGCAAAAGCCCGTGGTTCTGCACTGCGTGCGTGCCTTCGAGCCGATGATGAAGATTCTTGGAGAGTATAGCCTGGCGGCTGTGATTTTTCACGGTTTTATCGGTTCCCGACAGCAGGCCGAGCGAGCCGTAGCGAGGGGTTACTACCTCTCCTTTGGCGAGGCAGCTTTTCGTTCGCCCCGCACTGTGGAGGCTATGAAGAGTGTGCCAATAGAAAACCTCTTTGCCGAGACCGACGAGAGCACAGCGACCATTGAGAGTATCTACGACCGCATAGCCCACGAGCGCGGAATCAGCATAGAAGAGTTACAAGAGAAAATAGAAGCAAACTATAATAAAATATTTTTACAACACGATGACAGATAATTGGTTAGAGCGAACAACTCTACTATTGGGTGAAGAGAAGTTGGAGCAGTTGCGGCGCGCCCACGTGCTTGTCGTAGGACTTGGTGGCGTGGGTGCCTATGCCGCCGAGATGATTGCCCGTGCAGGCGTGGGACGCATGACCATTGCCGATGCTGACACGGTCTCTGCGACCAACATCAACCGCCAGCTCATAGCCCTGCACTCGACCATCGGACGTGAGAAGTCCGACCTTATGGCCGAGCGACTGCGAGATATAAATCCCGAGATCGAACTCACCGTCATCAACCGCTTTATCAAGGACGACGAGACCGACGCCCTGCTCGACTCTGCCCGCTTCGACTTTGTGGTCGATGCCATAGACACCCTCTCGCCCAAGCTGGCACTTATCAAGGGGGCGTTGGATAGGGGTATTCCGCTGGTCAGTTCGATGGGCGCTGGGGCGAAGACCGACCCCACGAAGATGGAGATTTGCGACATCTCACGCACGCATCACTGCCCCTTGGCGCATATGCTCCGCAAACGACTGCACAAGATAGGCATCCGCAAGGGTTTTCACGCAGTCTTCTCACCCGAGCCCGTACGCGAGGGAGCAATGATTCTGTGCGAAGAGCAAAATAAAAAGTCAAACACGGGTACTATATCCTATATCCCCGCTCTATTTGGCATTGGCTGCGCCTCGGTTGTGGTGCGCTCGCTGATTGGTGAATTTTAACGAAAAACTTGCTAACTATATGAAAATAGTATTTTTAGACGAATACTCGGTATGTGGCCGCGACCTCTCGTCGATCAAGCGCTGGGGCGACTACACGGGTTATGAGACCACCTCGGCAGAGGAGGTTTTGGAAAAATCAAAAGATGCAGAGATTATCATCTCCAACAAGGTCGTTCTCGATGCCGCCACCATTGCTTCGCTACCCCACCTGCGCCTTATCTGCGTGGCTGCCACGGGTATGAACAACATCGACCTGAACGCCGCCGCCGAGCACGGTGTGGAGGTTCGCAATGCGGTTGGTTACTCGACCTATGCCGTGGCCGAGACCACCCTATCGTCGGCGCTGGCGCTACTGCGTGAGGTGACCTACTACGACAACTACTTTAAGTCGGGTGCATACTCTTCGTCCCCTCGCATCTTCAACTTCGACCGTCCCACGGCTCAGCTGCGTGGCAAAAGGTGGGGCATCATCGGCATGGGTAATATCGGTCGCGAGGTGGCACGATTGGCTACGGCTTTTGGTTGCGAGGTCAGCTACTACTCCACTTCGGGCGTGGAGCGCAAGGAGGCCTACCCTGCCCTGCCATTGGAGAAGTTACTCCGCACGTCGGATGTGGTGTCGATACACTGCCCCCTGAATGAGCGCACACGCTCGCTTATCGGCGCCGAGCAGTTGGCCGAGATGAAGCCCTCGGCGATACTTATAAATGTAGCACGTGGAGGCATTGTGGATGAGGCGGCATTGGCCGATGCGCTCAACGAAGGTCGTCTGCGTGGCGCAGCACTCGATGTATTCACCTCGGAGCCCTTGCGCGAGTCGCCCCTCTACTCGCTCCGAGACCCCTATCGTCTGCTTGCCTCGCCCCACAACGCCTGGTCGCCCGTCGAGGCTATCGACCGACTAATTGGCTGCATAGAGCAGAACATAGCCGACTACGTGGCTCGTCGATAAAACAAAAGAGGCTGTCCAACGTTCTTGTTGAACAGCCTCTTTTACTAATAATTATTACGTCATTACCCGACACCCGCAGGGTGGCGAAGGTAATCCTCCACTCAACCTATCATCGCTCACTATCCCGAAGATCCCCATCGCCTTGCTTCGCAAGTCGGGGGATGACGCAGGCGTAACGTCTGTTTTAGGAGTGGCAAGACACAGAGGCTAACTGCCGTTATATAATTACCGTGCGTCAGCCCAATTTTGAATTTTGAATTTTGAATTTTGCATAACCCCGTTACGGGTGCAATCCTCGCCTATGGCTCGGTGGAATGACGTATTTATATTCAACGTTATTCTACTTCACCTGTGCGGC
Organism: Alistipes sp.; assembly: GCA_017481925.1. Lineage (GTDB taxonomy): Bacteria > Bacteroidota > Bacteroidia > Bacteroidales > Rikenellaceae > Alistipes. The sequence goes on from JAFUOK010000047.1 coordinate 7,470, forward strand.
GCCGTAGTTGATATTCACGCCGTGCATCGTCAGCACACGGTCCAAGCCCAGCATGCCACGCTCATTCTTGCGGCCCTCGACCTTGCCCGCGAGAACATCACGGCTCATCTGCAACATATCCTGCACACGTTTCACAGTCTCCACATTCACGCCCATATAGTGGCCGGGATATAACTTCTCAATACCATACTTCTGCATATACTCGCTCATACGCTGACACGTCAGCGCAAGGGTCGTGAAGTTGGTCGTGAGCAACAGATTACCCGAACCAAAGGCATCACCGCTAAAGCCATAGTGAGCCTCACGGTCGATGAAGGTTGTTGAGCCGGGCGTATGGCCAGGTGTGAAGATAACCTCAATCTCACGACCTCCGAGGTCGATCACCTCACCATCGGTGAGGTACTTAATCTCACCCTTGTAGTCGCCCATCATCTCCTTGACGTTGACCATATCGGCAGCGTTGATATAAATCTCCTTGAAGTAGTTCACCGATGCACCCGTATGGTCGGGATGCACGTGCGTAGCCACCAGCGTCACGGGCTTCGACGTTATGCCCGCCACAATCTTATCCAGATCCTTGATGTTCGTGCCGGCATCAATGAGCAACGCACGCTCCTCACCCTCTACGATGTAGAGCGTCTCGTTAGCCATCATTCGGCCGTTACCCTCCCACGTGTGAGCATCAATCTGGCGGAACGTAACATCCTCACCCTCATACACTACTTTCTCCGCATAGGTCATGCGTGGTTGTGCCATTACCACCCCACACACAAGGCACAGCAAGGCCAAAATAATCACTCTCTTCATATTCATTTAGGTTTTAGTTTTAGGTACAAAATAGCGGAGCGAGGCATCCCACTCCGCTACAATATATAAAGGTATTCTACAACTCTACCAGAGCCTCACCTGTCATCTCGGCGGGCTGCTCCAGACCCATTAACTTCAATACGGTGGGAGCAACATCAGCCAAGATACCATCCTTAACCGACTTCACGCGATCCGACACCACTACGATAGGCACGGGGTTCAGCGAGTGAGCCGTATTGGGTGTACCGTCCTCATTAACAGCGTTGTCAGCATTACCGTGGTCGGCAATCATCACAACCTCGTAACCGTTAGCCTTGGCGGTCTCCACAACATCAGCCACGCACTCATCTACGGCCTTCACAGCCTTCTCGATAGCCTCGTAGATACCCGTATGGCCTACCATATCGCCATTCGCAAAGTTCAGGCAGATGAAGTCGAACTTCTGCGTATTGAGAGCCTCCACCAGCTTATCCTTAACCTCGTAGGCGCTCATCTCGGGCTGCAGGTCGTATGTTGCAACCTTGGGCGAAGCAACCAGGATACGTGACTCGTTCTCGAACTCGGTCTCACGACCACCATTGAGGAAGAACGTCACGTGAGCATACTTCTCCGTCTCGGCAATACGCAACTGCGACAGGCCGAGTGACGAAACGTACTCACCGATGGTGTTGCGAACATTCTCCTTGTCGAACAAGATGTGCAGACCCTCGAACTTGGCGTCGTACGGTGTCATACAGCAGTAGTACAAAGGCATGGTGTGCATACCCTCGGCGGGCATATCCTCCTGCGTAAGTACGATGGTGATCTCCTTGGCACGGTCGTTACGGTAGTTGAAGAAGATAACAACGTCGTTAGGCTTGATGCGACCCACAACCTCGCCATTCTCGTTGATGCGAACGATAGGCTTCACGAACTCATCCGTTACACCCTCGTCGTATGAGCGCTGCATAGCCTCCACCATATCGGTCGAAGCGTCGCCCACACCATTTACCAGCAGGTCGTAAGCAACCTTCACACGCTCCCAGCGCTTATCGCGGTCCATAGCGTAGTAGCGACCTACGATAGAGGCGATCTGACCAGCCGTCTTTGAGATGTTAGCCTCCACATCGGCAATAAAACCCTTACCGCTCTTGGGGTCGGTGTCACGACCATCCATAAAGCAGTGTACGAAGGTATTCTCAATGCCGTAGTGAGCCGCGATCTCGCACAACTTGTAGAGGTGCTCGATAGATGAGTGCACGCCACCGTCAGACGTCAGACCCATCATATGTACGCTCACGCCATTAGCCTTGGCATACTCAAAAGCCTTCACGATCTCCTCGTTCTTATAGATTGAGTTATCGGCACACGCACGGTTAATCTTCACCAGATCCTGATATACCACGCGACCAGCACCGATATTGAGGTGACCCACCTCCGAGTTACCCATCTGACCGTTGGGCAGACCTACGTTCTCACCATCGGTACGCAACTGTGCGTGGGGATACTTCTCGGTCATAGCCGTGATATAGGCGGGGTGCATCTGCGAGATAACATCTGACTTGGTGCCGTTGCCGATTCCCCAACCATCGAGAATCATCAATAATACTTTCTTGTCCATTTTTCTTTCTATATTTTTATTCGTTAATCTTTGACATAACAATCTCCACAGCCTTATCAATTGCTGCCTGCAAGCCGTCGGGGTTCTTACCACCTGCCGTAGCGAAGAACTTCTGACCGCCACCGCCGCCCTGCATCAGCTTGGCAGCCTCGCGAACCACAGCACCTGCATCTACGCCCTTGGCAACCACATCGTCGCCGAGCATCACGGCCAGCATAGGCTTACCATCATTCACTGCGCCCAGCACCAGGATGATGTTTGCAACCTTGGCACGCAAAGCGTAGGCCAGATCCTTGATCATATTAGAGCCATAGGGCACCTGATGAGCGATAACGAATGCCTCGCCATCCTTGCGCTCCGAGAGAATCTTCTCCACCAGGGCATCTACCTGCTCCTTATGCAACTGATCAAGCTCACGCTGCAGAGCCTCGTTCGACTCCAGCATCTTCTTGATGGCAACCTCCACCTTGGGGTTGTTCACCAGCTCGGCGATGCCACGCATCTGATCCTCCACGGCATAGTGCAACTCCTCGGCACGCTCCGATGTAACAGCCTCGATACGACGCACACCAGCCGAGATAGCGCTCTCGCTCACGATCTTGAACATACCCAGCGTACCCGTAGCCGAGGTGTGTGTACCACCACACAACTCAACAGAGTTGCCAAACTTCACCACGCGAACCTTGTCGCCATACTTCTCGCCAAACAAAGCAATAGCGCCCATAGCATTAGCCTCCTCCATCGTAGCCTCGCGGTTCTCCTCCAGCGGGTGGTTCTCACGAATCAGGCGATTAACCATGCGCTCCACGGCGCGAATCTCCTCGGCGGTCACCTTCTGGAAGTGAGAGAAGTCAAAGCGCAAGCCCTGCGGAGTAACCATCGAACCCTTCTGCTCAACGTGTGTGCCAAGCACTGCACGCAAAGCCTGATCCAAAAGGTGGGTAGCCGTGTGGTTGTTAGCCGCAGCCTGACGTGCCACGGGATTTACCACAGCCTCAAACTCCGCCTCCACATTCTCGGGCAGAGTGTTCGTAACGTGGATAATCAAGCCATTCTCCTTCTCGGTAGCCACAATATCAATCTTCTCGTTAGCCGAAGCGATATAACCCACATCGCCAATCTGACCGCCCGAGTTACCGTAGAACGGTGTGCGGTCAAACACCAGCTGATATGTAGTCTTACCCTTCGACGTTACACGGCGATAGCGTGAGATATGTACCGTAGTTGAGAGGTAATCGTAACCCACAAACTCGCTCTGCTCGATTGCACGCACCTCCTGCCAGTCGTCAATATCCTGTGCTGCGGCGTTGCGCGAACGCTCCTTCTGTGCCTGCAACTCCTTATCGAAGCCCTCAAGATCAACCTCCACGCCCTGCTCACGAGCGATAAGCTCGGTAAGGTCGATGGGGAAACCGAATGTATCGTAAAGCTCGAATGCATCCTTACCTGCAATCTTGCCGCCCTTGCCAACCTTGGCAATCACACGATCCAACAGGTTGATACCCGTAGCCAACGTACGCAAGAACGATGCCTCCTCCTCTTCGATTACGCGCTCGATCAAGGTCTGCTGCTTCTTCAACTCGGGGAACTGGTGGCCCATCTGATCGGCCAGGCCTGCAACCAACTTGCAGATTGTAGGCTCCGTAAAGCCCAGATATGTATAGCCGTAACGTACGGCACGGCGCAGGATTCGGCGGATAACATAACCAGCCTTAGCATTTGCGGGCAGCTGACCATCAGCAATTGAGAACGCAATAGCACGCAGGTGGTCGGCGATAACACGCATCGCAACATCTGCCTTCTCATCCTCGCCATACGCCTTGCCTGCCATAGCGGCAATACGTGCGATTGTAGGCTGGAATACATCGGTATCGTAGTTCGACTTCTTACCCTGAAGAGCCATACACAGACGCTCGAAGCCCATACCCGTATCGACGTGCTTTGCGGGCAGCGGCTCCAGCTCGCCATTGGCCTTGCGGTTGAACTGCATAAAGACAAGGTTCCAGATCTCGATAACCAGCGGGTGGCTCATATTGACCATCTCGCGACCAGGCTTTGCAGCCACCTCCTCTTCGTCACGCAGGTCGATATGAATCTCGCTACAAGGACCGCAAGGGCCTGTCTCGCCCATCTCCCAGAAGTTGTCGTGCTTGTTACCGCGGATGATGTGATCCTCGGGCAAGTACTGCTTCCAATACTCGTAAGCCTCAGCATCGAAGGGCACGCCATCCTCGTCGCTACCCTCGAATACGGTAGCATACAAGCGGCTCTTGTCCAGGCCATAAACGCCCGTAAGCAGCTCCCACGCCCACTCGATAGCCTCCTTCTTGAAATAATCGCCGAAAGACCAGTTACCGAGCATCTCGAACATAGTGTGGTGATAAGTATCGTGACCTACCTCCTCCAGGTCGTTGTGCTTGCCCGATACACGCAGACACTTCTGCGTATCGGCTGCACGGGGAGTCTGGCGGGGTGCATTGCCCAAAAATATATCCTTGAACTGATTCATACCAGCGTTGGTGAACATCAACGTGGGGTCGCCCTTTACCACCATCGGAGCCGAGGGCACGATGGTGTGAGCCTTGCTCTGGAAGAAATCCAGAAATGCTTGTCTGATTTTGTTTGATTCCATATATATCGTTTTTGCTTTTCTATCCGTTATTATCTCGATACAGATTGCAAATTTACACATTTTACGCTAAATTTGCACACGAAAGTTATTTTTTAATATAAATATAACATAATTTAAGGTTGTTGCATTAGGTAGTAGCCGACCACAACCCAGGCACGTTACAAGTATGGCACATTTTTCGTTTAAAGAGAAGAGTCAGGAGGAGGTTCGCAGCCTCATCCACCGTCTGCGTGCCTACCGCCTGGTGCGTAACCTCCTGATCGGTTTCATACTTGTAGCCATCTGCAACCTGCTATTCTCGTCGCTCTTCTACACCCCCAAAATGTTCCGTCTGGCGGACGAGAAGCGCGAACTCAAACTCAAATACGAGATTCTGCAAAACCGCATCCGCTCCTCGCAGCGTCAGATCGAGCAGATACGCCACCGCGACAACTACGTCTATCGTCCCCTGTTTGCATCTGACACCCTCGCCATCGAGGGCATCTACAACCCCTACGACGAGGCAAAGTACGCCGAGCTGTGGGGCGACGAGTACTCTCCCGTGATGGTGGGCATGTGGCAGGAGATGGATCAGCTGGCCCGCTCGCTCTATCAGGAGTCCCTCTCGCTGGACGAGTTGCAGGCACTCACCGAGGATAAGGAGAAGTTTTCTACGGCTATACCCGCCATCTGGCCCATCGACCGCTCGAAGATGCGCAACAAGATCGGCGCCTTCGGTTACCGTGTGCACCCCGTGTATCGTCAGTGGCGATTCCACAGCGGCGTGGATATGCCCGGTCGCATAGGCGATCCCATCTACGCTACGGGTGATGGTGTGGTAGAGTACGTGGAGCGCAGTCGCGCCCGCTATGGTTATGGCACACAGATACTTATTGACCACGGCTACGGTTATAAGACCCGCTACGCCCACCTCAATAAACTACTCGTCGAGCCAGGCGACACGATCACTCGCGGACAGCTCATCGCCGAGATGGGCAACACGGGCGTATCGACATCGCCACACCTGCACTACGAGGTGATTTACAACCGCTCGCACGTAAACCCGATTAATTACTTCGACCAGAATATGTCGGCCGAGGCCTACAAGAGCCTTATGTCGCAGATTCAGGACGCTAACTACGAGGCTGAATAATGCATAGAATCAAGCGCATACGCAAACGTCGTCTGATACGACTCGCCGTCCAGCTCTTCACGCTGGCTGGCGTGGCGTTGTTGTATTATTTCGGCTTCTCGCTACTCTTCGACACGCCGGCCGAGCACCGCATGCGTCTATCGACCGACAAACTGCGTGAGCAATATGAGGCTATGAGCGAGCGCTACGACTCGCTGGAGATGATCCTCGACAACATCACCGCCCGCGACCAGAGTGTCTTCCGATCGCTGTTCGAGTCCGACCCCTACGATATGGAGAGCGAGCAGAGCGAGGAGCGTCTGGCACTCTACGAACAGAACATCGTCAAGAGCAAACGCCAGCTTGTAGCAGACCTTCACGCCGAGGTCGAGGAGATGAACGCCAAGGCTGCCGACCTGGAGGCTTCGTGGCGCCAAATCAAGGAGCTGGGCGACGGCCTGGGCGACAAGAGCCGCAACATACCCTCTATACAACCCGTACTGAATAAGCAACTTACGCTGCTCACAGCAGGCTACGGCACCATAATGAACCCCTTCTACCGCACACTGCGTTCGCATCAGGGCGTGGACTACGCTATGGCCGAGGGTTCGAGCGTCTTCGCCACAGCCGACGGCACCGTACGTGAGGTGTCGGACAAAAACTCTACGATGGGTAAGACCATCGTCATCGACCACGGCAACGGCTACCGCACATCATACAGCCACCTACTCTCGACGCTGGTGCGCCGCGGTCAGAAGGTACAGCGTGGCGACGTGATTGCGTTGTCGGGTAACTCGGGTCTGTCGCTGGCACCACATCTGCACTACGAGGTGCGCTACAACGACCTCCGAGTAGATCCTATCCACTACTTCTTTATGGAGCTCTCGCCCGATGAGTATCAGCGCATCGTGCGCATAGCACAGTCGGGTATGCAGTCCTTCGACTAACGGCAAAAAAAGTTATCAACAATCGCACCTGCGGGGTTTTTATTACCGCAATATTTTGCTAACTTCGTGGCAAAATCTGCACTATGCAACAAACATTTCTTCAGGAGACCGCACAACGGTTGTATGAGCGATATGGCGACGATATCTCGTCGCTGCGCATCGTATTGCCCTCGCAGCGTGCACGTCTGTTCTTCTCGGATGCCCTTTCGGCACTGATTACCAAGCCTATATGGCAGCCGCGTTATATCTCGATGGACGACATTATGAGCCGCTACTCCACGCTCGAGGTGGGCGACAAGGTGCGCCTTATCACCGAACTATACCGCATCTATGCCGAGTACCACCCCTCGGAGAGCTTCGACAAGTTCTATTTCTGGGGCGAGATTCTGCTCTCGGACTTCGACCTTATCGACAAGTATATGATCGACGCCGATATGCTCTTTAGCAACCTCTACGACCTGAAAGAGCTGGAGGCCGATCTCTCATATTTGAGCGAGGAGATGCGACAGGTGATAAGCACATTCTGGAGCAATTTCACTGATGAAGCAACACTTTCGCCCGAGAAGCGCAAATTCCTGAAGATGTGGGCATCACTTGCGCCTATTTATCACCGATTCCGCGAGCGTCTCGCCTCGCTCGGCATAGCCTATACGGGTATGATCTACCGCTCCGCCGCCGAGCGTATTGCACAGGGTGATGCACCCGAGGAGGATGGTCTGCGTTACGTCTTTATCGGCTTCAACGCCCTCTCCGAGTGCGAGCGCCGCGTACTGCGTCACATAGACCAAAGTGGCTGCTGCGACTTCCTGTGGGACTACGACTCCTACTACACCGAGGGTCGCGATCAGGAGGCTGGACACTTCCTGCGAGAGAATATTCTGACGTTTAAACCTTCCGATGAAATAACGCACGATAACTTCCTCACCACAAGCAAGAAACTGCAAGCTATATCGTGCGTATCGAATGTCGTGCAGTGCAAATATGTAAACACCCTTTTGGAGGAGATTTCGCCCTCGCTCACGTTCGACAAGCAGACCGCCATAGTCCTCACCGACGAGTCGTTGTTGCAACCCTTGTTGCACTCGCTGCCCAAGAGCGTGGCCGAGAATGTAAATGTCACGATGGGCTACCCCCTGCGCCAGACTACGGCCTACTCGCTCGTTGAGCGACTGATAGAGTTGCAGAAGCGTTGCCGTGCAGGCAAGAAAAAGTCATTCTACCACGCCGATGTGGTGGGCATACTCTCCCACCCCTACCTCAGCGACTCTCTCGCCGAGGTGGCTGCCGACCTGCATCAGAAGATTGTCAAGGGTCGTTTCATCCGCATCGACGAGGAGTTTTTCAGCGACCACGCTCAGCTACGCACCATATTCTCGGTGGCAGAGCAGTATGGCTCACTGTCGCAATATCTGCTCAAGGCCATAGAGGTGGTCGCCGGGCTACTGCCCGAGGGTGAGGAGCAGTCACGCCAGATGAGTTACCTTTCGCTCATTATGGATAACATCATCGACCTCGACAATGTACTCAAAGATTGCGAGATAGAGATTTCTACCTCAATCTATACTTCACTCTTGCGTCGCCACCTGCAAACCCTCCGCATACCATTCAGCGGAGAGCCTCTCAAGGGCTTACAGATTATGGGTATTCTGGAGACGCGAAACCTCGATTTCCGCAACGTCATAATCCTCTCGATGAACGACGACAACTTCCCCGGCAAGATCGGCACGGCCTCATCGTTCATACCCTACAACCTGCGTGCAGCCTACGGCATACCCACGCCCGAGCACCACGAGAGTGTCTATGCATACTACTTCTATCGTCTGCTGCAACGTGCCGAGCGCGTTGATATGCTCTACTGTTCGCACGCCGACGAGAAGAGCACGGGCGAGCAGAGCCGCTACATCTATCAGCTCGACTACGAGTCGCCCTACGTCGTACATCGCACCAACGTGGGTGTGGATGTAGCTCTCGAGCAGCCACAGGAGAAGACGATTCCCAAGACGGGACGCATTGCAGAGGCTCTTCAGCGTTACATTTGTAATGACGATGAGAAGGCTGAAAGACGCCTTTCGCCATCTGCATTTTCACAATACATAGCGTGTCCGATGCGATTTTACTTCAGTGCAATAGCAGGTTTGAAATCAAGCGACAGTTTAAGCGAGGATGTGGATCATCCGATGTTCGGAACCATCCTCCACGACGCCATGAAACGCCTCTACACGCCGCTGATCAATGAGGCCAGTCCTGCGGCACACCTGCAACGCCTGCTGGACGATCACTCCGTCGAGCAGGCCGTCAAGGCAGCCATCGACAAGGAGTACCTCAACCACCCCGATGCCGACATGGACGAATATACGGGCAACCTGCTCCTGGTGAAGGATATCATCACAAAATATATCCGTCAGGGCATCATCCCCTACGACAAGGCGCACGCCGACTTCGCCGTATATGGTTGCGAGCGCACTATCGCCTCGCCCTTCACACTCAGCGACGGGCGCAAGGTGGAAATTGGCGGCATAGCCGACCGCATCGATTCGCTCGACAATGGCGCACTGCGCGTGGTCGATTACAAGACGGGGCGTGCCCACCTACGAGCCTCGGCTATGGAGGATATCTTCCAGGGCGAGAAACGCGACGAGATGAAATACCTCTTCCAGACGATGCTCTACTCAATGGTGCTGCACCGCTCGCTCGAGCGCAACGTAGTGCCTGCGCTATACTACGCCCGCGATATGAATATGGCCGACTACTCGCCACGCCTTGTAATTGAAGGTCAGGAGGTTGATTACGCCTCACGCAGCGAGGAGTTCGAGACGTTGCTACGCTGCAAGCTGGACGAGCTGTTCGACCTTGAGCGCGACTTCGAGTGCTGTCCCAAGCAGGAGAGCGACAAGATATGCGAATACTGTGATTTTCTTTCAATATGTAAACGATAGCGATTATGAGAGCCTTAATACTCAGCGCCAGCGCAGGTTCGGGTAAGACCTACCGTTTGGCATATAAGTTTGTCCACGACACGATAAAGCATTTTCACACAAAGCCCTATCTGTATCGTGCCATCCTCGCCGTGACTTTCACCAACAAGGCCACCGAGGAGATGAAGAGCCGTATCCTGAAGGAGATCAACGACCTGGTCGAGAACCCCGACCGCAGCAACTACCTCAAAGACCTCGAGCGCGACCTTCAGCTTACACGCGAGCAGATAATGGAGCGTGCCCGAGCGTTGCGTTCGAAGATTCTGCACGACTACTCGCACTTTACAATCCTCACGATCGACAAATTCTTCCAGCGCATCCTCCGAGCCTTCATCAAGGAGTTGGGCATAGAGCTCAACTACAACATCGAACTCGACACCGAGTCGATGCTCACCCGCTCGACCGATTCTCTGATCGAGGATATACCCCACAACGAGGAGCTGCAACGCTGGATGCTGGAGTTTGCACAGGAGCGCATCGACCAGAACAAGAGTTGGGATCTGCGCAGCGGTATCAAAGCGTTGGGTGGCGACATCTTCCAGGAGAGCAATAAACAGACCATCGAACAGGCCCCCTCGAAGCAGGCACTGCGCGAGGCCATAGCCGCAGCCGACAAGCTGGCCGCCAAGGCTCGTGCCGAGGCTAAAGCCGTGGCGATGAAGGCCGTAGAGATAATGGACCGAGAGGGTCTCACGGGCGATGAGTTCGCCTACCGTGCCGGAGGTTTTATCAGCACCTTTCAAAAAGTTGCCGCCGGCGAGGAGCCCTCGCTGGGTCAGCGCGTAAGGGAGAAGGCGCAATCGCCTAAGGGCTGGTCGAAAGAGCCCACAGCCGCAACCGTAGCAGAGCAGTTGCAGCCACTGCTCAAACAGATCGTAGATATTTACGACACCAACGCCAAGCTATTCTCGACGCTTCGCATCGTCAAGGCCAACTATCGCAGTTATGCGCTGTTGCAGGATATCTACCGCAAGGTGCAGGAGCAGTGCGAGAGCGAGGGCGTTATGCTGCTATCGGAGACCAAATACATCCTCTCACGCTTTGTCGAGGGCAACGACGCCCCCTTCATCTACGAGAAGACGGGCAACCGCTTCGAACGCTTTATGATTGACGAGTTCCAGGACACCTCGCTCAAGGAGTGGTCGAACTTCGTACCCCTGCTGCGCAACGCTCTCTCGCAAGCCGAGGATACGTCGGTGCTCATAGTGGGTGACGTGAAGCAGTCGATCTACCGCTGGCGTGGTGGCGACTGGCGCATCCTGCAACGTGGCGTAAGCGAGGAGCTGGGAACGGAACATACGCAGACGGTATTTATGCAGGAGAACTACCGCAGTCTGAGGCATATCGTCGAGTTTAACAACCGTGTTTTCGACAGCAATGGCGAGAGGCTCGACAGCGTGGTCAAGATCGACAACTCAACTCTCAACACACAGCTCCGGAGTGCTCTCGATGCCGACAATCTCTCTCGCGACACCTACGCCGAGCTAAGCGACACACTCCGCAGGGCCTACCACGCACACAAGCAGGATGTCAAGCGCCGAGCCTCAAAGGAGGGCTACGTGCGTGTGGAGCGCTTCGACAAGGATACCGAGCCACCCATCGTAGCCTACATCGAGAGTGCCATAGCACGCGGCTACGACTACAAGGATATAATGATTCTCTGCCGCACAAAGAGCGAGGGCGCACGTGCAGCGAAGATTCTGCTCGACTACAAGCATCGCAACAACACGTTCAACATAATGACGCAGGATACGCTCATCGTGGGCAACTCATCCGTAAGTGGCTTTGTAATCTCCACGCTGCGACTGTCGCAGGATATGAGCGACGCCATAAGTCTTGCCATACACAACGACTATCGTGGGCTTCCCTACGATGAGCCTCTGACCGAGGATGAGCAACAGTGGTTTGCATCCATCAGCCAGCTATCGCCCGAGCAGGCCTTCGAGCATATGGTCGAGCACTACGACCTCTCATCGCACCGCGACGAAATAGCCTACCTGCAGGCCATCCACGAACAGATCGTGACATTCTGCTCATCGAAGGTTGCCGACATCAACCTCTTCCTCACGTCGTGGGACGAGGGGGGCAAGGATGCGTCGCTGAGCGTGGAGAAGAGCGACTCGACAATCGAGCTACTCACCATCCACAAGGCCAAGGGTCTGGAGAAGAAGGTGGTCATCATACCCTACTGCGGCTGGTCGCTCGACCCGATGACCAACAGCCACATATGGGCTACGCCCGACAAC
>JAFUOK010000048.1 GCA_017481925.1 Alistipes sp.
AGTTGACTCAACTACATACTCAGCCTCAACCTCGTTCCACTTCAAATCCTCGGGATTGCGCTCAGCGGTTACACGGATAGCCTTACCGTTTACGATAAGAAGGCTCTTCTCGGTGCAATAGTCGATAGTACCGTCGAACTGACCGTGCATAGTGTCATACTTAAGCATGTAAGCCAAGTAATCTACGGGGCAAAGGTCGTTAATACCTACTACATCGTACTTGTCAGTCTGCGTGCAAGCAGCACGGAATACCATACGGCCGATACGTCCGAAACCGTTGATACCAATCTTAATCTGTGCCATAATTTGTTTAATGTTATATTAAGTAAAAATTTGTTATTCTTTTATCGTCACAAAATTATATACTTTAAGAATATTACGCAAATTTAGAGCGCGAAAAAAGTAAAATTTTTCAATAAGTTAACATAGAATTTACGTTCGATTGCACCCTTGGAGGTCCAAATCGACCAATATTGCTATGGCGCCACACAAAAAATTCCTCTTCGCAGCCCTTCTTGCATTAAAAAACGCCTCGGGCACGCTTGGCCATAGCCGATGCGAAGACGAAGTCATTGAGCTCCTTATTGTCGGCCTGAAGTATATCGTCGTGCGAGCCTTCCCACCACTTATTACCCTCGTAGATGAAGACAACCTTCTCGCCGATCTCCATCACCGAGTTCATATCGTGAGTATTGATAATGGTGGTGATATTATACTCCTTGGTAATATCCTGAATCAGATTATCTATGACGATAGAGGTCTGCGGGTCAAGACCAGAGTTAGGCTCATCGCAGAACAGATAGCGGGGATTCATCACAATGGCGCGTGCGATAGCGGCACGCTTGACCATACCACCACTAAGCTCGGACGGATAAAGGTGGTGTGCGTGGTCAAGGTTCACACGCTTAAGGCAATAGTTCACACGCTCCATCTTCTCCTCCTCGCTTTGGTCGGTGAAGAGGTCGAGTGGCAGTTTCACATTCTCCTCTACGGTAGAGGCGTCAAGCAACGCACCGCCTTGGAAGATCATACCCACATCACGGCGGATAGCCTTACGGCGACGGAAATCGAGGGTAGAGAAGCATACATCATCATAATAGATTGCTCCCTCGTCCACCTCGTGCAAACCAACCAGGCACTTCAGCAGCACGGTCTTTCCCGAACCACTGCGACCGATGATAAGGTTGGTCTGGCCTGCCTCAAACTGCACCGAGATATTCTTCAACACGGTGCGACCGTCAAACGATTTTACTATATTCTCTGCCTTGATCACGTTCTCAAAAGTTGTGTTAATATAAGGTTGCAAATCATAATGGCGATCGAGCTCACCACAACGGCCTGCGTCGAAGCCTTACCCACCTCGAGCGAGTTACCCTTGGCATAATAGCCAAAGAATGCCGAGATGCTGGTAATGATGAAGGCAAAGAATGCCATCTTAACCAACGCATACCATATCTCGTCGATATAGAAACAATATTTCAGTCCGTCGATATACTCCGTAGGGTTCATTATGCCCGTGATTGAAGCCATAGCATATCCTCCCGCAATACCAATCAACATAGAGAAGATTGCCAGGAACGGGAAGAAGAATACCGTCGATACGATCTTTGGAAGGATCAGATACGAGGCCGAGTTGATACCCATAATCTCCAGAGCATCAATCTGCTCCGTAATACGCATCGTGCCGATTTCGGATGCGATATTCGAGCCTACCTTACCAGCCAGAATCAGCGCCACGACCGTAGATGAAAACTCCAGAATCATCACCTCTCGCGTAGCGTAGCCGATCATATACTGCGGAATGAAGGGTGATTCGAGCGTGATGGCCATCTGCAAGGTCACTACGGCTCCGATAAAGATTGAGATAATAGCCGTCAGACCTATTGAGTTCAGGCCCAGCGCCTCCATCTCGTACATAATACGCGTATAGTAGATACGCATCTTCTCGGGACGCGAAAAGACCTTCTGCATCAAAAGAGTGTACCTTCCTATAGATTCAAAAATGCGAAACATTTTTCTGCTACCTTTTTTCTATTCTGCCCACCCTGTAAGTTCGCTTGCGTGAGCCTAAATTACTTCTGCTCCTTGACCTCCTCAAAATCGACATAGTCGCCCACGTTCTCATTCACACGCTTGGGCGGCTGTTCCGAAGTTTTATGCACGCGCACCTCACCCTCGGCCGAGCGACCATACTCCGACTGGGTATTTGTACGGGTGTAGTAACCTCGCTGCTGGTTCTGGCCACGCGCCTGATCCTCCATCTTGCGGCTCATACGACGCACGCGGAAGAGCAGATAGATAGGAATTGCCAACAGCAGCAACACAACAATACCCACGCCAACGAGCAACGCACCGAAAGCCGACGGAGCAAAGACTATCAGCATCACGATGATAATCGTGGTCAGAGGGTTGCGCTGGATATAATTTATAATTGAATCAAACATCTTTCTATAAGGTTTACTCCCCACGTCGGGGAAAAATCATTGCAAATTTACAAAAAAATCGCCATTCCGAGAAATATATGCTCGTTGTATGGATAAATTTGATTAATTTTGAAGCCAAATAAACCGATTTAATATGTCACATCAACTTTTATCAATCTCGCCGGTCGATGGCCGCTACAATAAAGTAACGTCCGCTTTGTCGGATTATTTTTCAGAGTATGCACTTATTCGCTACCGTGTACGTGTGGAGGTGGAGTATTTTATTGCTCTTTGCGAGCTTCCCCTGCCCCAGTTAGCAGGTGTGCCCAAGTCGGCATACGACGAATTGCGCAAGCTCTACACCGAGTTTACAATGGAGGATGCGCTCCACGTCAAGGAGATCGAGAGCGTTACGAATCACGACGTAAAGGCAGTAGAGTACCTCTTGAAGGAGAAATTGGAGGCTTTGGGTCTGAACGCCTACCGTGAGTTCGTACACTTCGGACTCACCTCGCAGGATATCAACAACACCGCTACACCACTTCTTTTGGAGGAGGCACTGCGTGACGTATATCTGCCCGCTCTGCACGAGTTGGTGGACAAGATCTTCTCGCTGGCTGAGCAGTGGGAGGATGTACCTATGCTGGCACACACGCACGGTCAGCCCGCATCACCCACACGCCTGGGCAAGGAGTTCAAGGTATTCGTAGAGCGTCTGGAGCGTCAGATCGATCTGTTGCAGGATATTGAGCCTATGGCGAAGTTTGGCGGTGCTACTGGCGGTTTCAATGCTCACAACGTAGCATATCCCGAGATCGACTGGGTGGAGTTCGGTAATAATTTCGTAGATTCGCTCGGCCTGGTGCGTGCACAGTACACCACACAGATCGAGCACTATGACAACCTTGCCGCTACGTTCGATGCTCTGAAGCGTATCAACACCATTCTTACAGACCTTGCACGCGATATGTGGACATATATCTCTATGGAGTACTTCCGCCAGCAGGTTAAGAAGGGTGAGGTTGGCTCATCGGCTATGCCCCACAAGGTGAACCCCATCGACTTCGAGAATGCCGAGGGTAACTTCGGCGTAGCAAACGCTATCTTCGAGCACCTATCAGCAAAACTTCCCATCTCACGTATGCAGCGCGATTTGACCGACTCTACCGTACTGCGCAACGTAGGTGTGCCTATTGCACATACGATGATTGGTTTCAGTTCTTTGCAGAAGGGTCTAGGCAAGGTTATTCTCAACGAGGCTGCGCTGGCTGCCGATCTGGAGGATAACTGGGCTGTGGTTGCCGAGGCCATGCAGACTATCCTGCGCCGCGAGGCATACCCCAACCCCTACGAGGCTCTGAAGGCACTGACCCGCACGGGCGGTCACATCACCGAGCAGACTATCAAGGAGTTTGTCGAGGGTCTGGATGTAGAGGAGAGCGTAAAGGCTGAACTTCGTGCTATCACACCGCACAACTACGTGGGCGTTGTAAAATAGCAAGACTTATTTTTCAATAAAGGCAGGACCGAGGGTCCTGCCTTTTTTTTTATCCCCGAAAACCGCGAGTGAGAGCAGAGACGTCTCCCTATTTATAGTGAAATATTGTTACGGGCGCACTATTTTTAATATTTCTTATTATATTTGCCGTCGCAAATGGTTTTAAAGGTGTTGAAATATCTTCGCACCACGCTTGTGTCGTGGTTGTTTCTGCTTCTATTCATCGAGTATGTGGGTAGTGCTATACTATTTATGCACGGCCACGTAATCGACGGAGAGCAGATATTTCACTCACATATCTACACCGGATCGGCCGAGCAGCCCGATCATAGCCACACACAGCAGCAGGTAAAGGTCATAGCGGCACTATCAACATTTTTTGTCGTAGCGGCTTTCACGCCACTCTTTATAAGTGCTCCCGTCGGGACTCGTATCACCTATCTGCGCACAACAACGCAGCATATCATTCAGCAGTGTAGCCACAACCTGCATCTGCGCGCTCCACCCGTAGTAATGTAATTTCCAGCCACACCCCGCCAAGAGGTGTTCGTCATTGTGCCCGCCACGGGCGCACTATGCCCGTATGCCTATGGTGCATACATATCCTAATTACATTACATACGAAATCAATGAAGACACGAATTTTACTTATCGTAGCACTTCTGACGGCCATCCTTGGCCTCGGTCAGCAGGCTTACGCACAGCGCGCAACAGATGCAAATATTCACGGACATATCATTCACGCTCAGACACGTGAGCACATTCCCTTTGTAACCATCACCGTCAAGGGCACAACCATAGGCGTTGTAGCCGACGCTACAGGGCACTTCTTCCTGAAGAACCTGCCCGTGGGCGAGTGCACCGTCGTAGCCGAGTCTATCGGCTTGCAAACGATTGAGCAGACTCTCAAGATGACTGCCAATAAGACCATCGAGGTAAACTTCGTCATGGAGGATGCCACCCAGACAATGGACGAGGTGGTTGTGTCGGCAACACGTAACGAGACCAACAAAAAGAGCACCGCTACAATTGTAAACGTAGCCTCAGCAAAACTGTTCGAGAATACCGCCTCGACAAACCTTGCCGAATCGATGGCCTTTCAGCCGGGTCTGCGAGTTGAGAATACGTGCGGTAACTGTGGTGCCGTGCAGCTGCGCATCAACGGTCTGGATGGTCAGTATTCGCAGATTCTGCTCGACTCAAGCCCCATATTCTCGTCACTTGCGGGTGTATATGGTCTGGAGCAGTTGCCCGTGGCTATGGTAGAGCGTGTGGAGGTTATTCGTGGTGGCGGTTCGGCCCTCTTTGGTTCGAACGCTATCGGCGGTGTGGTAAACATCATCACCAAGGAGCCTCTGCGTAATTCACTCTCTTTGGCTCATACGACCAATATTATGGAGAGCGGCGATGCCGAATTCAACACCTCACTCAACGGCTCCTTCGTGTCGGATGACCGCCGTGCAGGTGTATATCTCTTCGGTATGGTGAAGGATCGTGACGCCTACGACCGCAACGACGATGGCTTCACCGACCTTACGAATATGCTTTCGCGCACGATCGGTTTCCGTGGCTACTACAAGACCTCTGCCACATCAAAGATTACGGCCGAGTACCACAACATCAGCGAGTTCCGTCGTGGTGGTGACAACATCAACCTGCCTCCCCATATGGCCGAGATTGCCGAGCAGGTGGATCACAACATCAATGGCGGTAGCCTGCGTTGGAACTATTACGCCCCCAACACTCGCCACTTTGTAGATATCTACACCTCGGTTCAGGGCATTGGCCGCGATAGTTACTACGGCACGGGCAAGGACCCCAACGCATACGGTCGCACGGAGGATGTCACGATCGTAGCAGGCGCGCAGTATAGCTACGTATTTAATAAGTGTCTATTTATGCCTGCACAGTTTACCGTAGGCTTTGAGTACACATACAACGACCTTGACGACCACTCTATCGGCTTCGACCGTTCGATTCAGCAGACTGTTCGCACGGCAGGTCTCTTCGTGCAGAATGAGTGGAAGAGCGACAAGGTAAACTTCGTAATCGGTGGTCGCTTCGACAAGCACAATATGATGGATAATATCATCTTCTCGCCACGTGCCAACCTGCGTTACAGCCCCCACGAAAATGTTGGTCTGCGCGTAAGTTATTCGAGCGGTTACCGTGCTCCGCAGGCTTTCGATGAGGATCTGCATATCGACGCGGTGAACAACCAGTCCTCTATCATCCAGCTCGACCCCAACCTCAAGCCCGAGTACTCGCATAGTTTCAGTGCTTCGGCCGATCTCTACCACAACTTCGGCACTCTGCAGACAAACCTCCTTATTGAGGGCTTCTACACGATGCTTGACGATGTATTTGCATTGGCAAAGACGGGCGAGAATGAGGAAGGTTACATCATTCAGACTCGCTATAACGCTTCTGGCGCAAAGGTGCGTGGCTTGACCGCAGAGCTTAAGTTGGGTATTCCCGATGTATTCGAGTTCCAGGCCGGCTACACCTTCCAGCGCAGCCACTACAACGAGCCTGAAGAGTGGTCTGATAACGTAGAGGCACAGCGCCGTATGTTCCGCACGCCCGACCACTACGCCTACTTCACCGCCTCGGCTAACATCACCCGTAAGTTCAAGGCTTCGCTCTTTGGTAACTACACGGGCGAGATGCTTGTACAGCACAATGCCGGCTATATCGATGCCGACCGCTCGGAGCTCACCCCCTCATTCTGGGATATGGGTGCAAAGCTGAGCTATAACTTCCAGCTCACCCCCACCATCGGTCTGGAGCTTAATGGCGGTGTGAAGAACCTCTTCGACGCCTACCAGAGCGACCTGGATTGTGGCGCGTTCCGCGACTCGGTATATATTTACGGTCCGATGACGCCCCGTACATTCTTCCTCGGCTTGAAGTTCACGCTGTAAGCACCTATCACTCCTACATAGAGAGATTGTCTGACTTATGTTTGGCAATCTCTTTTTATTTCATCTTGGTAAAATAATATCCTATTCAGATACGTTGAAAAGAAAACCCGCCAAAAGCGCGGGAAAGAGATATTTTTTTCATATTTTTGTCAAAATGGTCCTGCGATGAAAAGCCTACGCACAATACTTCCTGCACTATGCCTTCTACTCGGCTCGTGCCAGCACGGTGTCCGATTCGACATCGAGGGCCGTCTTGCGCAAAAGGCCGCCAGCACGGTATATCTTGTTGTGCAGAATACCGAGACCGACACCCTGGCCTCGGCAACAGTGCGTGATAACAATACATTCCGTCTGCGAGGTTCAGTCGAGGAGCCTACCACGGCTTTTATCTGCGACGACGTAGGCAACGCCCTGGCCATGCTGCTCATCGAGGATAGTCCCATCTCTGTGCGGGCACGCCGCGACGGGGGCTACATCGCCGAGGGCGGCCCCGTAAACGACAAGTTCAACCTTATAATGAACCGCCTCTCCGATGTGGCTGCGCAGATTATGTCGCTCGAGCCAGAAAATGAGGGTGCATACGAAGAGTATGAATCGCTGGTGGCGAAGTATAACTCGATCCTCTCAACGGCCATAACGGACAACCTTGACAACATCATTGGCGTGGAGTTATTCATCTCGCAGGAGTCTCGCACGATGACAGCCGAGGATATGCGTGTGCGCTTAAATCAGTTCCCGCCCAAAATGCGTGCGCTGAAACCTATGCAAGAATTTGAGCAATACATCGAAACCTACGCCCGTAGCGAGGTAGGTCAGCCCTTTATCGACCTTAAGGTGCAGAGTATAACGGGCGAAATGGTACCCCTATCGCAGATTTGCGGTAAGGGCAAATGGGTTCTGCTCGACTTCTGGGCCACGTGGTGCGACCCATGTATGGTAGAGATTCCCATACAGCAGGAGGCATATAACAGATATGCCCTGCAAGGCTTTGAGATATGCGCCATATCTCTGGATCGCGATGTCGATCGCTGGCGTTCGTTCGTGGCGCAGAATGGCCTGCTGTGGTCGCATTTTATCGACTCCACTGACCCCGCTACCCCATCGGCAGCCGAGGCGTATGGCCTGCTGACAATACCTGCAAACTTCCTCATATCGCCCGATGGCGAGATCGTAGCGCGTAACCTGCACGGCGAGGATCTGCTGCACGAACTGGAGCATCACATCAAATAAGCAACAACGGTGTGGCAATCAACACCTTGCGCAAAAGGAAGAAAAATAATTCAAAAAAACTTCGAAAAAGATTTGCACGATAAGAAAAAGTGCCGTATATTTGCACTCGCAATCAGCAAATGGCTCCGTAGCTCAACTGAATAGAGTACTTGACTACGGATCAAGCGGTTACAGGTTTGAATCCTGTCGGAGTCACTGAAAGTGAAGCGGTTATCGAAAGATGACCGCTTTTTTTATTTCACTCTTTTCTCGTTTCAAACCATCTTGTGCCCTCTCAATATCGGACTCACTGAATAATTAGGATCATCGGCAAAAGAGGGAGGTGATATAAAAACAAGACTCGCCTAACAATAAACGAATAGGCGAGTCTTGAAATATAATAAATAGCGGCAACTACTCTTTAATTCTAATTACCATATTTGAGATGATGGCGGCCAAGCCTCCTGTGGTAATACCCGACGAGAAGATGTTCTTAACAGCATCGGGAAACTGCTGAAGAATATCAGGGTAGAGCTCTACGCCCAAGCCCATACTAAAACTAATCGCTATAACCAGCGTTGCCTTGCGGTCGATGTGCTGTGATGCTATGATCTTCACTCCCGCCGAGGCTACGGTGCCAAACATAAGCAGTGTTGCTCCGCCCAACACCGGATCGGGCATAAACGAGAAAACCACTCCGATAATAGGGAAGAAACCCAAAAGCACAAGAAATAACGCTATAAAATAACCGACGTATCGACTTGCAACACCCGTAAGCTGTATCATTCCGTTGTTTTGTGCAAAAATCGAGTTTGGGAACGAATTGAGGACGCCTGCAATAAAAGAATTGACTCCATCAGCGAGAATACCGCCTTGTGCTCGCTTCAGAAAGGTTGGGCCTTCGACAGGTTCTCCTGAGATTAGCGAATTTGCAGTTATGTCGCCATACGCCTCAATCGCTGTAATTACATAGACAATTGCAAAAGCCAATATTGCAGAAAAATTAAACGACACGCCAAATTTGAATGGAATAGGGACGTTGAATATCGAGTATTCAGGCATATTGCCAAAATCAACCATACCGCAAAAATAGGATACGATATATCCAATTGTAATGCCGATTATAATCGATCCCATTCTTAGATAGCGGTTAGAACTACGATTAAACAACACGATCAGCAACAATACAAGAGCCGCGATACCCAGATTCTGGAATGAGCCAAACGTTCCATTTTCAATTGCGGCTGTTCCTCCGCCACAAGAGGTAATGCCAACTTTAATTAGGCTGATACCAATTAATGTGACTACAATACCCGACACGAGTGGGGTAATAATCTTCATAGCATACTTCAGAATGCGGCTAATGAATATCTCGGCAAAAGCACCAACCATCGTCGCTCCGAAAATTGCGGGCAGACCTCCGATCGTTCCCGCCATAATAATAGGGCTGATAAACGAGAAACTAGTACCTTGCACGCAAAGCAAACCACATCCTACACCTCCAAACCGTTTACATTGTATAAAGGTTGCTATACCCGATACAAACAACGACATTGATACAAGAAAACTTGTTGTTTCGACATCAAAGCCCAACGTTCCTGATATAATCAACGGCGGTGTTATGATGGCAACAAATATTGCCAACAGATGCTGCATTGCCGCAAACAATGTATCTTTTATATGAGGTCTATCCTCCAATCCATATATAAGCCCATTCCGCATAACTATTCCAATGTTATGGTGCAATTATCTAACCTCTTTATTATAGCCAATGACTCAACGTGTATCCCTTTGCCTCGCAGCTCCGCTCCACCACTCTGGAAACCTTTCTCAATAAGGAAACCCATTCCTTCCAATGTAGCACCAGCCTGCTTCACTAATTCTATAATACCTTTAGCGGCATTACCGTTGGCAAGAAAATCATCTATAAACAACACCTTATCGTTTGGACCCAGATAATCGCCACTGACACACACCGTATATGATTTATTCTTGGTAAACGAGAACACCTCTGTGGTCAGCATATTTTCCATCGTGCTTGGCTTCTTCTTTTTGGCAAAGAGCACCGGCACATTCAAATAATCACCAACCATAATGGCCGGGGCAATACCACTTGCCTCAATTGTCATAACCTTTGTGATTGTGTGATTGGAGAATCTTCTTACGAGTTCTTTTGCCATCTCGCGCATAAGGACAGGATCCATTTGATGGTTTATAAAGTTATCAACTTTCAAGATACCCCCATCAAAACATTTCCCATCTCTTAATATTCGCTCCTTTAGTTGTTTCATAGCAGGTTAGTTTATTCTATTACAAAGATAGGTTTTTATTTTTATTCAAATATCCAAAATGAAAAAAAATACGACTATCCATACTATCCCCCAATCTTGAGTCATTGGTGAATATCGAGTCAAAAAGGATAATTGGGTTAGAGTCTTTTATGTTGATGTAACTATCCTGCGAAAAAAACGGCTACAACACTATGTTGTAGCCGCTGTTTGCCTTAAATATCTCCCGGAATTACATCATGGCTGCAAAATCAGCCGTAATGCTCATACCGAGTTTGATGTCGGGGTACTGCATCAGGGTGTTATAAACCTTCATAAGGTTAGCATCGTCCGCAGCATTGGGGACAAGAACTGTTACGATATTTACCACCTCCTGTGTGTTAAATACAAATGTAGCGGTGTTCTGACCCTCCTGCATATGGATATTAGCGCTGATGTCATAGTTTGACTTATTGATCTCCATAGATGCACCGAGATACATACCGTCGGTGTTCTGATCAAAAGCAAAAATCTGACCCTCGGTCTTCTTTGCGCCATTCTCACCCGATACGAAGGTTACGCCACCGTTATAGTCGATCATAAGGTACTCACGACCTACAACCCAGCCGAACTTCTTTGCTACCTCGGGCATCACAGCCTTCAAGGCCTCAGCAGCCTCCTTAGCCTGAGCGTTGTCGCCCTTATACTCAACGGTAAAGCCGTTGAACTTCATAGCGCCCTCCTGTGCCTGCACGCCACATACAGCGACCAAGCAGAACATCATTGCAAAAATAAACTTTTTCATCTTTCCTCTGTGTGTTAAGGTTTTTATAATTAAGGGCTGCCCACGGGACAGCCCTTTGGTTAGAATCTGTCTCGAATTACATCATATCCGTAACGGGCCAAGCAAAGGCACGCAGACCCTGCTGGTCGTTATCCACGTCGAGTTGCTTAAGGCGAGCGAGGAATGCCGCAGCCTTATCATCCTCCATCACAGCGATCAGAGCCGAGTTCATCGTGGGCCACGCGTGAGTGCCGAGGTGGGGCTCACCATCCTTTGAGCCACAGCCCATAAGCTCCTCCCAACCCGTAAAGCCACGGATCTCCATATCTTTCATTACATTCATAACCGCGTCATACATAGACTGGTTACATGCTACAAATACTGCTTTCATAGTCTCTTCGTTTTAGTTGTTCTACTCCTCAATTGCGGCTCGCTTTGCACGACGCTTCTCGCCACGAACGGCGAACGAAGCGAAGAGCGTGGGGATAAGAATCAAGGTAATCAAGGTCGAGAAGGTCAGACCCCAAGCCACTGACATACCCAATGAGTTCCACATCTCGGCTCCTACGCCGTTACCTACTGCCATCGGGATCATACCGAGCACGGTAGTGGTAGTGGTCATAAGGATAGGACGCAGACGGCTCTTACCGGCGGTAACCACAGCGTCGATGATCGACATACCTCGCTCACGGCAGAGGATAGTGTAATCCACAAGCACGATACCGTTGTTCACCACAATACCGATCAACATCAATACACCGAGCACTGACATAATGTTAAGCGGCGTACCTGTGATAGCCAAACCGATAACCACACCCAACACTGCGAAGGGCAGTGAGAACATAATTACAAAGGGATAGGTCAATGACTCAAACTGCGATGCCATAATCACGAACACCAAGATAACCATCAACACCATCAACAGTGCCAAATCGGTAAAGGTATCCTGCATATCCTCGTAGGTACCGCCTACCTGCCAGGTAAAGCCTGCGGGCATATCAATCTCAGAGAGTTTAGCCTCGGCCAACTCAACCATCTCACTCAAGGCATAACCCGTACCTACAACACCCGAAATTGTTACGTAGCGGTCACGATTCTTACGCGTAATGGTCGGAGGAGTAGAGGCCTCCTTAACGGTACCGATATCGCGAATCTTCACACCCTGACCCATCTGGTTGTAGATCGTAATATTCTCAATATCCTCGATTGACTCACGGAACTTGCGGTCGTAACGTACACGGATGTCGTACTCGTCACCATCCTCTCGGTAGAACGAGGTCACAGAACCGTTAATACGGTTACGCAAGTACATTGATGCGGTGGTTACATCCAAGCCGCTGCGAGCCAACTTCTCAAGGTCGAAATCTACGTGGTACTCGGGGGTGTACTCGTTACGAGAGATAGTAACCTGTGTGAAGCCCTCCGTCTCACGGAAGATATTTGCAATCTGCTCGGCCAAAGCATCCGAAGTATCGAAGTCGTAACCATACAACTCAATATCTACGGCGCTATCACCAGCCATTGAACCGGCACCAGTCGTTACGGTAAAGGTACGGATCTCAGTATATTCGTCAAGGATTGCACGCATCTCATCGGCGATCTCAGTAATACCCTTCTCGCGCTCGGTCTTCTCCACAAAACGCATATTCATAGAGATAATGTGAGTACCGTTATCCGACATTGAAGCGAAGGTGTTATCCGTATCAGCCTGACCCTCACGAACGCTCACCATCTCCAACTCCTCGGGGAAAGCCTCGCGGAAGCGCTGAGAGATCTCGAGCGACAAATCACGTGTGATGTCCTGGCGAGTACCTGCGGGCAACTGAATAGTTGCCGAGAGCGAACCACTATCCTGCGTGGGGAAGAACTCCGACTTAATGAAGGGATACAAACCACCCAACACGCCTGCGAAGAGAACGAGCGATCCGAGGATCGTAGTCTTGCGGTGAGTTACGCACCATGCAAGGATACCGCCATAGAACTTATTAAAGCGCTCCATCGCTGCATCAATACGGCTCCGGAACCACGCCTTCTTGGGGCTCTTCTTCATCATCAGCGAGCACAATACGGGGGTGAAGGTGATAGCCGCAATGGTAGATACGGTAAGCGTAATGGTCACCATCCAACCCATTGAGTTGAAGAGGATACCTGCCATACCGGTCACCATCGTAAGGGGCAAGAATACGGCAATGGTAGTCAATGTACCACCCATAACTGAGATACCCACCTCTTTGGTTGCGAAGATAGCAGCCTGCTTGGGCTTTGCACCACGGTCGATATGTGTTGTAATGTTCTCCAATACCACGATCGCATTATCCACGACCATACCGATGGCAATAGAGAGCGACGACATGGTAATAATATTAAGTGTCTCGCCCGTAGCCAGGATGTAGATAATAGCGGCCAGCAACGAAATAGGAATCGTAAGCACGACGATAATCGTAGCACGCCAGCGACCCAGGAAGAAGAATACCACGAGCATCACAAGGATAAACGTCGTAGCGATAGTGTCACGCAGTGAGTTTACCGTAGAGATAATGTTGTCCGAGGTATCTACAATGGTAAAGAGCTGAACGTCGGCAGGCAAAGTACCCTTCAACTCCTCCAGATACTCCTTCACGGCACTCGAGATAGCCACAGCGTTTGCACCCGACTTCTTCTGAAAGATGATCATACCACCCTGCTCGCCATTGTTATAGGTCTCCTGAATACGCTCCTGCACGGTATCCTGAATAGTTGCAACATCCTTCAAGAGGATAGGAGCACCGTTGCGGTAACCGATTACAAGATCATACATCTCGCTGGGGTCCTCGAACTCGTGGTCCACACGCAGTGAATATGCGTTAGAACCAACATCGAATGAACCAGCAGGAGTATTGCGGTTTACGGCTGCGATAGCGTTAGAGATAGCCTCGATAGAGAGACCGTATGCCTCCAACTTATTAGGATCGCAATAAACCTGAATCTCACGCTCGGGAATACCGGCGATAGAGATTGTACCCACACCACTTACTCGCGCCAGGGGAGTAGCGATCTGATCGTCGAGGATTTTATAGAGGCCCGACATACTCTCCTCGGCCGTAACACCCAGCATCAATACGGGGATCATATCAGACGAGAACTTGAAGATGATAGGCTGTGATACGCCATCGGGAAGTGTGGATAGCATATCCAGCTTATCACGCACATCGTTGGCAAGAATATCCAGGTCGTAACCATACTCAAACTCAAGCGTTACGATAGAGATATTCTCCTTCGACTGCGAAGTAATATCCTTGAGATGGTCCACACCGTTGAGCACGTTCTCCAGAGGACGTGTCACGTTGTTCTCAATATCCTCGGCACTTGCACCGGGATATGAGGTCATAACCATCAACATATTCGACTCAATGTCGGGGAATAGGTCAATACCCAATCTCGACAACGAGAACACACCCATAATTGCCACCGCAACGAATACGATGATCGAGGTAATGGGGTTATTGACCGATGTCTTATATATATTCATCGTTTCTTCTTTTTATGCGTTCTACACCCAACTAATTTGTGCGCTCAACAGCAATACCGTCCTTCAATGCAGACTGGCCGGTTACTACAACCTCGTCGCCATCGGCCACGCCACTCAACACCTCATACTTGTCGTTCATACGACGACCCAACTCCACCTTCTGGTAAGCTACGGTACCATCAGCCTTGTGAACGTAGATGAAACGGTCGCCCGAACCCATCATCTTCACAACGGCACGATCGGGAACAACAACATTCTTGCGTGCGCCATACGACATAGTCACACGAGCATACATACCCGGCTTGATCTGCTCCTTGCCATTGGCTACGGTGAGCTCAACCTCAAAAGTACGGGTCTGGGGATCGATCGAAGGAGTGATGCGAGATACCTTGCCCTCAAACTTCTGATCAGGCAGCGCATCCAACTCAACATCAACGCTCATACCCTTTGAGATATATGAGTACAAAGACTCCGATACGTTAATGAAGATCTTCACAGGGTTGATCTGCTGCACAACGAAGATAGGGTTACCTACAACCATATCGCCATTATCGTAGTTACGAGCCGTAACAACACCCGAGATGGGAGATACCAGAGAGGTGTTCTCCAGCATATTCTCATACGTTGACTTTGATACCTCGTAAGCGGTCTTCACAGCCTCCCAGTTAGCCTTAGACTCGCCACCGAACTTATACAACTCGTCTGAACGCTCGAAGTTAGCCTTATTGTTCTCATACTGAGCCTTAGCCTGTGCCAAAGCCGAGTTGTCCATCTCGGCCAGCTTCTGACCGGCACGTACGTGGTCGCCCACATCTACCAACAGACGCGAGATACGACGTGCCTGCTGAGGTGTGATATTATTTACGGCAAAACCCTCAACATTACCGGTAAAGGTGCTCTGCTGCTCAACCTCCTGCACATTAACAACCTCGGTAGTTACCTTCGGCTTCTCCTCAACCACTACCGTCTCAGCACTCTTCTTCGACTGGCAAGCCATGCTTGCTACACAAACACCACCTACAAGTAGTGTTCTCACGATTACATTCATTTTCATATCTTACTCTGTTTTTAATTTTCCTCTGAATTGTTTGAGTAGGTATCACCCGAGAGTTTCTCCAACGACACCTGGTTAATCAAGTAGTTATAGATAGCGCTTGAGCGTGAGAGCTCGGCCTGCGTATATGCCAACTGTGAGTTATCAACCTCAACGAGTGTACCGCTACCGACCTCATAACGCTTAACGGCAATATCGTAACCACGCTTTGCCTGCGAAATGGTCTGCGAAGCGGCATGATACTGCTTCAGGTTGGTCTGCATACTGCTGTAGTATGACATCGCAGCCGTACGCAACTGACGCTCGGTATCCTCGCGCTGCATCTGCAACTTGGTCAAATCGATCTTGGCCTGATTGATAGCTGCACGACGCTTGCCACCCGAGAAGATAGGAACATTAAGGCTGAATGCTGCCGTAGAAGAACCCATCCACTTGAACTGAGAGATCTTCATAGTCTCATCCATCGCCGTCCACTGATAGTTAATCGTACCTGCCAGGGTAGGAAGGTTAGCAGCACGCTGCATCTTCAGGCTCTGCGTAAGCATACGCTCCTGAATATCGAACTGCTTCAATGTGCTGTTATTTACAAGGCTATTCTGCGCATTGATCTGTGCAGTCATACTGCTCTCGAAATCAGCCAGCGCACCAGCACAATCAACAGCAATATCCAGATCCATACCCAGCAACGCCTTGAGCTGCCACAATGCCAGAGCGATAGTATTTTCGGCATCGAACACATTAGGCTCGGCGTTGGCTACACGCACCTGCGACTGGATAAAGTCGTACTCCGACACCTGACCTACCGAGTAACGCTTCTCAACAACCTTGTGGTTCTCCACAGCGTTATCATATACGCGCTTATACACCTCGTATGAATCCTTTGCCAGGAGTACCTGGAAGAAAGCCTTCGACACCTGCTCGATCATATCGATACGTGACGAGCGAGCCTGCTCAACGGCCAGCTCAACGTCCATACCCGAGAGTTTGAGCGACTTCCACAACTGTGCATTAATAAAGGGCATAGCAGCCGAGAAACCACCCATCATGGTATTGGTGGTACCCATCTTAACGGTCTGGCCCATAATGTGGAATGAGGGCTTGGCGATATAGCGCTGATAAGAGGCCGAGGCTGAAATCTCGGGCCACAACGCAGCATAAGTACCCTTCTTGGCGTACTTCTTGGCTTCAATAGTCTGATCGGCAATCTTCACCGTAGGACTCTCACTGAGGGCAATCTTCAACGCATCGTCGAGCGTAAGCACCAATGTACCCGACTGCGACGCAGGCGTAACCTCAGCGTTCTCTTGTGCCATCACAGGCACCGAAGTCACGCATACAAGCGCAAACAACGTAAAAAAGAGATTCTTCAGTTTCATACTAATTTAATTTTAATTAATTTATATTATTTATTCATTTTCACCTTTAGCATCCTGCTCCTTACCGACACAAGCACTGCACCACTCGGCCAAAATCTTGTCGATAACCTCCATACCTTTGAAGGTAGAGATACCTCTAAAGAAGTTAATGGCCAACGCTCCGTATGCCTCCTCGCGCGATACCTCCTTCGGGATAACGATTGAGTTCTCATACACGGCAGAGGTCATAATACTGAAGAAGAGGCGAATCATCAGTTCGATATTCACATTGGGTTCAATATATCCCTCCTCGCAAGCCTGTTTCAAAATATCGCTCAGAGCATTAATAGCAACCTCGGCGTGGTAGTGGCGCACCTTTTCAGAAATCTCGGGATAGAATTTCTTCAGGTTGAGAGCCATACGTCGTTCCATATCAGAGATCACTCCTCCGTCGAGCATTGCACGACTACAACGGAATAGCATCTCAAGCGAATTTTCACAAGGACCAATCTCCGCTAATATCTCACGAGGGCGAGCCTCCGAGATATACTTAATACTCTCAAAGAGCAGTTCCTCCTTGTCGCCAAACATTTCGTAGAGCGTACGCTTCGACATACCCATCGAAGAGGCCACGTCGTCCATACGAACAGACTTAACACCCAGTGTCTGAATCATTTCCGCAACGTGCGCTACTACTTTTTCTCTTTGTGTCATACTTTTACACCATTTTAACTGATGCAAATATAGACACAGTAAACTGAAAAACAAAAAAAGTTTTCGAGTTTTCGAGTTTTGTGCGCATTCTTTGTCCAAATAGACCAATTTGCCAAATCCTCATTCATTGGAGGTGCAAATATATAAAAATGCGCTCCGAATGTACTGCACGCCACGACAATCTTTTAGTCAATAAGTACAACTAACGACTACTTTTGCACATTTAGACCAAAAAAGATTGCTAAAAACGGCACTTTTGTTCAATGATAATCACGCAATCAGCACACATAGGGAGTAAACCACACCTCAAAAAACGCAAAACACACGTAAAAATTACTTTACAAGTGACAATTTTTTAGAATGATTTATTAATTTTACCATTTGTAAACTACTAACAAAAAAACTTTATGAACTCAATAAAACGTGATGCCGACTCAAAAAGCGTCACCACCCACATCAAGGAGTATCTTATAATGACTCTTGGAATGTGTATCTATTCGTTTGGCTGGATTGGTTGCGTGCTTCCTGCCAAGAGCACCAGCGGTGCCGCATCGGGCCTCGCTATCGTAATCAGCACGGCACTGCAGAACACCGTGGGCTGGGAAATCAAGATCGGAACCATAGTGCTGGTGATCAACGTCGTGTTGCTCATCATTGCAGGTCTGACGTTAGGCTGGAAGTTCGGCATTAAGACCATATATTGTATTATCGCACTATCAATGTCGATGAATATGTGGCAGGATATTCTGCCTGCCGACGACTTCCTGCATATCGACCGTTTCCTGTCGATGGTCGTGGGCGGTGTTGTTACAGGTATAGGCGTAGCTATGGCACTAATGCAGGGCGGCTCGGCCGGAGGAACCGACATTGTGGCAATGATTATCAACAAGTTTCGCGCCATCAGTTACGGTCGTGTGATCTTTGTGCTCGACCTGATGATTATCGCATCGTCGCTGCTCGTGGGCTTTACGATTGATGCCGCGATCTACGGTTACATTATGACGTTGGTTTTTGGCTATACCGTAGATATGATTCTTGCGGGCAACAAACAGTCGAGCCAGATATTTATCATCTCGCCCAAGTATGAGGAGATTACATGGGCGTTGAATCACGAACTAAATCGTGGCGCAACACTCATCGAGGGCGAGGGCGGCTACACTCATAAGCATACCAAGATGATTATGGTGGTGTGCAACAACCGCGAAACGCCAGCCGTGATGAAGCACGTTCGCGAGATTGACCCCAATGCCTTTATGACCGTAGCCTCGGTTATGGGTGTATATGGCCAGGGATTCCAACCTATAAAGTTATAGTCTATGATTGAGCACGTTACCACATTTGACCCAACTCTTGTCGCACCCATACAGCAACTGCTCGACCAGCTCACCAAACAGCCGATAAACTTTGGCGCGGAGCAACTGCAGGCACTGGTTGAGAGCGAGAACTCGCATCTGTTCGTCCTACGCGAGCAGGAACAAATAGTGGGTATGCTCACCATAGGATCCTACCTTTCGCCCACGGGAGCGAAAGCGTGGGTAGAGGATGTGGTTGTCGATAAAGAGCATCGTGGCAAAGAGTACGGTCGAGAGCTTATCAACCACGCCATACGCTTCTGCGAGGAGAGACTTGCCCCCTGCTCCATTATGCTCACATCTAATCCTATGCGTGTAGCAGCCAATGCACTATATCGCTCAAGTGGCTTTGAACCCAAACATACTAATGTATATAAGTACAACTGCCTTTGATATGAACCGAAAAACATTCCTTAAAACCACAGCCGCCACATTGCTTGCCACAAGCGTTGAGGGGCTGCAAGCAAAGAGTTTTGCCGCCACCGCTACACCCTCCGCCGAGGGGTTGCAGGTGCGTTTTCTCGGCACGGGCGCTGCCGACTGGAATGGTCGTGATGAGCGTGGCGAGCATCGCCGCCTGTCAAGCATCCTGCTCGACGACAGGATCTTCATTGACCTCACAGCCACCAATTTGGAGATGATTCCCTCTGACGTGCATCCCGAGACAATATTCTACACTCACTCGCACGGCGACCACTACCACCCCGCCTCGGCACTTCGTGCAGGCGTAAAGCGAGTATATCTTGGTCAGACGTGGTACGACATCGCCAAGAGCGATTTTCAACGTGCCGCCAAAGAGTTGGAGAAGCCCATGCCGGAGATTATTCCAGTATATGTTGGTCAGAAGGTAGAGCTCGATGACATCGTCATCACGCCACTACCCGCCAGCCACGCCACGGGTTACTCGTTTGAGCAGACGCTGATGTATCTTATTGAGAAGCAGGGTGTGCGCCTTATCTATGCCACCGACACGGGAGGCATACCCGCCGTAGCGGCACGATTGGCAGGCATCGACGCTCACGAACGCCCTGGCAACCCCATCACAGCTCTTATCATGGAGGCTACGATGGGCATAGGCTACGACGATGACTTCCGCTCCTTCACCCACACCAGCGTAGCGGGCGTAGAGCGTGTAGTACGTGTATTGGAGAAGACCAAACGTTATACTCCACCCACGGGACAGCCCGTATATCTCACCCACATGGCTCGCACGCTGCACGGCACGCAGGCCGAGTTGGATAGGGATCTACCATCACCACTCCGTGCTGCACGCGATGGTGAAGTAGTAATCCTAAAAGCGAAGTAGCATATGCAACGACGACTTCTTATCCTTCTCTCGCTATGCCTTATCGCTCTGAGCGGTTGTACTGTTGATCGACGTCCCATCATCGGCATTGCATGGCGTGATGGGCTCACGGGGAGCTCCTACGTAGGCACCTACCTGGCCATAGAGGCTATGGGGGCACGCCCCGTACTGCTCGGGCAGGTGCAATCGGCCGAATTACGCTACACCGACGGACAAATCGATCACTCACATATCGACTCTCTCGGCATACTCCGTCTATCGGACGCCGAGCGAGTAAAGAGTGGCGCCACAACGTGCTCCAATGCCCGTGAGGTGATGCAGGGCATAGATGCCGTGGTGCTGACGGGTGGCGAGGATATAAGTCCTACGCTTTTTCGTAACCCACAGCCGTGGCACGGCATAGAGGCCGAGCGCGACTACAACGCCACACGCGACGTGAGTGACTACCTGCTGTTGCAATACTGCATCGAGCAGGACGTGCCCACGCTCTGCATCTGTCGTGGAGCGCAGATGCTGGCCGTAGTATCGGGAGCCGAACTTATTCAGGATATTCCCACTCATTATACCGATGTCGGTGCAACATATTGCCACACGCACCGATGCGATAAGTCAAACCCCGACGCCGAGCAGGATTATGTTAGCCACGATGTCACCGTCACCGCAGAAAACTCCCTGCTGCACAAGGCCGTAGGCACGCTCACGATAGAAAAATGCCCTTCATGGCACCATCAGGCCATAGGCTCGCTCGAAGGCACCAAGGCATACGTAACCGCCACAACCACAGCCGATGGCGTGGAGATCGTGGAGGCTCTGGAGCGTCGCGATACACGCTTTGTTATGGGTGTTCAGTACCACCCCGAAGTTGTCTTATACAAGCAGAGCAAGGGCGAAGAGAACCTCTCGCGCTATATGACCCCTGATGAGGCAATGCTCTACTTCCACGCTCTTAAAGAGGCTATTTAATATGACAAATACCACCGAAAGCCACCCCCTGCAACCCTTTCTACCCGAGGGGGCACGTCTGCTTATGCTCGGCAGTTTTCCGCCCAAACGTGAACGGTGGTCGATGGATTTCTTCTATCCCAACTGGATAAACGATATGTGGCGCATTTGGGGATATATCTTCTTCGGGGACAAGCACTACTTTGAGGTCACGGGCGAGAAACGTTTCGACCGCGAGCGCATCGTATCGTTCTGCCTCGAGCATGGCATTGCACTCTACGACACCGCTTGCGAGGTGCGTCGTCTGCGCGACAACGCCTCGGATAAATTCCTGGAGGTTGTTCACCCCACCGACATCAAGGCACTCCTGGACTCTTTACCCCATTGCCAGGCCATAGTAACCACGGGCGAGAAGGCTACCGACACTCTTGTCGAGCAGTTTGCCTGCACGAAGCCCACGGTGGGAGAGTATGTGGAGGTGGAGTATAACTCTCGCAAGCTGCACTTCTGGCGTATGCCCTCCTCGTCACGAGCCTATCCTCTATCGTTGGAGCGCAAGGCCGAGCGGTATGAGCGTATGCTCCGTGAGGAGAGACTAAAATGAGGTGACGACCATGCGGCCGCCACCTCGACGAAGAAATGCTTAGGGAAGGTAATAGTTGAGACTATTATAATATTACATTCGTGAAGTATCTGCTCCCTTCTCGACATCTTTTGCACGGAACTGCTTACCGCTCTTGAAGTTCCACGTAACGCCGAAACGCACATTGAAATCCTGTCCCTGACCGAAAACATCCACCTCGCGAGTGAAATCCTCATTGCTCGAAATAAAATTGTTACGCTGACGTACCAACTTCTGCAAGCCTATCTGCAGTATCCATGAATCCTTGATAAGTTTCTTGAAATTCACATCAAGCGAATGGCTGGCCGACGTTTTCAGGTTACTAACCTCCACCCCTGTATGTCCCGAATAGTTGGCATCTACAAAGAACTTTTTGGGCAACTTAAAGGTCATCGTAGTGTACCATTGAGCAATTGGTTTGTTTGTCTTGGGAGCCGAGGCATCCAGACGCTGTTCGATAATACCTCCCGTAAGGTTGGTGTTCCAATCCCACCACTTCGTAAGCGTAAAGGGCAGGCTCGCAACGACTGCATATTGATTAAGCGTCGGCAGATTCTCCACCGTAAGATTCATCATATTGGGATTCAACGGATCGCCCACAATCTTCTGCTGGATGGCATCCTTCATACTCGACACAACCAACGTCAGCGAATATTTATACCCCAAAACAGCCGTCAGCGAATATTGATTGACAAACTGTGGTTTCAGCGCTGGGTTACCCGTCTGGTAGGTGTAATCCGAAATTTGCAGACGACGAGGAGTCAGATTCCAGAAACCTGCGCGCGAGATAGAGCGCGAATACTGCGCCACGATAGAGTGCTTGCCCGTCTTGTCGAGTGCGTATGAGAAGTTGGCATTGGGAAAGAGCGAGAAGTAGTTCTGCTCCACATCCGACTCACGACCATTGGCGTAGGTATATTCGCCACGCAAACCTACAACGGCACTAAATCGGCCATAGTTTGCCGTAGCAGTCGCATATGCTGCGCCGATATTCTCTATGTATGAGATGTCGTAATCATCCACCACCGATGGCACCCACGCCTGAGCGAGCAGGTAACGATAGGTCGTGGCGCTATTAATCTCGTTGTAGGTATATTTTGCACCATACTTCAATAACCAATTTGCCGACAAACGGCGCTCGCGCGCCACCTGCGCCGTAGCGATGCGGAATGTCGAGTTACTGCGATTGACATAGAGCGAATCCACCGTCTGACCGCCCTGCGTAATTGAGGTGCGGTTATCGTTAAGCGTTGTGGGTATGCTCTGGTTGTAATCAGCAATAAATTTGAGCGTTGAGCCGAGCGTGTCGGTCTTTATGATGTAGTTCAAAGCAGCAGCATAACGGGTGCTCTTATCCATCATCTCGTAACGACTTACGTTCAATTGCTCATAGTCGCCCATTCTATAAGATGTGTATGAATCGGTCGGGCCCTCCTGCCTGGTGGACTGAAACTCCAACGCAAGACCTATGCTATGGCGAGGGTTAATCTCCGCAACGGCAGAGATATTGGCTGCACCGTCATTCACTCCAAGACCTATCTCCGAATCGGCCTCCATCAAGGCATTTGTCTTGTGATATATGGTCTTTTCGCGAGATACAGCATCTACACCATAGTCTACATACCATCCCGAAGCCGATATATCGAACTTACCTACGTGGGCATTTATCGAGGCCGAGGGGTCATACGACACAATCGACTTACCTTGAGTCGTCTGCATCGACACCGAGCCCATCACGCCATTATCCAACCTACGACGCAGCGTAATAAACAGCGCTCCGCCCCTAGCGTCGGCATCCTGATCGGCACCCGTCTGCGGCACGACCTCAATCTTGGCGATATCCTCAGCTCGCAGATTTTTTACATAATTGACCAGCGCCTCGCCCGAGAGTTTTATTTCACGGTTGTTGATAAAGACCTTCGTGCCAGAAGAACCATTGATCGAGATGTTGTCCTCCTGCACCCATACGCCGGGCGATTGGCGCAACAATTCGAGACCATCCCTACCCACGGCAGTCTCGGCATTGGCAACATCCACCACGAAGCGGTCGGCCTCACGGCGAATCATCTGCGCCTTGACGATCACATCCTCAATCTCTGTCGAGGACTCTTTGAGTGTCACAACGCCCATATCAGCATCCTCGGGCATAGTGATCTCACGCTCGTAAGGCTCATAGCCCACGCACTCTATCAATATAGTGTATGTGCCATCGGCAAGTGAAAACGAAAATACGCCCTGCGTATTGGACGATGCGCCCGTGATCTGACGGCCATCTCGCATTGCTACAACGGTTACATAACTGATGTAATGACCCTCTTCATCCACCACGCTACCGCGTAGCATCTGTGGTTGCTGCTTTGTCGCTGCGTTTTGTCCCATCGCATCGCCCTCTGCCGCCTGCATTGTGGAGGCGGCAAAGAGCATAATAGCGACAAGAGCGAAAAAAGATAACTGTTTCATAGTTGAGTTAAATTGTAATTGTTGAGTTATTCTTTGTTTAGTTGAGTTTGCTGATGCAAATATATAAACATTTCACTACTTTGCAAAACAAACTACCTATTTTTTCACACTTTTTTTTTATGCCTACATTTATCATTTTTCAAATTACTCCTACACCTTATATTTATAACATCCATCGACAGTCTCTCGCAAATGTAGGGTAATTCGTAAAATTATAAACGTTTTTCGATTCTTTTTTATCGCCTTTCGATAACAAAGGTAGTTATAATTTCTTTCCGTGCAAATTTTTTCGCCATTTTTTTTACTATCGCACTATATTAGTCGCAAAAAACAGCAAAAAACTACACCCTCCCCATCAAACAAACCCTACCCGACAAAACAAAAAAAAGAGGCCGAGTGGCCTCTTTTATCACTATGGTATGTTCTTTTAGAAACGGAACGTACAGCTCAAACCGAAGCTACCAAAACCATCGCCCCAACTGTCGTTGAAGAGGAACACCGTCGGACGATAATCAACAGCCAACGTAATGGGCGCACCACTGAAGTGGATACCGAATGCAACGTCACCCGCTACACCAAGATTGAAGTCATCGTGAAGGATACCAACAGCACCACCGACACCAGCCTGCAAGAACCAGTTACCGGCATTAGGAGTCCAATTGCCCCAGTTGAAACACTCCCAATCGTAGATTGCTGTACCGAAGAAGTTGCCGTCGAAGTCAAAAAGACCTGCATTTACCTTCAATACATCGCCCGAACCGAAATAACGCTCGTACTGCAACTCTGCACCGCTACCGATACGAAGACCGATACCGTTGTTCTGAGCAAATGATGTTACAGCCAACAAGCAGAATACTGCTGTGAAAATAAATTTCTTCATACGCATTAGTATTTAATGGTTAATAATTATTTCTGCCAATAGCCCTCGATGAGGGCAATACAAAATTTCAAGTCGTTGCCTCCCCATTACAGACAATTCGCTAAAAATCAAACGCTCGTACACAAGACTTGCCGCTTGAAAATTTCACGTGCTTTCTGCAATGTCTTTGTACAACAAAGTTAAGGATAAAAATTATACTTGCAAACTTTCTTCCGTTTTATTTACATCGCAATTTTGTACTGTTTACAAAGTCACCCAAAGTTGGAACTTTACAAGGAAAAGGTGAAAAATCAGGAAAATATTACTATTTTTATGCTGATTTTCGCCGTGCAAAAAAATGATTTTCAAAAACCACAACGCCCACATAAGGGTATGGCGCAGAATCGTACTATGATAAGGCATCGGGCG
The DNA here is from genome assembly GCA_017481925.1 of Alistipes sp. GTDB lineage: Bacteria > Bacteroidota > Bacteroidia > Bacteroidales > Rikenellaceae > Alistipes. Next base: position 25,707 of record JAFUOK010000048.1, read on the forward strand.
AGTCTTCCTCAACAACTAATAAATCGATGCACAGCATATGTTTTTTGTTTGCGAAGGCAATTATTGAGTAGAAATTTGGCGCAAAATGCATAAAAATCGAAAAATTATTACTACCTTTAAATCGGGTTATGGCCTTCAAGAAAAAACAACTAAACAAACTATACATTTATGAGCGACAAAATTTCACGCAGCGACTTTCTGAAGAAGTCAGGAATGGCTGCAGCAGGCGTAATGATGGGTGGCTTGGCATCGGCTGCAACACCCTCGGCACAACAACAGGCACAGGACAAGAAGGCTCGCTTTGCCAAACTGGGTAAGGTGAACATCGCATGGGTTGGTATGGCCAACCGTGGCCGCGAGGTTATGCGCGAGTTCGAGAAGACAGGCATGGCCAACATCGTGGCTATGTGTGACGTTGATCCCAAGTCAAAGGGCTCACAGGAGTCTATCGCAGCACACCCCAAGGCAAAGGTTTATACCGACTTCCGCAAGATGTTCGACGAGATGGGCTCGAAGTTCGAGGCCGTAGTGGTTGAGACACCCGACTTCTCTCACTTCCCCTGCGTGATGCTGGCTCTTAATCAGGGCAAGCACGTATATGTCGAGAAGCCTATGGGTCGTACGTTCTACGAGTGTGAGCTGATGATTGAGGCTGCAAAGCGTAACCCCCACCTTGTAACACAGGGCGGTAACCAGGGTCACTCTGACGCCAACTACTACCAGTTCAAGGCGTGGACCGAGGCTGGTATCATCAAGAACATCACACACGTTGATGCACATATGAACAACTCTCGTCGTTGGCACGGTTACGATGTGAACATCGACCGCTTCCCGCAGGCAGAGGCTATACCCGACGGCATGGATTGGGATTTGTGGCACACCACACAGCAGTTCCACGAGTTCAACTCGAAGTACCACCCTGGCAACTGGCGTTCATGGTACGACTTCGGTATGGGTGCTCTGGGAGATTGGGGTGCTCACCTCATTGACACCATCCACGAGTTCCTGCACCTGGGTCTGCCCTACGAGATTACTCCCGTTAAGTTCGAGGGCTGGAATACATACTTCTTCCCCATGTCATCGACCATCAACTTCAAGTTCCCGCGTCGTGGCGATATGCCCGCAATGGATATCACCTGGTGGGACGGTATCGGCAACTATCCTCCTGTGCCCGCAGGCTACGGCGAGTCAAAGATGGGTGACGACGTTCCTACTATCGGTGGTCAGGCTGCTGCCGCATCATCGGTTAAGTTGAATCCGGGTACTATTATGTACTCTGCCGACGACCTTATCTTCAAGCGTGGCTCACACGGTGCTACAACGAGCATCATCCCCGAGTCAAAGGCTCGTGAGATGGCAAGCCGTCTGCCCGAGGTTCCCACACCCACATCGAACCACTACGAGAACTTCCTCTTGGCCGTTATGGGCGAGGAGAAGGCTCACTCACCGTTCGAGGTGTTCGGTCCCTTGTGCCAGGTATTCTGCCTCGGCGTTATGGCACAGCGTCTTAACGAGAAGATTATCTTCGACCGCGAGACCAAGCGCATCGTCAACAACCGCTTTGCTGACGCTATGCTCACCAACACCCCGCCTCGTAAGGGTTGGGAGGAGTTTTATAAGATGTAATCTGATAAAATTCTATACGAAAAATGCCACTCCCAAAAGGGGTGGCATTTTTATTATAATGGGAGGACAACAGCTACATCCCGCTCTGCGTCTCCCGTACCGAAGTCGTAGCCATTCGAGAAATCCAACTTATACGACGGTTCCCCGAAACCAAAACGCTTGTAATACCCCACAAGCTTTTCATCGGCAGGTATCAGCATCACCGCCCCATATCCTCGCTCACGCGCAATCGCTATCGCCTGACTAATCAGCGCCGAGGCCAGACCTCGACCTCGCCACTCAGCGGCTGTTGCAATGGCATAGAGATATGCCGTAGGGCCATAGTCGGTTTGCAACTCGACGATATTGAGCATCGACACCACACGACCCTGCTCGCTATGCGTCAGCAGATTTTCATCTCGATGCACATCTATAAGGAACCGATCCACCTCCTCACGGCTATCGCCAAAGACCTCCATCCACAGCGCGCGGCACTCCACCTCTCTTTGAGTGAGTTCCCTTACGCCAATCTTCTCCTGCAACCGCACGGGGTAGAACGAATGTTTCGAACGGCGCAGACCCGCAAGGCCCATATCCTCCTCACGATTCACATAACGAAATCCCTTCTGTTGCAGGGCTCGGGCAAACGAGCGATTTATCATCGGGAAGATGCCGTCCAGCGTCGCATCAGCCTTCTCGATATGGGTACAGAAAGTATCCTCCGACATTGCCGAGCCGTAGGTAAATGCCGCCACGTGGCCATCGACCAACAATACTCCGCCATACAGCCCCAACTCCTCATAGGCATCGAAAGCTCGACGGATAGCTGTCTTCTCGTCCGTATCCTTACACTCGTGCTCCTTGGCCATATTGGGATTCTCCATTACCGCCTTACGCAGTTGCCAACGGCACTCCAAGCATAGGCACTCCTGAAAATATTGAGGCGTGAGCTCACGGAACTCATACTCGTATTTCGACTCAAACTTATTGATATGGTTGCGTTTGGGCTGATACTTGCGACCTGCAAGCGTACTCAAATCTTCAACCGAATAGATATAGTCGCGATAATCGGGGTTATCGCACACAGCAAACCGCTCCGCGCCGCACGTCTCCTCCGCCCAGCGTGCAAACTGTGCGGCAGCATCGCTCGACATGCCCACCAATCGCAGGCGGACCCCTATCTGCCGAGCCTCCTCATATAGAATAGTAAGCACACGGCCATAATCCTCTGCTCCCACGATCATATAAGCAGGTTCATCGTCAAGCACGAAACGCACGACAAGTGCCCCCTCAACCTCGGCCCACGTAGTGTGGTAGATAGGTTGCCAGGCGTAGATATTCACAAAGGTATAGTCGCAGATCGGCGCCTCAGCACGCCCAAGCAGGCGATCAATACTCGGCTTATCAGTAAGTTGTATCTCCCGGAATTGAATCATGAACGATATAATCTTTATTCTCGACACGGCTATAATAACTCTGAATCATAGCCTTCATACGCTGCTCAACCTGCTCCACCGACACTTCCGACATCAGATTCTTCTCGTGCATAACATCCTCGATAGCATAGACGCCCGTGATGTTCTTCTCGTCAAAACGAATCAGATGCGACGCAGTGATAGCCTGGAAAGCGTTGTTATCGTAATTTATTGCAAATGGTTCATCCACGTGCTCATTGAAGATATCGCGACCGAAGGCGAAGTATGGCTCCGAGTGCCCCATAAGGCCCAGCAGCGTAGGCATAATATCTATCTGCGACACCACCTGACGGTGCTCGCCAACAAGAGCGCTGTCGGGGGCGTACATAAATCCGAAAGTATGATAATCGCCCGGCGAACGGCGGAACGTCTCGGTCATCTTCTCGCTTGACACATGGTCGGCAACAAAGACAAAGACCGTATTGCGGAACCACTCCTCATTCTCATACTTGGCAAAAAATTTTCTAAACGCATCGTCCACATAGCCTACACACTGGTGGTTGGGTGTCTGACCCTTGGGATATACACCCTCATACTCCTCGGGCACCACAAAGGGGTGGTGCGAAGTGAGGGTAAACATTGTCGAGAAGAAGGGCTCTTTCTGCTCCGAGAGCACCTCGCCCATATAATTCAAAAACTTTTCGTCCCAGATACCCCAGTAGCCATCGAAGTCATCAGTGCCGTGTACCTTCTCATAGTCTTCGCGGCTATAGAGATTCTCGATACCCGTCTGGCGTGCATAGGCGCCGAATCCCATCGATCCGTGATCCGAACCACAGAAGAACATCGTCTCATAGCCCTTATCCTTCAATATGGCGGGCAGCGAGCGGGTCTCGGCCATAGCCTGCGGCATCAGCACAAATGGCGACTTGAATGACGGTATAGAGCTCCACACCGCCGGCAGAGCCTGAATCGAACGCTTGCCGTTGGCGTACATATTATAGAACGTATAACTCTGTCGCATGAGCGAGTCCATAAAGGGTGTATAACCCTTCTGCTCGGCATCCTTATAGATATCGGGGCGCAACAAAGCCGAGTGCTCGGCCGAGAAACTCTCCATAATGAACAACACCACGTTACGGCCCGTGAGTTCCGTAGCCGAGGTGCCCTCGGCGGGGCGATGCTCGGGCGAATAAATCTCGGCAAGCGCGGCCTCGTCGAAATATTTCTCATAATGCAGTTTGCCACTCGAAGATATGGTTCTGAGGATGCTGAACGGATTGCTCAGAATCATCGTGGCACGGGCATTATCGGGAGTATAGAGTGTTGCGTTAGAGATAGTAATGGGGCGCGTCATCTTGGTAAAGCCGCCACGGATACCGCCAATGGCAAGGCCCACAGCAAGAGCAAGCATCACAACCCCTACGATGTAGTACCACAGCCCCGCGAAGATATTTTCCACCTTTGCGCGGCGACGATAACCAATAGCCAGAAGAGCGATAAGCGCCACACCTGTCAGAACGATATGCAGATTCTCCGAGGCAAAGGTCATAATGAGTTGCAACGAGTTGTCATTATCGGCAAAGAAGATCTCATCGGCCGAGAAACGTTTTTGCGTATAGCGGAAATAGATGGCATCACCCATATTGACTACAACCAGCAGCAAGGCATTGACCACCACATAATACCAATACATCATCGCTTGCCACCATTTCTTCTCACGCAGATGCAGCGGGAGCATCGCCAGAAGGATAAAGACAGCATTGGCATAGAGAATCGACACGGTATCGAATGTTAGCGAGCCACACAGCAGACTCCACCACTCCTCGCGAGGCAACGCTCCGATAAGTTCGCTATTGTAGAGGTAGAATACCACTCTGCACAACATCAATACGACGTAGAGCAACAAGATGCGCCACGCCGTAAGAAGGGTATTTGAACGAAATATTTTCATTATTTATTCGTGATGATAAGGTTCGTTATTGAGAATCGTGAAGGCACGATACAACTGCTCGGCAAAGATGGCACGCACGATCTGATGCGAGAAGGTCATCTTCGAGAGCGATATCTTGCCGTTGGCACGGGCATACACCTCCTCCGAGAAACCGTAAGGGCCTCCGATCACCAGCACCAGACGTTTCACGCCACTGAGCATACGCTTCTGCAACCACTGCGCATACTCTACCGAGGTATATTGCACACCACGCTCATCCATAAGCGTGAGGTAGTCACCATCGCCGATGAGTCGCAATATCGCCTCGCCCTCCATCTGCTTCTGACGCGCAGGAGTCATATTGCGGGTATTGCGCACATCGGCAAGCGTAGTGATCGAGAAGCGGCAATAGTGGTTCACTCGCTTGGCATACATCTCCACCAGCGCCTCAACCTCCCGCGAGTCGGTCTTGCCTACAACTATAAGTTCGATGTTCATCCTATTTGCTATCGGTGTTCCACTCGCCCTCGGCACCCTCGTAGAATACGGGCAGGTGCTTCTCCACTGATTTGAGCCACTCGTATGCCTTGTACATATTATAGCCATTACCCGACTGCGCACCTCCGAGCGAGAAGGCTACAATGCACGAATGGTTACGCGAGCGGTAGTACATCGACTTCACACGCTCCAAATACTCATTCACCAGCTCGGGATCGTTTGCCGGCGTACCGCCCACGGCGCGGTTACCGCTATTGGTCGGCGAGTTGATGTTGGCGCAGTCGATGACAAACATTCCGGCCGCATCACACATATCGTAAAACCACTTGGGCTGAGGATAGTCCGGGCAGAGCGTATTATATCCACGCAGCTTCAGCTGCTCGATCTCCTTATAGGTCTGCTCGCGGTCGGGCGTAGCGTTGAAGTGCTCTTTCTTCTGCAGGTGCAGAATCTTGTCGAAGCGATAGAACTTACCATCGCGATACTCGGTCTTGCCGAAGCCTACCTTCAAGGGGATATACTCCCACAACATACCGTTGCGCTTGACGTAGAGCATCACATCGTAGAGCGGACGCTGACCGTCACCCCACTTGAAGTCGTAGGCGTGGTAGATGTCGGGGTTGAACGAGAGAGTATCTATCGAGCGCCCTTCGACCTCAATCTCATTGACGCTGAACTCCATCAGCTTACCCTTGGGATTGTAGATATCGAAACCCACCTGAATCTTCTCGGCAAAGTTAAAGTCGTTGGCAACGATTACATCCAACTTCAGCTTGGCATACTGGCGTGTGGTGTCGGGCTCCAGCACAATATCGAAATCACGTACTGCCAGGCGACGCTGCGCAAAGAGGTAACTATTCTCAAACTCCTTGAAGTCGAGTTGATAGATATTCTCCTGCAACTGCGGCGTGCGGCTCTGACGCACACCCACCATCACCTCATTGACGCCCTGACGCAAATGGGGCGAGAGCAGGAAATCGGCAGGCGTAATAGGATCCTCAACCTCGGCTATGGGCTCGTTGTTGATAAAGAGCGTGTATGCCATACCCACATTCTCAAGGTGCAGGTAGAGGTTATAGTCGTTCATCGTAGCGTCGATCTCCACCTTCTGCACGTAGCGGATCTCGCCACCGGCGATGGCTATACGCTCGGGCTTATAGTCGGCATAACGAGCCGTCTCCGAACGCTTGTCGGCCGTAGCATCTTCGCGTTTGTCGTAGGTCAAAAACTCCGAACGATAGACGCGAGAAGTCTGCGCCTGGGTATTTATGATCGACATCAGGGCTATGCCCAAAAGGAAAAACTTTTTCATAACCAATGTGGGAAAACTTTGTCGTTAGTAATCTTTTAACGCTTGACGGTACAAAGTACCGTTTGCAAAGGTACTTTTTTTTTGACAAATAGCAAATTATTCCCTACCTTTGTGGATTGATATGGGCGTGTAAGAGCGCCATAGAACAACATAGACGAGAAAATAACAAATAAAAGCATACAAAATTATGAAAACGCAGAGAATTGCAGAGATTCTGAAATCGGGCGCCGTAGGCAGCCCCATCACCGTCAAGGGTTGGGTACGCACCAAGCGCGGCAACAAAAACGTAGCATTTATCGCATTGAACGACGGTTCGTGCATCGGAAATATCCAGATTGTGGTTGATTTGGCCAACTTCAACGACGAGCAGCTTAAGCTCATCACCACGGGTGCCTGTATCCGCGTGGATGGAGAGTTGGTGGAGTCTCCCGCATCGGGTCAGCGTGTAGAGGTTCAGGCCTCGGCTATCGAGATCTACGGCACGGCCGATCCCGAGACCTACCCCTTGCAGAAGAAGGGTCACTCGCTGGAGTTCCTGCGCGACATCGCATACCTGCGTCCCCGCACCAACACCTTTGGTGCCGTTCTGCGTATCCGCCACGCTATGGCATTCGCTATCCACAAGTACTTCAACGACCACGGCTTCTACTACCTCCACACTCCCCTGATCACGGGTTCTGATTGCGAGGGTGCAGGCGCTATGTTCAACGTTACGACACTCGATATTGCGAATCCTCCCCGCACCGAGGATGGCAAGGTAGATTACTCGCAGGACTTCTTCGGCAAGCCCTGTAATCTGACCGTATCGGGTCAGCTGGAGGGTGAGTTGGGAGCGCTATCATTGGGTAGCATCTACACTTTCGGACCTACGTTCCGTGCCGAGAACTCAAACACTCCTCGTCACCTGGCCGAGTTCTGGATGATTGAGCCCGAGATGGCATTCTATGAGCTGGAGGATAATATGGCTCTTGCAGAGGACTTCCTCAAGTATCTGATCCGCTACGCATTGGAGAACTGCCGCGAGGATCTGGAGTTTATGAACAAGATGTGGGACAAGGAGCTTATCGAGCGTCTGAACTTCGTCGTGGAGAACGACTTTGTTCGTCTGGACTACACCGAGGGTATCCGTATCCTCAAAGAGTCGGGCCGCAAGTTCGAGTTCCCTTGCG
>JAFUOK010000049.1 GCA_017481925.1 Alistipes sp.
ACAGTCGCAAACGTCGGTGTAACACGGAAATAGGTGCTGATCTTAAGATGATCGACAGGGTTCACCGTAATCGAAGGACCAAACTGCATACCCGCATCCAGCTGATAGAGCGTCTCGTGATAATCGCCATCGAAGATGCTGTACATATCCTGCTCAAAGCAGGCGCCGTTAAGGTCGAGCCACGTCCAGTCCAAGCCGAACTTCAACACGCGACCGATAGGCTTGCGATGAAGATAGAAGGTCTTACCCCAACTAATCGATGCACCCCACTCGCTATTGAGCTCCGACAACTCGTCAATGTTGGTCTCGACGTTCTGCACGACAAAAGCCAGATTCAGGTAGTCCGAGCGTTTGCGCCAAATACGATTCAGTTCCGACTTATCCTGCTCCTGCGCACGCTCAATGCGGCGCTCCCACTTGGCCTTACGCTGAGCCGCAACATCGCCCGCACAAAAGAGCAACAGCAACGATAGCAATACAACTCTTCTCATAACCCAACCGTTTGATTACTTCTCGCCAAAAGCCAGATCACCCGCATCACCAATGCCCGGCACAATATATGAGCGTGAGGTGAGCTCGGCATCTACAGCACCGAGCCACAAGGTTGTCTTGCGCGAAGGCAGATGGCGCGAAGCATAATCTATGCCCTGCTCACTGGCAATGATAGAGGCAACGTGTGTATGAGCGGGCTCACCACCCTTGGCAATAAGAGCCTCATAAGCCAGCACGAGCGAGGTGCCCGTAGCCAGCATAGGATCTGCCAAAATAAGAGTCTTGCCCTCAAGATCACACGACGAGATATACTCCACCTTAACCTTAAACGATCCATCCTTCGAGCTCTTGCGATAGGCCGACACAAAGGCGCTCTCGGCATCGTCGAAGTAGTTGAGAAAACCTTGATGCATAGGCAATCCCGCACGCAGGATGGTGGCCAGGACAATCTTGTCGCTGATCATCTCCACCGACGCCTCGCCCAGCGGAGTCTCCACAATGCGGCTTACGTAGTTGAGCGAACGAGAAATTTCGTAGCCCATAACCTCGCCGATACGCTCCAGATTACGACGGAAACGCATCGAGTCGCGCTGAATCTCGCGGTCGCGGATCTCGGCGATAAACTTGTTGAAGATAGAGTTTTCTTTACTTAAAATGTGGATCATAGCGCTCTTCTTTCAAATGGTTAATAAAGGAAATTATTGAACGGGTATCGTCCTGCGTGTATCTCACGAACCATACCATAAAGGTCGGTACGGAGTTTCTCGATATTCAACTTCTCGACAGCCGAGATGAAGATGCAGGGGGTATTGGCCTTCGCAATCCAACTCTTCTTCAAATCCTCCAACGAGAGGTTTCGTCGAGTAGCAGGCGTCAGGTCATCCTCATCCTTTTTAATATATGTATATGCGTCAATCTTGTTGAAGACCAGATATACGGGCTTATCGCCTGCGCCGATATCCTGCAGGGTCTGCTTCACAACGGCTATCTGCTCCTCGAAGTTGGGGTGCGAGATATCCACCACGTGAATCAACAGATCGGCCTCGCGCACCTCGTCCAACGTCGATTTGAACGACTCGATAAGTTCGGTAGGCAACTTACGGATAAAACCTACGGTGTCCGATAACAGGAAAGGCAGATTATCGAAGACCACCTTACGCACCGTCGTGTCCAACGTAGCGAAGAGTTTATTCTCGGCAAAGACCTCGCTTTTCGAGACAAGGTTCATAAGCGTAGATTTTCCCACGTTGGTATATCCCACCAACGCCACACGCACCATTGAGCCACGATTCGAGCGCTGCACCGCCATCTGACGGTCAATTTTTGAGAGCTCCTCCTTGAGTTTCGATATGCGGTTGCGGACAATACGGCGGTCGGTCTCGATCTCACGCTCACCCGCACCACCACGTGTTCCCGTACCTCCTCGCTGACGCTCAAGGTGCGTCCACATACCTGCCAGACGAGGCAGCATATACTCATACTGCGCCAACTGCACCTGCGTCTTGGCATAGGCCGTGCGGGCACGCGACATAAAGATGTCGAGGATCAGACGTGTACGGTCCAGGATGCGACAGGGCATCACCTTCTCGATATTGCGGGTCTGCGAGGGCGAGAGCTCGTCGTCGAAGATGACAACGTCAATCTCATTCTCGGCGCAGTAGGCTGCAATCTCGTCCAACTTGCCCGGACCAACGTATATGCGAGATGAGGGTTGTGGCAGGCGCTGCGTAAAACGACGCACGGTGACAATATCGGCTGTCTCGGCCAAAAACTCCAACTCGCCCAAAAACTCCTCGGCCTGCTCGATGGGTTGTGAGTCACGAATCACGGCAACCACCACAGCACGCTCGCGCAGATCCTGGGGCTCCTCGATAGGGGTATTATCTTTGTTCTTTGCCATCCTTGGGGATAAAAAAAAGCATCCCGAAACAATATAGTCGCGGGATACCTTATATTAGATACTAAATATTAGTTGTTCTGAATCTGGAATACAACGGGCAAGGTGTACTTTACACGTACGGGCTTGTTGCTCTGCATACCGGGCTCCCACTTGGGTGAGTTGCCTACTACGCGAGTAGCCTCATCTGCCAATGACTTATCAGGAGCCTGAAGAACCTGAATGTTAGATACGGTACCGTCACGCTCAACCACGAATGATACAACTACACGACCAGAGATACCGTTCTCCTGAGCGATCTGGGGGTAACGAAGACGGCCCTGAACCCAGTTACGGAACTGGTTAAGGTCACCACCACGGAATGTAGGCATCTTTTCTACCTTGATGAAGGGCTGATCCTCCTCGATCTCCTCCTCCTCAACCTCAACTACAGTGGTCTCGATCTCCATACCCTCCTCGAACTCATCGAAGGTCATAACCTCGGTGGTGATCTTAGAGTCGTTGGTCACGATGTCCAAGATGTCGTTGAAGACCTTAATCTCAACCTTCTTGGGAGCCTCAGGTGGCTTCTGCTCGTTACGAGTAATCTCGGTAATCTCCTCCTCAATGGGAGCATAATTCAAATCGACCTGCTCGATACGATACTCCTTCGGAGCATACAAGAATGCACCAATGGTGATCAACAAAGAAACGATCAAGCCAATCTCAAGAAACAGACCCTTCATATTCTGAAGATCTGCCTTAGGTGATTTTTTAATCTGCATAACGTTTACTTTTATTTTTTCAATTTAATTTGTTCGTTCGTCTTAAGTTGGCGGATCAGCACGATTCACATCGCCCCAACCCCTTATCACACAATCCATTAGCTCAGTCACCTCAACTCGTCATAAGGTCTAAACCCAACGACAAGGCACCCTCGCTGATGAATATATGCGCGGTTCTTTGGGCAAATATAATGATAAAATTTCAAAAAATCACGCATAGCGAAGAAAAATCTTCATTTTTTTTTTACTTTTGTTGCCGTAGCAAGATTTTACTATGTCAGGAAAAGCGAAAAATAGCCTTTACGGACTCACCTTGGAGCAGTTGCAAGCGATATGCGAGCAGCACTCTCTGCCCCGCTTTGCAGCCAAGCAGATAGCACGCTGGCTCTATGTCCGCCGAGTGCAGGATATTGACCAGATGACCGACCTATCGAAGGCTGCCCGTGCCGTACTCAAAGAGAGTTACGATATGGGGCTGTCAGCACCGCTGAAAGAGAGTGTATCGAGCGACGGCACGAAGAAATATCTGTTCCGCACCTCGCAGGGCGAGTATATCGAGTCGGCATACATCCCCGATGGCGATCGTGCCACATTATGCGTGTCATCGCAGGCTGGTTGCCGTATGGGTTGCCGATTCTGTGCCACAGCACGACAGGGATTGCAGCACTCACTATCGACGGCCGAGATAATCAATCAGATTGTGTCCATACCTGAGAGCGAGCGCCTTACCAATCTGGTATTTATGGGTATGGGCGAGCCTCTGGACAATATAGACAATGTGCTGGCGGCACTGCAGATCATCACCTCGTCGTGGGGTATGGCGTGGTCGCCCACGCGCGTGACGTTATCCACTGCCGGCGTAGCTCGTGAACTGGATCGTTTTCTCACGGAGTCGAAGGTGCACCTGGCCGTGAGCCTGCACAACCCATTCCATGAGGAGCGCAAGGAGATTATGCCCATCGAGAATGCCTACCCCATTCGTGAGGTGTGCGACATCCTGCGCCGCTACGACTTTACGGGGCAGAGACGAGTATCGTTCGAGTATATCGTAATGGAGGGGTTGAACGACTCGCCCGCGCATATTAAGGAGTTGTGCCGACTGCTGGATGGCATAAAGTGTCGCATGAACCTGATCCGCTTCCACCGCATACCCGACTCACCCTACTACTCACCCTCGCAGGAGAAGATGATAGCCTTCCGTGACACGCTCACAGCCAAAGGAATACAGACTACGATTCGTGCCTCACGCGGAGAGGATATCAAGGCCGCCTGCGGTCTGCTATCGACAGCCGAAAAACGAAAATAACAGAGACAATGATTGCAATTATAGAAAAATATTTCCCCTCACTCACGGAACATCAGAAGGAGCAGTACCGCGCTTTGTTCGACCTCTATGCCGATTGGAATGCGAAGATAAATGTCGTATCACGCAAGGACTTCGAGCAGTTGTATCTGCGTCACGTGCTGCACTCACTCGCCATAGCGAAGGTCTGCCAGTTTGAGGCGGGCGCCAGGGTGCTGGATGTGGGCTGCGGAGGCGGTTTTCCGAGTGTACCGCTGGCCATAATGTTTCCCGACGTGAAGTTCATCTCGGCCGACTCGATAGGCAAGAAGATTACCGTAGTGAAGGGTGTCTGCGAAGGTGCAGGCATTACCAATATAGACGCGCGTCACACGCGCGTAGAGCAGATACCCGAGCGATTTGATTATGTCGTGTCACGTGCCGTGACGGAGATGCCGCAATTTGTGAAGTGGATATGGTCAAAGATTGACCGCGGACAGCGAGGTACGCTCCCCAACGGAATACTCTACCTTAAAGGAGGCGACCTTCAGGAGGAGCTGGCCGCAACACGGATGAAGTGGCGGGAGTATCAGATAGCCGACTTCTTTGAGGAGGAGTTTTTTGAGACGAAGAAGGTGGTATATACCTCTAAATAAAATAAAAGGTTGTCCTGTGCAGGGCAACCTTATTTTATTACAAAAGTTGTATAACAAGAGTGGTTTTTAGGCTCGCGAAGCCAGAGAAACCGCAGTTTACTGAAGTGTAAATGAGGATTTCGAGGGCAAGTGTAACGACAAAAGCACCTTGTTAGGCAACTTTTATTTATTCAATCCAGCCGCCACAATAGCCTCCGCCAGGAGAAAATCATCGGGATTATCAATATCCATACTCTCAATACGGTCCGTTACGGCCATATACGCCCGCTCGCCTATGCGGCGATGCTTCTCGCGCCACACATCCTCGCGAAAGACAAAGAACGCCGAGGTCTCGACATATACGGGCTCCAGATCCTGCGTGCGGGGCACACGCTCCAGCGAGTAGTTCAGTGGCTTGCCCTGCCACCACGCAAAGGTTTGCACACGCTCGGCACTGAATGCCGAGTCATACTCGCCACTCTCGACCTGCGCCACAGCATTGGCAATGGTTGCGGGGCGAATGAAGGGCGATGTGGCGTGCGCTAGGATATATATATCGGCCTCTACCTCACGCGTGAAGGCATCGTAGATCTCTGCGCCAAGTGTGGTGTTCTGATCCAAACGCTCATCACGCTGCAAAAACTTTACCCCTTCGGGCAAGTAAGGTTTTACGGCAGGGTTGCTGCAATATACATATACCTCATCTATATTATCCACGCGCGTGAGCGTTTCCAGAAGGTAGGTCATCAGCGGACGACCACCCAGCTCGCGCAGGTTCTTACCCTCGACACGCTGGCTATTCAAACGCACAGGAACAAATGCTACTCTTTTCATAATCACTGCACTAATAGATTACATCCTCTCACTTCGGCACCCGACAGGCGGCCATCAATCATAAACGCCCCATCCTCGTACACTCGGCCCACATCCTGGGTGGCGATGAATGCACACGATGAGAGGTTGGCCAAATCAACAATATTCAGCGCCCCACGGCTCCCTGCATGCAACACCTTCAGCGGATTATTCACATCACGCACCATAACTCGCATCCAGCGCGGCGCATAAAACACCCCATCGCCCAACGAGTAGGCCTGCGAGGTGAGTTCCGCCATACCATACTCCGAGTGAATCTTCTCCACGCCAAAGGCCGAAGTGAGAATCTTGTGAAACTCCGCCTTGGGCAGCTCCTCACGGCGACCCTTCATGCCACCCGTCTCCATAACGACAGTATTTTCCAATTTGGGGGCATACTGCTCAGCCAGATCCCACAGGGCATAGCTTACGCCGAGCAGGATCTTCGGCTTCGTATCGGCCTCCATGTCGGCAATGAGTTTTTCGTACTCGTTCAGATAAAATCCTCCCGAACCACAGCGTGCGATAAGTCTATCGACCATATACACAAGCGAAGAGCCTTCGCGTTGCAGGTAATTGGGCAAGAGTCCATATATACTCCAGCCCTCCACCTTGCCATAGAACTGCTCGAAAGCACGGGTAAATGCCTGCTCGTAGAGCGCAAGGCTCTGCATCAGATGCCGTGATGGTGTTTGCCCCGTGGTGCTGCTCGACGTAAAGACCTTCTCGGGCTCCGCGGCGCCACAATATACATCCATCGCCTTGAAGAGTTCGATAGGCAGAAAAGGAATATCCTCGACACGGCTCACACGGCTCGGCTCAACGCCCAGCAACTCTATATATTGCTTGTAAGGGGCACACCGCACGGCCTGAAAGCGGAACACCTCCAGTGCCAGCGAAGAAAACTCCGCCTCGGTTGAGATAGAGAATATTTTATCTGAAAAATTCATATATAAGCAAAAAATCCGATTCGGAGGTCGGCGCGCCAACCCCCGAAAACGGATATTATCAATCATCAGCCCTACTTCTTGCTCTTGGGGGCGAGGATCATATTCATCTTCTTACCGTCCAGCTTGGGCATCATCTCCACCTTGGCGATCTCCTCCAAATCGGTGGCGAAGCGCAGAAGCAGAATCTCACCCTGCTCCTTGAAGACGATCGAACGACCACGGAAGAATACCGAAGCCTTGACCTTGGCGCCCTCCTTGATGAAGTTCTCAGCGTGCTTGAGTTTGAAGTTGTAGTCGTGGTCGTCGGTCTGCGGGCCGAAACGAATCTCCTTGATCACAACCTTCACCTGCTTGGCCTTGATCTCCTTGGCCTTACGCTTCTGCTGGTAGAGGAACTTCTGATAGTCGGCAATGCGGCATACGGGCGGCTCGGCATTGGGAGAGATTTCAATCAGATCCAACTCCATCTCATCAGCCATAGCGAGTGCCTGCTTGATGGGCACCACCAGATTGGGCTCTACGTTCTCACCAACGATACGCACCATGGGTGCCGTGATCTCGTTGTTGATACGGTTGGGATTCTCTTTCTCTACTCGACGGCCTCGCATTCCCTGCTGCTGAGGCTTGTTACCGCCGTTCATCGGACGTGGCGGAAACGGTTTTTGTGTAATTGCCAAATTAGTTACTTGTTCGTTTAACTTAAAATATAATTGCGGAGATTACTCCATCTTGTTTGCTTCGATCTCGGCATCAACCAACGATGTGATGTGTGCTGCAAACTCCTCAACACTCATCGCACCCTTATCGCCCTCGCCCTGAACGCGAACCGACACCTTGCCCTCTGCAGCCTCCTTCTCGCCTACGATCAGCAGGAAGGGGATACGCTTGAGCTCGTTGTCACGAATCTTGCGGCCGATCTTCTCATTGCGCTCATCCACCTGCACACGCACGTCAGCCTTTGCCAGACGCTTTGCCACGTCGTTAGCATAGTCGTTGAACTTCTCCGAGATAGGCAGGATAACAGCCTGATCGGGAGTAAGCCACAAGGGGAACTTACCCGCCGTGTGCTCCAACAACACGGCCACGAAGCGCTCCATAGAGCCAAACGGTGCACGGTGAATCATAATCGGGCGGTGCAACTTATCGTCGTTGCCCTTATATGTAAGGTCGAAACGCTCGGGCAGGTTGTAATCCACCTGAATGGTACCCAGCTGCCAGCTGCGACCCAGAGCATCCTTAACCATGAAGTCCAACTTGGGACCATAGAATGCAGCCTCACCCAACTCAACGGTAGTGTTCAAGCCCTTCTCCTTACAAGCCTGGATGATTGCACCCTCGGCCTTCTCCCAATTCTCGTCCGAGCCGATATACTTCTCGGTGTTGTTGGGATCACGCAATGAGATCTGTGCTGTGTAGTTATCAAACTTCAACGTGCGGAAGATGTAGAGCACGATGTCGATAACCTTCTCGAACTCCTCCAGCAACTGGTCGGGACGCACGAAGAGGTGAGCATCATCCTGCGTAAAACTACGCACACGCGTAAGACCGTGCAACTCACCCGACTGCTCATAGCGATATACCGTACCGAACTCTGCTAAACGCACGGGCAGATCCTTGTATGAACGGGGCTTCG
The DNA here is from genome assembly GCA_017481925.1 of Alistipes sp. Taxonomy (GTDB): domain Bacteria; phylum Bacteroidota; class Bacteroidia; order Bacteroidales; family Rikenellaceae; genus Alistipes. The sequence continues at coordinate 8,506 of JAFUOK010000049.1, forward strand.
AGCGGTAGATCTCGCAGTGGTGGGGGCAGTTCATGGGCTTCAATAGATACTCCTCGCCCTCGAACGGCGTGTGGATAGGCTGGAATGAATCCTTACCATACTTTGCATAATGACCCGATGTAACATACAAATCCTTGTTACCGATGTGCGGAGTGATAACCTGCATATAACCGTAATCCTTCTGAATCTGACGCAGGAAGCGCTCCAGGCGGTCACGCAACTCGGCACCCTTCGGCAACCACATCGGCAGACCCTGACCTACGCGCTGTGAGAACATAAAGAGCTCGAGATCCTTGCCCAGCTTACGGTGGTCACGCTTCTTGGCCTCCTCGATCATCACGAGGTACTCGTCGAGCATAGACTTCTTGGGGAACGACACACCATAGATACGGGTAAGCATCTTGTTCTTCTCGTTGCCACGCCAGTAAGCACCAGCCACAGAGGTAAGTTTAACGGCCTTGATAAAGCCTGTGTTGGGGATATGCGGGCCACGGCAAAGATCCGTGAACTCGCCATTGGTATAGAATGAGATGGTGCCATCCTCAAGGTCCTGAATCAGTTCAACCTTGTACTGATCACCCTTCTCGGTAAAGGTCTTCAATGCGTCAGCCTTCGACACCTCGGTACGCACCAGCTCCTCCTTCTGACGAGCCAGCTCCTGCATCTTCTTCTCGATGGTTGCAAGGTCGCCCTCGGTGATGGGGGTGGGAGAATCTACGTCGTAGTAGAAGCCGTTGTCAATAGCGGGGCCGATACCGAACTTAATGCCCGGGTAAAGCGACTGCAAAGCCTCAGCCAAAAGGTGTGATGAGGTGTGCCAGAAGGCGTGCTTGCCCTCAGCGTCGTCCCACTTGTAGAATTTGATTGTAGAGTCAGCGTCGATAGAGTGGCTCATATCGACAGTCTGATCATTTACCGAAGCGGCCAAACAGTCGGCAGCGAGACGAGGGCTGATGCTCTCGGCTACTTGGTAAGCGGTTGTTCCTGCGGCAAACTCCTTGACGTTGCCATCAGGAAAAGTGATTTTAATCATAGCGTTTATTTAAGTTTTATGTTTTGAGCCTTGCCGATGCTTCCACAATTACGAGACGGAATACATCTTCGGACTCGGTTAATTCAAAATCTTTTGCGAACTCCTCAATACGTCATTCCCCGACACAAGCGTAGCGAATGGCGATGGGAATCTCTGTTTACTACTCTTCCTTTTTCTTCTCGCGGCGATACACAATCATCCATATCACGGCGCTAAACGAGGAGCAAATGAACAAAAATATTGGCAAGCCCTCTACATCGCCTGTGGTAAAGTACTTTTTCAGCCACAGGGCTATACCTACCACCGATGCCACGAGCACCACGCACCACAGCACGATACTCAACTTCCACACCTTTGCGTTTTTCATGCTATCGAATGTTTACTGTTCTTTACCCTCTTTGCGCTTGCGGAAGTATGTGTAGATCCACCAAAGGGCAATTATCAGCGTGCACGCTTCGCAAACGATCGGCATCCACTGCGGCTCTTCGCCCGTGTTGGCTTTATACACATTAAGTCCCAAGCCAAGCATAGCAATTGCGGCAACCGCTACGCACAGCAGCATATTACCCTTCGAATAACGTGTAAAGCCCTGATCCAACATATTTATTCCGTTTATTACTCTCCTACTCACTCAAAATACTTCCTTCAATTTTGAATTTTGAATTTTGCATTTTGAATTTTGCATTGTCTCAACTACTCCTCACCCTGCTCGGGCAGCTTCAAATCCTTCACCGAAACATCACGTCCCTTCTCGCGCTCGAAGCGCTGCAACGGGCGAGCCGTCCAGTCAGCCCACTCCTCACGACAACGCACGATGTCGATAGCGGCATAGATGGCGTTACGCATCGACTGCGCATCTGCCACACCCTTGCCTGCAATATCATACGCCGTGCCGTGGTCGGGCGAGGTGCGAACAGCCGAGAGACCTGCTGTAAAGTTCACGCCATCGGGCGAGAGGGTCTTGAAGGGTGTCAGGCCCTGATCGTGGTACATAGCCAGCACAGCATCGTACTTGGCATAGCCACCTCCTGCAAACAAGCCATCTGCAGGGAAGGGGCCAAAGGCCAGCGTACCCTGCTCGAAAGCCTCGACGATGGCGGGCTTGATGATCGCCTGCTCCTCCGTGCCGAGCATGCCGCCCTCACCTGCATGGGGGTTGAGTGCCAAAACGGCGATGCGAGGCTCAACAACGCCGAAGTCCTCCTTGAGCGACTGACGAAGTGTCGCAAGCGACGAGAGAATCTTCTCCTTGGTGATACTTTGGCTGACCTCTGCCACGGGGATATGGATCGTAACCAAACCCACACGCAGACGGTCGCTGCACATAATCATCATAGGCTCGCCCTCGAGGTGTGCGGCCACGAACTCGGTGTGTCCCGTATATGAGAACCTGTCGCTCTGCGCCGACTCCTTGTCAATCGGTGCGGTGACCATAGCGTCGATAGCGCCCTCCTTCAAATCGGCAACGGCAGCCTCCAACGCCTCAACAGCGGCCTTGCCACCCTCCTTGGAGGCTACACCCGGCTGGGGGTCGGCATCGCCCGTATCGACAAGGTTGATCTTGCCACGGCGTGCATCGTCAGCCGATTTTACAACGTTGAACTGAACACCATAATCCTCCTTATCGAGGATCGACATATAATACTTGGCGGCTTTGAGTGAGCCGTAGATGACGGGAGTAAAAAGTTCAGCGATGCGCTGATCGGCAAAGGTGCGGAGGATAACCTCCCAGCCTACGCCATTCACATCGCCCTGTGTAATTCCTATCTTAAGTCTTGAATCCGACATAATTAAATCCATACTATTTCAAACAGCAAATATACTAATAATTTTCAATTATTAACCGTTTCTGCCGATTTTGATCACTCGAGCATAAAAAAAACGGCCCAAAAGAGCCGTTTTTCCATATTTTTCGCCTTACGGAGTGAAATCCGTTATCTCATCCGGCGCCTGAACTCGGCACAGACAATTCCTGTAGCCATAGCCACATTGAGCGACTCGGAGCCCTGACCTGCAACAGAATAGGCGGGAATAAGCAGTCGCTGCGAGAACGATGCGGCGCACTCACGGCTTACACCTCGACCCTCGTTGCCCATTACAATTACACCTGTGGGAGCCAACTCCACATCGTAGATATTCTGCCCATCGAGCATCGTGCCATAGACCTCCACCCCACTCTCGCGGGTGCGACGCAGAAAATCTGCCAGCGGCAGGTAGTGTACCCTCACACGCAGAATAGCGCCCATCGTAGCCTGCACGACCTTGGGGTTGAAGCAGTCGGCGGTATCCTCCGAGCAAAATATATCCTCCACGCCAAACCAATCGGCAAGGCGGATGATAGTACCCAGATTACCCGGATTCTGCACCCCATCCAGTGCAAGCGACAAAGCCGTAGCCGGAGCACTCTTCGCGGCCATATGACGAGGCTGCTCAACAACGGCAAGCGACGTGGAGGCAGTCTTGAGTTGAGAGATGCGCTCCATCTCCTTCTCGCTCACCCGCTCGGCACGGCCATCGAAATGACCTTCAAGGGCATATAGATTTCGCACTCGCCACCCCGACTGCAGGATCTCGCCGATGAGTTTATCCCCCTCGGCGATGAACAATCGCTCCGCGTCGCGCACTCGTTTATCCGAGAGCGAACGCACAAACTGTATCTCGGCCTTTGTCATTCTTTATGCGGTTTAGGTTCAATCAAAAAGGTCTCGCCCTCACGGGCAATATCGGTTGCGGGGAACGTCGCACGAGCCTCATCTAACAGCAGCGACAAATCCTTATATCGTGACGAAAAGTGTCCGATAAGCAGTCGCCCGACACCCGCCATCTTTGCCACCTTGGCGGCATCTTCGGTGGTTGAGTGGCCTCGCTCCTTGGCTGTCTTTCGCATATCGGCGGCATAGGTTGCCTCGTGGTAGAGCACATCCACACCCTCGACCATGCGGGCAAGCCGAGCCGAGTAGTTGGTATCGGAACAGTAGGCATACGAGAGCGTAGCATAAGGGCGATAGGTTATCACATCATTTGATAGCACCTCGCCGCTCTCCAGCACTATATCCTCACCTCGCTTGGCATCGACAATCTGCTTCACGGAGAGATCATAACGCTCTATGGCATATTTCTTTACGTTGAGCGCAGGCTCTTTCTGTCGGAACAGGTAGCCCGCCGTAGGTATGCGGTGACGCAGTGGCAGTGACCACACCTCGGTGCTATCGTTCTCGAATATTATCTGGTGCTTGGTGGTATCCACCTCCACCCACTCGGGCGTATATGGCAGATTCGTCTCGCACAGGCGCAGAAAACACTCCAGCATCTCCCCGAAAGGTCGTGGAGCATAGATACGCAGTGGCGTGCGACGTCCATACAGACCCAACGTCGAGAGCAACGGAAACAGGCCATACATATGGTCGCCGTGCAGATGCGAAATAAATACGGCACGCAGTTTCAGTGCCGAGATGCCACGGCGTGCCATCTGACGCTGCACGCCCTCGCCCGCATCGACCAGAAAATATTGTTCGTTCACGTTGACCACCTGCGCCGAGGGGTGCCCCGACGCGGTTGGCTTGGCAGACGAATTACCGAGTATGGTGACCGCAATAGACATTACTTGCTCAACAGATAACGCTCACAGTCCAGAGCCGCAATACAGCCCGAGCCCGCAGCCGTAATAGCCTGACGGTAATGGGGATCCTTCACGTCGCCAGCGGCAAACACTCCCTCGATATTGGTCTTCGATGTGCCGGGGATGGTCTTGATATAACCCTCCTCGTCCAGCTCCAGCTTACCCTTGAAGAGCTCGGTGTTGGGGTGGTGACCAATAGCAAGGAAGAAGCCCATAATATCGATCGTAGTCTCCTCGCCTGACGTATGGCGCAGACGGGCACCCGTAACGCCATCCTCATCGCCCAAGATCTCGACCGTATTATACTCGAACATAACCTTGATGTTGGGCGTATTGAATACTCGCTCCTGCATAGCCTTCGATGCGCGCAGGAAGGGTTTTCTTACGATCAGGTAAACCTGCTTACAGATCGAAGCCAGGTAGGTTGCCTCCTCGCAAGCGGTATCGCCACCGCCCACAACGGCTACATCCTGCTTACGGTAGAAGAAGCCGTCACACGTAGCACAGGCACTAACGCCCTGACCTCTATACTTCATCTCCGACTCCAGACCCAGATACTTTGCCGAAGCACCCGTAGCCACGATCAAAGCCTCGGCCTCGATCTTCTTCTCGCCGTCGATGGTAACAACGAAGGGGCGGACGTCGAAGTCAACGTCGGTCACGATACCGAAGCGCACATCAGCACCAAAACGCTGTGCCTGCTGCTTGAGCTGCGCCATCATCTCCGTACCGCTGATACCCTCGGGATAGCCGGGGAAGTTCTCAATCTCGGTGGTCGTAGTGAGCTGACCACCAGGCTCGATGCCCTCATAAACGATGGGCGAAAGGTTTGCGCGTGAAGCGTAAATTGCGGCCGTATAACCCGCCGGGCCACTACCAATAATAAGGCATTTAGTTTGTTCCATAGTTTTATAGTTTTATATTTTTATTCCTTTATCTTCATATCGGGCACAAGGGCAACGCCATCGATGAGTTGCAAATCCTTTACCATATGCAGCGTACCCTGCTTATAGCGCTGGAAGTGCGACGAGGCGATATGCTTCTGGTAAGCCTCCTGCGAGGCGTAGATCTCAAGAATGGTGATGCGACAGGGATTCTCCTTCTCCTGCACGCTGAAAAGGGTTATCACGCCCTCCTCCTTCTCGACCGATTCGCGACCTACCTCTCCCACAAAGGTAAGATATTCTTCCAAATACTCCTCATGAATCTCCAACTTTGACAGGCGCACCAGGCGCGATGAATATTTATCCTGCATATTTTCCGATGTTTTCTCTGAGCACGCCACCATAAGGCAGGCGCACACAAAAATAATTATCTTTTTCACCGTATAGTATTACTATGTTGTTATATCTCAGCACATTTCCACTTCGCGTGGGGGGGGGTCGCAGGCGCTCTCCAACGCACCAACTCTTTTGCCCTCGTAATCAAACAGCAGACACTCCTCACCTATCCACGCACGTGTGCAACCGCTATGATAGTCGTACTCAACACTATCATATATGGGCAGAATAACAAACTCGCCCTCGCGGTTAATCAGCCCCATACCCGACTCGCTCTCAACCTCGGCACGACCCTCATAAAAGTCGCCGACCCAGCGGAAGAGGGGTTCTATAACTACTTGATTTTCACTATCGACAAAGCCCCAACCCGAAGGCTCCTCAACAGCTGCCAGACCTTCGTGCAGCGACCTCACATAGAGATGATTATCGAGCGCAGGCGCCACATTGTATGGCATTGCCTCCACATCTCGCACTGCGGCATTGGCCTTCAATAGAATCTTCTCGCGCAGAGCATCAAACGCCTCATCGTCGCCGCCTGCGCCCTCGGTGGCATAGTACCACCGCACAAGGCGTGCCTCACCCCTATCAGTGAGGATGATATTCTCCTCACGCACAGCATTATGCGAGAGGTTGGCACAGAGCAATGCCCCTTGTAATTCGTTTATAGCCTCGACCAATCTCTGCGCATCATTCGAATCTGCCACGGCTGCCAGCGCATCCGAGAACGGCTCGCCCACGGGGAGTGGCTCACGCAGTATATCGCACTCGGCCTCACGGCCAGCGCTATCGGCATAGTGCATCTCCGATCGCAGAATCTCCAGGCGAGGAACGTAAGAGGTAATGAGATGACGATGCAGAGGAACGAGTCGCTCGACACGTCTTAAAGAAGAGAGCGTCAGAGGCATATAGACCAGATAATGCTCAGCACCATACTCCACCTCAGCCTCGGCAAAGTAGGTCGAACGGCGAACACTCTCGCCCACCCAACGCAGATGCGCCATACGAGTAAAGCCCTTCTGTGGGGCACTCAAAGCCTCCCGAAACGATGATATTGCAACCATACTACTCCATGCGTGTTATGCTTCGAGAGCCTATGTTTATAATCGAGAGCAACTCCACAATAGTGGCGTTATAGCCCATACCATAATATGGTGGCACAGCACCAGCACCCTTCAATGAGTGGATAGCCTCCGTAAATGCCTCGGGCATAATGCTCGAACACTCCGCCAACGTGCGTGCGTGACGCGACGCTGCGAGAAGTTCATCGGCCATAGGGAAGATTATCGAGGGTAAAGCGTCAGACGATGTGATGTGTATATTCAGCAGAAGCACCTGCCCATCCTCGGTAGCCACGGCCCGCAGCTGCGAGCAGATGTCGAGCAACTCGGCGTCGGTACAGTCCGAAGCCTCGCCATCGGTGATATTTATTACTATGGGCGGGAAACTCGCCCTATTCTCTTCGCGAGCGCACCACTCCTGCAACATATCGCGAACACGGAGCATCGCCTCATACATAGGCGTAGTGCCTTCGGCTTTGGGTTCTATCCACTGCTCTACGCTATGCTCCACCATAGCGGCCGTGCCGTCGGGCATCATCTCCTCAAAGGCCACTCGGCTCAATCGAGGAGCACGACGAGACAACCGACTAATGGAAGAAAAACCATCCTCCGAGGTGAGCATCTCCACCCCATCGCCACCATAGCCTACGATGGCAACGTCGTAGTAGTCGCGTACGCCATCCGTGCGACGTGAGCGGTCCACCAACTCGGTCACAAGAGCATTGGCCGTGAAGGCCACAGCCTCGGCCTTGGTCATCACCATACGACCAAAGCGCACTCGGCCCTGCATCGACGCCGAGCGATCGAGCATCAGGACAAAGGCGGTACGGTGACGGCGTGTAATCTCTTGTGTGTACATTGCGTGGAAGTTTGTTCTACAAAGATAATTTTTTTCTCAAAATTATTCAACAACAACCCTGATTATTCGCTCCTCGCCATCCGCTGTGCGCACCCGTGTGCATCCATCACGCAGCGGGCCTACATTCTCCCCTCGGCTAAATGAGCGCAGAACCACGCCATCCTGCAAGCGCACAAAATGGCGATAAGCACCCAGCTCCATCAGCGCTACGCCCTCCGAGAGACCTATACCCGAAGTGTATAGCGGTGGCAAAATCCACTTCTCACCAAGCAGCACACCCCAACGGCCTTTATCATTCATCTCCAGCTCGGCACCCTCCAAGTCGGTCATAGTCATAGCCTTGCAGGAAAATACTTCTGCCAAATCATACAGCCGCACATACTGCGAGCCGAGCATCATTGCCACCTGATACTCGCGTGCCATACCTCGGCGTGCAAACTCCTCGACAATCGTGTGCAGAGCAACCGTCAGCGCACGACCGTCACTGATTAGTGATGCAGGCATAAACGGTGGTTCACGATGCTGGCGATAGTGCTCCATCACATCGGGACGTAGAGCCGCGAGGTGCAACAAAGTGGAGATAAATGCAACGGAATAGTCGTCCAAATGCTTATCGTAGAAGGCCGTATCTCGCCGAGGATGCTGATATGCCGCCGTGCCGATCTCAACAGCCCGCATACCCTTGAACATAGGCACAAACGCCGCATCCCAATCTATGGCCACCATCGAACCATCCTCGCGAACGATGATATTCTCGGGTTTCAGGTCGCCGTGCGCCCGCTCCGAGCGAAGAATCTCACCTGCCATACGGTCAAACTCCCGTGCCAGAGAAGAAAACTCCTCCTCCGTTGTGACCTCGCACAGCACCTCGTCGAGCGAACGCCCCTCAACATACTCCGCCAGCAGGCAATCGACCCAATGGTAGCGACCCGCAAAATCGACCACACACAACTCCTTCGGGCGGAACGCCTCGCCGTAGATTGCAGGGAGACGGTCACTTGGTCGGGTGTAGCATTTGAGCATATAGCGGCGGCCCTGATACCTCACGGGTAGCGACACGGCGGCATTGCCCGTGACGTAACGGGGTCGGCCATCCTGCATCTCGGGCTCAATGCCCTGCAGGGTGCGCCACACGGTGTAGGGGAAGGCTACGGCATCGATAATATTGGCAATGGTAAGCATATCTGCAATGACTATCAAAAAAGACCCGCCAAACGGATGTCAGGCGGGCCTACGCGGATATAAGTTTGAATTAATTGTAGCAGTCGCAGCCACCCTCGTGGTTGTCACCGCACTTGCCACCCTCGCAACCGCTCTCGCAGTCGCCGTGGCAACCGCAGTTGCAACCGCCCTGTGCGGCCAGATCCTCGGGTGTAACGTCGCGTACCTCAACAACCTCAACGTCGAAGTTCAAGGTCTTGCCAGCCATCGGGTGGTTGAAGTCCATCTTCACGGTCTCCTCGGCCACCTCCTTCACAACGCCAAGCATACGGTTGCCCTGTGCGTCGCTCATAGGAATCTGGTTGCCGATAGTGAGCAACTCCTCGGCTACCTTGCCGTCGATCATAAAGATATTCTTAGGCAGATCAACCACAGCCTCGGGGATAATCTCACCGTAACCATCAGCGGGAGCGAGTGTGAACGACACCTTCTCACCTGCCTCCTTGCCCATAATAGCACCCTCGAACTTGGGCAGAAGCATACCTGTGCCACAGATAAACTGCAAGGGCTGACCCTCGCGTGACTGGTCTGCAACTACGCCATCAACGGTCAGCGTATAGTGCACTGACACCATCTTTGAATTTTCTACTTTCATATTTTTTGTGTTTTAGATTTCTCGCTTTTTCATTTGAAGCACACAAAGATATACACTTCGGGGGGAGTTACCAAATTACGAAGAAGAAAAATTTATTTTTCCACCTATTTTCAAAAGTTTTCTCACCCCTCACAACAACAGCCTGCCCCCAAAGGAGCAGGCTGTTAATATTATGTAATATCGTCTAAAATTTGTTTGACGAGGCTATTTTGAGGCTGGTCGCAGTGACGCAAAGCGGAGCATACTATGTGCGTATGTGAGCATTTGCGACGCAAGCCAGACGCCAAAAGAGCCCGTCAGGCAAATTTTTAATCTACGTTGCAGCAAACGAGGTTACGATCACCGTAACCATTGTCAATCTTGGTTACGTAGGGGAAGAACTTCGCACACTTAACCCACTCCAAGGGGAAGGCAGCCTCCATACGAGAGTAGGGGTGTGACCACTCGCCCGCCAACTCTACGGCCGTATGGGGAGCATTTACCACTACATTATCCTTCTCGCCCGAAGCGGCGGCAGCCTCGCACTCGCGCTTGATCTGCACCAACGCCTCCATAAAGCGATCCATCTCGGCCTTGGGCTCCGACTCGGTAGGCTCAACCATCAAGGTCTCGTGCACGGGGAACGAGAGTGTAGGAGCGTGGAAGCCATAATCCATCAGTCGGTGTGCAATATCGCCACAGTCGATGCCGTAATCCTTCTTGAAGTTCGTAAGGTCGAGAATCATCTCGTGACCCACACGGCCCGTCTCGCCCGAATAGTAGGTGCGATACTCGCTCTTCAAGGCTGACGACATATAGTTAGCATTGACGATAGCCATCTCGGTTGAGTGACGCAAGCCCTCCTCGCCCAGCATCTTGATATAGCCGTAGGTGATGGGCAGCAGCATAGCCGAGCCCCAAGGAGATGACGATACAGCCGTGATACCATCCTCGCCGCCCGTAGTCATCACAGAGTGTGAGGGGAGGAACGGCGTCAAGTGCTCCGCAACGCAGATAGGACCTACACCCGGACCACCACCGCCGTGAGGCATCGCGAAGGTCTTGTGAAGGTTCAGGTGGCATACGTCAGCACCAATATAGCCGGGGTTGGTGAGACCAACCTGTGCGTTCATATTGGCACCATCCATATATACCTGACCACCAGCGTCGTGTACAGCATCTACGATCTCACGGATACGGCTCTCGAAGACGCCGTGTGTCGATGGGTAAGTAACCATCAAGCCGCACAACTCCGATGAGTGCTCCTCGGCCTTTGCCTTGAGATCATCGACGTCGATGTTTCCGTTCTCGTCGCACTTCACCGTTACGATCTTCATACCTGCCATAGCAGCCGATGCGGGGTTAGTACCGTGAGCCGATGCGGGGATAAGGATGATGTTACGGTAACCCTGACCACGGCTCTGATGATAAGCACGGATAACCATAAGGCCCGTATATTCGCCCGCAGCACCCGAATTAGGCTGGAGTGAGCAGCCCGCAAAGCCTGTGATGGTGGCAAGGTCGCTCTCGAGCTCCGAGATAAGTTCGGTGTAGCCCTCGGTCTGGTCTGCAGGGGCAAAGGGGTGCATATTCTGGAAGCCCGACAATGAGAGGGGCTGCATAATAGCCGCAGCGTTGAGTTTCATCGTACAAGAGCCGAGCGAAATCATAGAGTTCGCAAGTGAGATGTCACGCAACTCCAACTGCTTGATATAGCGCATCATATCGCTCTCCGAGTGATACTTGTTAAATACGGGCTCGGCAAGGATTGCCGACTCACGCAGAAGCGCAGCGGGGAGTTTAGCCTCCGCACCAATCTTCACAGCCTTAGCCTTCTTGCCCTTTGCCTCGGCAAAGATTGCGACTACGGTCTCTACCTCAGCATCGGTAGTCACCTCGTCGGTCGAGAGGCGCACCAAACCTTCAGAGGGGTAGTAGAAGTTGATGCCCGCCGCGAGAGCGATATCCTGCACCACGGCAGCCTCGGCCTCAACCTCAACGGTATCGAAGATTGTCTTATTGGTAGTCTTGTAGCCCATAGCCTCCAAAGCCTCCTTGATGGCTACGGCCGCGGTGTGAGCCGTCATAGCGGCACGGCGCAAGCCCTCGGCACCGTTGTAGATACAGTAGAAACCAGCCATCGAAGCCATCAGAGCCGATGCGGTACAGATGTTTGAGGTAGCCTTCTCGCGCTTGATGTGCTGCTCACGCATCTGCAAAGACATACGCAGAGCCTTATTGCCCAAACGATCCACCGATACACCGATGATACGACCGGGGATATTACGCTTGTAAGCCTCGCGGCAAGCCATATAGCCTGCGCTCGGACCACCGAAGCCCATCGGACAGCCCAGACGCTGGGTAGAGCCTACGGCAATATCGGCACCCCACTCTGCGGGAGGGGTAAGGATAGCGAGTGAGAGGATATCGGCAACAGCCGTTACCAATGCGCCAGCCGCGTGAGCCTTCTCGGCAAAGGCAGCGTAGTTGCGCACCTCGCCCGTAGCCGAGGGGTACTGCACCAGAGCACCGAACTCCATACCTGTGAACTCGTATGTAGAGTAGTCATCGACAATAAGCTCAATGCCGAAGGGCTCGCTACGAGTGAGTAGAACGTCGAGCGTCTGCGGGAAGATATCCTTATCGACAAATATCTGATTGCGACCCTGCTTTACGGCCTCGCGTGAGCGCAGAGCATACATCATAAGCATAGCCTCGGCAGCCGAGGTAGCCTCGTCGAGAAGCGAGCAGTTGGCAATCTGCATACCCGTGAGCGAGAGGATGGCGGTCTGGAAGTTCAGAAGAGCCTCCAAACGACCCTGCGAAATCTCGGCCTGATAGGGGGTGTATGAGGTGTACCATGCGGGGTTCTCGAACACGTTGCGACTAACTACGGCAGGCACAGCCGTGGGATAGTAACCCATACCGATGAATGAACGCAGCTGGCGGTTCTTTGCAGCAAGCGATGCAACGTGCGATGCGAACTCATACTCGCTCATGCCCGTGGTGGGCAGTGCAAGGGGTTTCTTCAAACGGATAGAGGCGGGGATAACCTGCGAAATAAGCTCCTCAACCGACTCTACGCCGATAACCTTCAGCATAGCGCCAAGGTCGTCAGCATTTGTAACGCCAATATGGCGATCCATAAATTTGTCTAACATTTTTCTCTATTTTTTTATTTAATAATCGTTTCTTTTTTCTTTCACAATCTCGCTTACGCTTCTACACATTCAATTTTGAATTCTGCATTTTGAATTAATACTTAAACGTACTTCCGCCGACAAACTCGCGCAGGATTGACGTGGGCGGAATCTCGTCCGTGTAGAGCGGGGTGAAGTTATCCAGGAACTTCAACAGGCGGCGTGCCTCGCCATACTCGGGTTCGGTGTCGGGCACCTCTCGCAGGATAGGCTCGATCTTGGGACGCAGAACCATAATCTCGTAGAAGAGCGAGGTGTTGAAGATCACATCGGCATTCTCCTGATAGGGAAAGATATGCTTCTCCTCGCCTCGGCGCACGCTCGGCCAACGACGCAGTGTTGCCAGCGCATCGGCGCCACGTGTTGCGTAGTCGCGTGTAATACGGCGCAGCAGACGGTTATCGGTAGTCTGGATGCGGGTAAGGTTATCCATCGCAACCGAGGTAAGGCACGATGCGTAGATGCCAAACTTATGCTCGCGCGGAATGCTGGGCGTAAGGCGTGGATTCAGGGCGTGGATACCCTCCATGATAATCACCGAACGCTCGCCCAACTTCAAGGGGTTCTCGTGCCACTTGCGTGAGCCCGTGATAAAGTCATAGCGTGGCACCTCGACGCTCTCGCCCGCCATCAGACGGGTTAGATCCTTGTTGAGCAGCTCCAGATCGATAGCCTCCAAAGCCTCGAAGTCGTACTCGCCCGATTCATCCTTTGGCGTACGATCACGATCCACGAAGTAGTCATCGAGCGAGATCAGCACGGGGTCAAGACCCAGGATGCGCAACTGAATACCCAGACGCTTCGATGTGGTGGTCTTGCCACTTGACGAGGGACCCGAGATGAGCACTACACGAGTGCCGTGCTCCTTGTTGGCAGCATGTATCTGATCGGCCATAGCAGCAATCTTCTTCTCGTGGAAAGCCTCGGCAATCTTGATGAGCTCGCTCATATCGCCATCGATGAGTTTCTTATTGAGGTGACCCACCGTCGGCACACCCATAATCTGCACCCAGTCGTGGTACTCCGAGAAGACATCGAGCATCTTGTCCCAATGCACATTCAGATCCAGCTTCGAGGGGTCGAGACGTGTAGGCAGAGCCACATAGAAGCCTTCGTGGTAGCGGCGCATATCGAACAGATGGATATATCCCGAATCGGGCGCCAGAGCACCGTAGAAGTAACCAACCATATCATCCATACGGTAAATATCGCTATAAAGACGTGGACGGGTATTGAGCAGCGCCATCTTATCGTCATAGCCGAAGCGCTTGTAGATGCCGTTTATCTCGGATGTGAGCATGCGGTGGCGCAGAATGGGATAGCGGGCGTCGATAATGGCCTGCATACGCTCACGCAGTGCCTCAATACCGGCATCGGTGAGCTGCTCGCCATCAGCAAACTCGCAGTAGAGACCACGGCCCAACGAGTGGCGAATATAGAACTTGCGGCCACGATAGATATCCCACACGGCCTTCTGCAGGATGAATGATATGGTGCGCTGATAGACACGATAGCCCTCATAGTGAGTGATATCGACAAAACGCACCGTCATAGGCTTGAATATACGGTAATTCAACTCCTTGAGGCGGTTGTTTACATAAGCCGCAAGGATGGGATATTCGCCCTGCGAGGGTAACTGTCCAAGCAGCTCCAAAAGTGATGTGCCCATTTCGACCTCCAGCTGCGTAGAGGTATTCTGGCAAATAACTGTTACTTTATCCTGCATATTGCTTTATTTTAGGTGTGTAAAGATACACATTTTATTCGGAAGTATCATCATCGGCAAAAAATAATTTCACGCAGACGAAATCTTGCCCAGAAACGGCACACAAAGTGCAATAAAAAAGCCTTCCGCACCCAATCTCTCGCCCGAAAAATGATTTCCCACCCTACGGGTGATTCGTTTTTATAGAAAATTATTATATTTGCGCCCGACGTTATAAATTTAATCAGCACACAATGACAAAGATAAAAGATAATTGCATACTCATCACGGGCGGAGCCTCAGGCATAGGTCGCATTATGGGACGTATGGCCCTGGAGAAGGGCGCCCGCCAATTAGTGATTTGGGATATCAACGAGCAGAACATAGCCGCGACGGAGGCTGCACTCTCTCCGCTTGGCAAGGTGAAGGGATACAAGGTAAACGTTGCCGACCACGCTGCCGTCGAGCAGGCTTTCCGCACCACCACCGAGGAGTGTGGCGACGTAGATATTCTGATCAACTGCGCCGGCATTGTCACCAGCAACAAGACCTTCGACGAGCAGTCGCTCAGCGACATCGAGCGCACGATGGCCATCAATGCCACAGCCCCGATGGTGGTGGCTCTGCAGGCTCTGCCGCCGATGATAAAGCGCGACAAGGGCCACATCTGCAACATAGCCTCGGCCGCAGGTATGATATCGAACCCCCGCATGTCGGTCTATGCCGCCAGCAAGTGGGCCGTAATCGGCTGGTCGGACTCGGTACGCATTGAGTTGCAGGAGCGCAAGAGCAATGTACACTTTACAACCGTTGCACCCTACTACATCAACACTGGTATGTTTGACGGTGTGCGTTCACGTTTCTTCCCCATCCTCGACCCCGAGCGCACGGCGCGCAAGATACTACGCGCCATCGAGCGCAACACAGACTTCAGGGGTATTCCGTGGGGTTACCACTTCTTCCGTCTGTGCCAGGGTCTGCTGCCCGTATCGTGGTTTGATACCATCGTGGGTCGCTGGCTGGGCATCTACTCGACGATGGATCATTTTACAGGTCGCAAATAATGAAACTCAGATATATGGACTGGATTTTTAACCTCTCGGCACTTGCCATCATATCACTCGCCATTGGCGTGGTGGTGCTTATTGTGGCGTTGGTGTCGATGCTTTTTGGAGCTTCGTTCAAGATAGTATTCCTGCGTGGACTATGGTTTATGCTCTTCCCTTGGCTGGCGTGGATATATGGCACCGTGGTGGAGCGCAACCGCTTCCGCACCGAAAAGGTCGAAATAGCAAGCGAGAGCGTGCCCGCAGCGTTTGACGGCTACCGCATCGTACATATTTCGGATATGCACCTAATGTCGTTCGCCGGTCGCGAGGGAGCATTGCAGCGTGCCGTGGATAAGATCAACGCCCTGGAGCCCGATATGATTGCCTTTACGGGCGACTTGGTGACGATGGGTCCCGAGGAGCTCGACGGCCTGCAGGATATTCTCGCCACCTTGCGGGCAAAGGATGGAGTATATTCGATTCTGGGCAACCACGATTACAGCGAGTATCGTCGTCACGAATCACAGCAGGCCAAGCGCGAGGCTTTAGAGACCTTGAAGCGTCGCGAGGGTGAGATGGGCTGGCGACTGCTCATAAATGAGAATGAGGCCATTGTGCGTGGCGAGAATAAACTCTCGGTGATTGGTGTAGAAAACATTTCGGGCAACCGCTCATTCCGCACCTACGGCGATTTGCAAAAGGCACTGAAGGGTGCCGATGGCGAATACAAGGTTCTGCTCAGCCACGACCCCACACATTGGCGTGCCGAGGTGGTGGGCAAGAGCGATATAGACCTCACGCTGTCGGGCCATACGCACGCTATGCAGATCTCGCTGCTCGGGTGGTCGCCCGCATCGCTGATGTATGATGAGTACAGAGGACTTTACAGTGAGGGCAAACAACACCTCTACGTGAACGTAGGCCTTGGTCAGACAGCCGTAAATGCACGCTTTGGCGCGGCTCCCGAAATCACACTCATAACTCTTAAACACAAGTAAAAAATGGCAATCGAGAATACTTCAGCCGAGCGCATCGAGGCAATCGTCAAGGCTCAACGCGAATATTTCCTTACGGGCAAGACACGCAAGCACGACTTCCGCCGTGAGCAGTTACAACGTCTGCAACGAGCTCTGAAGGAGTGGTCACGCCCGCTCTGCGAGGCTCTGTGGCAGGATCTGCACAAGTCGGAGCAGGAGGCGATACTCACCGAGTTGAGCATCGTCGAGGGCGAAGTGAAAAACCATCTGCGCCACCTCAAGCGCTGGATGCGCCCCATGCGCAAATCAACGCCGCTGAAGATGATGCCCTCACGCTCGCGTATCGTAAGCGAGCCCTTGGGCACAGCCCTTATCATATCGCCGTGGAACTACCCCGTGCAACTGTTGCTCAACCCCCTGGTGGGTGCCATATCGGCAGGTTGTACGGCTGTATTGAAGCCATCACCCTACACCCCCAACGTGGCTCGTGTGGTGGAGCAGATGATCTGCTCGACGTTCGAGGAGCGTTATGTGGCCGTAGTGCAGGGTAATAGAGATGTTAATACGGTGCTCTTGGAGCAGCGCTACGATATAATCTTCTTTACGGGTAGCCCGTCGCTCGGACGCATCGTTATGCAGGCTGCCGCCAAGCATCTCACACCCGTAGTGCTGGAGCTCGGAGGCAAGAGCCCCTGCATAGTGGATAAGGGGGCCAACGTAAAGATTGCCGCACAGCGCATAGCGTGGGGTAAGACACTCAACGCCGGTCAAACGTGCATTGCACCCGACTATCTGCTTATTCACCGTTCGTTGCAGGAGCCTTTTATTGAGGAGTTCAAGCGTGCCGTGGAGCGTCTGCACGGCAAGGATCCCCACACGAGCGAGCACTATGTGCGACTGGTGAGCAACCGCGCCTTTGAGCGTGTGGCCTCATATCTGAACGATGGCGAGGTAGTGTGTGGCGGGGAGACCATCGCCCAGGAGCGATACATCGCCCCCACGTTATTGAAGAACGTCAAGCCATCGGCACCCGTTATGCAGGAGGAGATTTTTGGCCCCGTGCTGCCGATGATTACATTCGACGAGCGAGAGGAGGTTGTGCGCTTTGTCACGGAGCGAGAGAAGCCCCTGGCGTTCTACTACTTCGGCAAGGAGGAGAAGGGCTGGAAGATGCTGCGTCACACCACCTCGGGTGGAGCCTGTATCAACGACACAATTATGCATATCGCCAACGAGAATCTGCCTTTCGGCGGTGTAGGTAATTCGGGCATGGGGTCGTATCACGGCAAGTTGAGCTACGACGCCTTCTCGCACTACCGCTCGGTGGTCATAACACCCACGTGGCTGGATCTGCCGTTCAGGTATATGCCCTACAAGATGTTTTCGCTGGTAAAGAAACTCTTATAATACAAACGAGGATGCACCGTATTAAGTGCATCCTTTTTTTGTTATGGCGCACTTATTGTTTTCCATACAGAAAACAGATATTATGGAAAACTATTTTCAAATAAAAACTCTGCGTGACCACATCCTCTCACGCATCAGCACCGCCACCTCACGCATACATCCCTTTACGATATTTATCTCCTGCATAGGCATACTTCTGGCCTACCTGACGGGTATATATGCCTCGGGCTCCATACACTCCGCCTCACGATGGATGGGTGCTATGCTCTCCTGCACATCGGTAATCACGGTGTTGCAAATGCCCTCCTACGAGGAGTCCATACGTCCGAGCATTATGCGGGTCGTAGGTACGTTTTTGGGTGCTGTGATAGCGTATATCTATCTGCGGCTGTTGCCCTTCTCGGTAGTGGGTATGCTCTGCGCGGTGTTTGCACTCGAAGCGTTGTGTATGCTGCTCGATATATACAAATATGGGCGCATAGCCACCATAACGATGGTCATCATCCTGCTGGTCAAGCAGATGTCGCCCGACAGCGACCCAATAACCAACTGCTCGCTGCGTTTCTTCGAGTCGGCCGTGGGTGTGGGTGTCGGCTTGGGAGTAAGGTGGACAATAGAGAAGTGGAACGCCTGGCGACACAAACTCCTGCACATGGGGCAGGAGGGCAACCAGAACGTCGATATGGATACTATGCCACTGAGGTGGGGACATCTGCGAGTGGTCATAGTCGCCTCGCTCGGACAACTCACGGGCGGAGCACTCTCCACATTGGTGGGTGTGGTGCTGCCGCTGATGCAGATTTTCGAGAAGAGCCATCTCTCCTCGCTTACGCAGGGCGTGCTGGCTTCAATGAGCCTTGTGGGAATTATGGTCGGCTCGATCGTTATCGGACGCCGAAGTGACGAGCGGGGCTATCTGCACTACTTCCGTCTATCGCCTCTACTCATCTTGGCAGGCGCTGTGGTGGCGCTGTTCTCATCATCTATCGTGGGGCTTGCCGTGGGGTTGTTCGTAATGGGATTTGGAGTTGGTGGAGGATATAGTCTCGACTCGGACTACATATCGGAGATTATGCCACGTCGCTGGCGACTGTTTATGGTTGGCGTGGCGAAGGCCTCATCGGCTGTGGGCAATGTTGTGATGGCATTTGTCTGCTTCTATATACTCCGCCATTGGAGCACGGCATATCACTCGAACGGGTTGTTCCTGCTCGTAGCCATACTCGCCGTGATAATGATCCTGAGCAGCATCCGCTTTGCCGAGAGCCCCGTATGGCTCACGGTGCACAATAGACAGGAGGAGGCTGCCCGCGCCGTGCGCTACTTCCTGGGAGGTGATGTAAAATTAGGAGATGTAGCGACCAGAACAAGCAGCAAGACCGCCACCAACGATATGCTGCGTGGCGAGAATCTGCGACGAGTAATACTGAGCGGTGTGCCGTGGGCGTGCGAGGGCTTCGGAGTATATGGCGTGGGGGTGTTTATGCCTACGCTTATCATGGCTATGGGACTTGGCAAGACAACATCGGGCGTAGAGCAGATAGCCACATCGGTGGAGTTATCGGCCTATGTAAATATCTTCGTTGCCGCAGGCTTTGTGCTTGGTCTTGCGCTGGTGCGTCGCTGGTATCATGTTCGACAGCAGGCGTGGGGATTTATCGGTGCAAGCATAGGGTTGGCACTGCTCATTGCAGCGCATACGATGCATTGGCCCGCCTGGGTGATGATTGTGGGGCTTATCGTATTCGAATTACTCCTTAACTGCGGGCCACACCTTGTGACATTCATCCTCCCAGCGCAGATATACCCCGTAGCCGACCGTGGCGCAGGGGCAGGCATAGCGGCAGCGTGCGGCAAGGCGGGAGCAGTGATAGGTGTATTCATTATGCCGCTACTCATAAAATGGGGAGGCATCACCCTTGCCCTCGGAGTGACAGCCTCACTACAAATCGTAGGTGCTGCAATAACACTTCGCTATGGACATCGGATAATGCCTCCGCAGGGAATGGAGAGTGAGTGGCGTCACGATCGGTGATGCCACGCCGTGTGATCGGGGTGCTTATCGTCAAATCGGAACATAGGTAACAGGAATAACCACGTAGTGATGCAGAAGGGCGCCGTAAGCGATGCTATACCGAAAGGTTGCACCCACACGTTCATTGCCGCCTGCACTACAACGGTCACCATAATGCCGAGCGCAGCCCACGCCGCCGAACGCCACGACGGCTCATAGAAGGTCACGGCAAGGGCTATGGCCGTAAGCACGGCACTAAACGAATAGAGTCCCTCGTTGATATGCTCCACCGGCAGGCCCATAACAATAGCCATACCCATCGACAAGGCAGAGCCTATAACGGCCCACAATGCCGCCCACCGGTTGCTTGCACACAGGCCAAGAAAGAAGAGCAAGCCCGTAACCCAAGAGTCAATCAGAAAGACTTGCGAGAGGCCTCGCAACCACACCTTCACAACCTCCCAAGCCCCATCAAGGCCCAAATGAAAATGTATGCCGTGCAGGGTAGACAGCACGTGCGACGAGGTATTGAGCGGAGGTATTGAGTGCATCGTATGCGAGGCCAGCAGGAAGAACCATACGCACAGCACGAAGGGGAAGGTAAAGGAGTTGATGCCCCACCCTCGCATCAGGTTGTTAAGTCCCGTGCGCACCCACGTAGTAAAGGCAGCACACAGCGCCAGGGCAAACCACATCCAGACCGTATTACCAAGAAAGGTCGGGAAGGCGCACCCTACGAGTATGCCGTTGAAGCCCCACAGCCCTTCGAAGCCCTCCTCCTGCTGAAGGTTGAGGATAAATCCCGTAGCCGTGGAGACCATAACACCTAACAGTGCGCCCCACCCCACCTCGGGCATACCCGAGGAGTAGGCTCCCCAAAAGATGCCGACGATGAATAAAAGGCCGCACCAGGCGTTGCATTGAAACATCACTTGCGCTGCACCGCGCAGCAGAATTTTAATAAAACCAAAGATCCCAACATCGAAGATCCTGGAGTGTGTAGAAGTTGTCATTGTATTATGTTTTTAAGGTTTATCGCCAAGGGAAATCATCCGCCATCGCCCGCCCCTTAACCGTCAGGCGCACCACCGAGCAAAACCTTCTCACGTGGCGTTTAACGGTCTGACTATCGTGGCCCAGCACCCGATAGATAAGTCCACAGTCATTAGGCAAAAAAGTCGCTGCGGCAACCAAATCGGCACCAATCATAGGCTCACAAGCGGAGTATATATGCATAAAGTTGCGTTCCGAGGTGAGCACCAGCACATTTGCTATCACCTCATACTCGGACATGCGACCAAGCCGCGAGGGGTGATCCTTATCGGGGCGTACGATCATCTTATCTGCAAAGAGTCTGCGACCATCCTCCCGCCGAGCACTCACGCCTATGGACAGAATATCGTAATCGAATCTCTCACCCGAGTGGCGACGACCGCAGAGGAAAGTCTCGGCATAGAGCAGTGTGGCAGTTGGAGATATGGTGATGGAGGTCTGCGACAGAAAACGTGAGCCACGACACGGGATGACGGGTTCGGGCAGATACTCAAGATATGCGCCAGCCTCCAAACGAAAAGTCTGTTGCAGAGCCGAGTAGTTGTACCGCATAGGTGCTATCTTCGTAGCTGCACCCGTGGAGATATGAGCAAAAGCATCCACTCCGAGCGTAAAATGTTGTTCGTAGCGATCGCCATCGACATTGGGCCCGCCCGAGGAGAGGATATAGACGCAGGGCAACTCCGCCCACTCGGGATCGAAGTAGAGGGCCTGCTGAACGATGAGAGGTGTGCGACGTTCCAGGTGGCGCAGAATGCTGCGCTCGCCATCTCGCTCAAAGCATAGCCGCACAAGGCCCTGCTTGCCAACAGTGCCTACGCCCATACGAGGTTCACGGGTGTAGGGTTGTATCTCCCGTCGCATCATCTCTCGAAGAGCGCCATACGGCAGATCATATCGACCAACGAATCGATACCCTCGCCCGTGAAACAATTTGTAAAGATGAAGGGTTTATCGCCCCGCATCGATAGCGAATCACGTCGCATAACCTCCAGGTCGGCGTGAACATAGGGCGCCAGGTCGGTCTTGTTGATGACTAAAATATCGGAGTGCGAGATGCCGGGGCCATCCTTGCGGGGAATCTTGTCGCCCGCGGCGACATCTATCACATAGATAAAAAAATCAACCAGCGCAGGGCTGAACGTAAGGGTGAGGTTATCGCCTCCCGACTCAATCAGCACCACATCGCCATCGGGGAAACGAGCCTCCATCTCCTCCACCGCCGCAAGATTCATCGAAGGATCCTCCCTGACGGCCGTATGGGGACAAGCTCCCGTCTCAACGCCTATGATACGCTCCTCGACCAACACGCCACGCAACATACGGCGCACGTGCTCGGCATCCTCGGTGGTGACTACGTCGTTGGTGATGATAAGCACCTTGTGTCCACGCTCAAGCAACCGTGGCGTGATAGCCTCTATAATGGCAGTCTTACCCGAACCTACGGGCCCGCCAATACCTATTCTACAACTATTTTCCATCCGTTAATTCATAAACATTCTACTGCGACCCCTCTCGTGCAATGCCGAGAGCAGGTCAATCTGCGGCGCAAAGCCATACATATCCTCCAGGTCAAGTCCCGAGGAGTGCTCATACAACGGCTCCACATCCTCCCAAAGACGATAGAGAATCTGCTGCGTGGAGTGGTGCGTCAGGCGCATAAGGCGCAGGGCGGCATTGAGCATCATCGAGGCCGTACCATAGAGCATCGAGGAGAACAACTCCCTATGCCCTACCCCACTCGCCGCAAAGACCACACCCTGCGTCACAGCATACGTACCCGACGCCTCGCCCGAGCGGATCATGGCGAGCCATCGCACAAGCAACTCTCCTCCAATCACGCCTTCGGCTAACTCGGTCAGTTTACGCCCCATACGAAGCGACATCTGCCGTTGTTCGGCATTGAGTTTTCGCAGGAGCAGCTCCTCATCAGCCCTCACCGCCATATCCAGCCGTCCCATAAGGCTCGCCTCATAGGCTACGCGTGCCGCCACGCAATCGGATGTCGAGGCCACCCGCAAAGCCGCACAAACATACTCCTCGAGCGATGAAGCATCCCTCACAACGCCACACGCCACGGCACTCTCCAACGTATTGGAGAACGAGAAGCCTCCCACGGGCAGAGCCGAGTCGGAGAGTTGCAGCAGATGCAGGAGTGAGCACAGGGTGTTAGCCATGTGTATGGTGATGATCGTGAGCGCCTCCCATCAGACGGCGCACCTCGTGTGGCGAGAGGTAGGGAATAATCTGGTCGGCCGAACGAAACGAGTAGGCGATATGTTCAATATGGTGTGTACGCATAACACTTGCCATAACCTTACGATCGACCGTCAAGGGGACATACACTCTGCTCTCCTGCACCACCGCTGGCCAATGCTGGTTGCCCAGGGCGTGCCCTAGCTCGACGGCTATATGCACGGCCGTCTGCACGGGTTGTTGCAGGAGTGCGCCAAGGTCGATGACCATAACGTCGCTCATACGCAGTCGCACGACAACCATCTCGCCCTCGTCGGCACGGTAGCAGATAATATCGCCATCCGAGAGGCGCGAGTGACGGCGTAACGAAACCGCATACTCGCGACCTCGGTCGCTACGCGCCACAAAGCGTGATTTCTGCGCCGTCCACTGGTCCAGGTCGATATACTCAACCGTTGAGAGTGCCACTCGCTCACGCCAACGCTCATCGGCGATGTTTCCCAATATTTCGTTATATACTTTCATCTAACTGAACCAATATAGTTGTCCCAAAGCAAAACTCTCCGCAGGGCGAATATCTATGCGCTCGCCATCGATGGCCACGTCGAACGTTTCGGGATTGACGTCGATATGTGGCGTGGCCGAGTTAAGCACCATATCGGCCTTGGTTATCTGCCGTGTGCGGCTTACGGCGCGCACCTCACGCTCCAGACCTAAACGACACTTGATATCATTCTGCAAGGCAGCCTGCGAGACAAACGAGATGCAGCTCTTAGGCAAGGCTGTGCCATACGCCCCGAACATCGGACGGTAATAGCAGGGTTGCGGCGTAGCAAGCGAGGCGTTGGGATCGCCCATATTGGCCCAGCTGACCATACCTCCCTTGATGACCATCTTGGGTTTGGCGCCGAAGAACTGCGGCTCCCACAGCACCAGATCGGCAAGTTTGCCCCGTTCGACAGAGCCGATGCAGTCGGCCATACCGAAAGCTATGGCGGGGTTGATGGTAATCTTGGCAAGGTAGCGGAGTACACGATAGTTGTCGTTCTCGGTGCTATCTTCGTTAAGGCGACCGCACGCACGCTTCATATAGGATGCCATCTGCACCATACGCATAAACGACTCGCCCACGCGTCCCATAGCCTGCGAATCGGAGGTGATGATAGACAAGACGCCCAAATCGTGCAGGATATTCTCCGCCGCCTGCGTTTCGGGGCGTACACGGCTCTCGGCAAAGGCTACATCGGAGGGTATCTGCGGATTGAGGTTATGGCACACCATAATCATATCGAACAGTTCGGCCTGCGAGTTCACACCAAAAGGCAGTGTAGGATTGGTCGAAGAGGGCAATACGAAGGGCATAGAGGCCATCTTCAGCAGGTCGGGAGCGTGACCTCCGCCGGCACCCTCGGTATGATAGGTGTGGATCGTACGGCCATCTATGGCGGCGATAGTATCCTCAACATAGCCACCCTCGTTGAGCGTGTCGGTGTGGATAGCCACCTGCACATCCATACGCTCAGCGACATCGAGTGCTGAACGTATAGCGGCGGGCGTGGAGCCCCAATCCTCGTGCACCTTCAGTCCACAAGCACCTGCTACGATCTGCTCCTCGACAGGCTCTGCAACCGAACAGTTTCCCTTGCCCAAAAAACCGATATTTATCGGCAATGACTCCGCTGCTCGGAGCATCATCTCCACATTCCAACGACCCGACGTAATGGTTGTGCCATTAGTGCCGTCCGTTGGGCCGACACCACCTCCGACAAACGTGGTGATACCGTTGCTCAATGCGGCGTAGGCCTGCTGTGGAGCTATATAATGGACGTGGCTGTCAATTCCGCCCGCCGTGAGGATAAGGTGTTCGCCCGAGATAGCATCGGTAGCAGCTCCCGTAACGAGTGCAGAATCTACGCCCGCCTGAGTATTGGGGTTACCCGACTGTCCTATGCCTGCAATGCGGCCATCCTTGATGCCCACATCGGCCTTAACCACACCCAATATGGGGTCGAGGATAGTCACATTGGTGATAACCAGATCGAGAGCCCCGGCTGTGGATGTTATGGTATTGGCCAACGCCATGCCGTCACGCAGGGTCTTGCCACCGCCATAGACCACCTCGTCGCCATAGTGACGCAGGTCGCGTTCGATCTCCACGTAGAGATCGCTATCGCCCAAGCGGATACGGTCGCCAACGGTAGGGCCAAAAAGGTCATTATTCTGCTGTCTTGATATTTTTACCATCACTCTTTCGTTTTGCGTTACTACTCTTTGTTTTGCTCTGTGGAGTCTGCTCGCACAAGCACTTAAACCCCGCCTTATGTACTCGTCGCAGGGCCCGCTCGTACGTAGGCAGATAGGTCGGGGCATCCTCCCCGCCCGTGTAACCATCTGTAAGGTTATTAAAGCCTATGATGCGCTGCTTGCCACCATATTCTACAATCTCCACCTCGCGGCTATCGCCCGGCTCGAAGCGGATGGCGGTGGTTGCAGGGATGTTAAGATGCATGCCGAATGCGGCTGCGCGGTCAAACTCCAGATAGCGGTTCACCTCGAAGAGATGAAAATGCGATCCCACCTGGATAGGACGATCGCCCGTATTGCGGATGGTGACGGTGGCGGTGCGACGCCCCACGTTATACTCTATATCCTGCTGCGATAGAATCACACCCCCGACTGCAGGTGCCTTCTTGGGGGTAAACCCTCGATGCGAGGGGTATAGTCTGCTCTCTGCCATAGCGTTATCGTATTGGATGGTGAATACTTACAAGGCGCGAGCCATCCGAAAAGACAGCCTCGACCTGCAACAATGAAATCATATCGGCAACGCCCTCCATCACATCCTTGCGACGCAGAACAGAGGCGGCCTCCTTCATCACCTGCTCGACGGTCTTGCCCTCGCGGGCGCCCTCCAAAGCCGTGGAGGTGATGTAGGCCACAGCCTCGGGGTAATTGAGCTTAAGCCCCTTGTTGAGTCGGCGCTCGGCAATCAGTCCAAGCGACAGCAACATCAACTTGTCAATCTCTCGTGGTGTTAAATGCATAATCGTTGATTTTTGTTTCACACCCTGCGTGTCAAATTGTGTGCCACGACAATACCCCACTTCGGCACTATCTTTGCCCATATAGCCACAAAACGAATATTATGCTGAAGACAATGTTAATAGCAGGTCTGGGTGGCTTTGTCGGCACCTGCCTGCGATATCTTACGGGCAAACTATGCCACACCATAGCCCTCGGAGAGTTTCCGCTGGGGACATTTATGGTAAATATCATCGGCAGTTTTATAATCGGTCTGCTCTTTGGTATGGCCGAACGAACGCACGCCATCTCGCCCACGATGAGCGCCCTGCTAATTACGGGTTTCTGCGGAGGATTTACGACCTTCTCGTCGTTTGCAGATGATACATATCTGCTGCTCGGCAGCCGTCACTACCTTACACTCGCACTATATGTAGGGCTGACGATTGTGCTGGGCGTGGTGCTGGTATGGGCAGGTCGAGCGCTGATAAAAGGGTGATTGCGAAGAATAACAAATGTTGGAATCTGGCACAATATTGGGAATGGAGGTGTAAATCACTTAAAAATTCCGATATGAAACAGACCGATAAAAAACATCTGACAGCCGAGAATGGGCGACCCATAGCCGATAATGAGAATACGCAGACCGCAGGCATGCGAGGCCCTGTGACGATGCAAGATCCGTGGCTCATAGAAAAGTTGGCCCACTTCGACCGCGAGGTGATTCCCGAACGTCGTATGCACGCCAAGGGTGCGGGGGCGTACGGCACCTTCACCGTAACGCACGACATCACGGCCTACACCCGTGCCTCGATATTCGCCGAGGTGGGTAAGACGACCGACTGTTTTGTGCGCTTCTCAACCGTGGCGGGTGAGCGTGGTGCTGCCGACGCCGAACGAGATATCCGAGGCTTTGCAATGAAGTTCTACACCGACACGGGCAATTGGGACCTGGTGGGTAACAATACGCCCGTATTCTTCCTGCGCGACCCATTGAAGTTCCCCGACCTCAACCACGCCATAAAGCGTGATCCTCGCACGGGTATGCGTTCGGCAAACAGCAACTGGGATTTCTGGACTCTGCTGCCCGAAGCGCTACATCAGGTGACAATCACTATGTCGCCACGCGGCATACCCCTATCGTTCCGCCATATGCACGGCTTTGGCAGCCACACATATAGCTTTATCGATGCCAACAATCGCCGCACGTGGGTAAAATTTCACCTGCGCACCCTGCAGGGCATTAAGAATATGACTGACGCCGAGGCAGAGGCCATCATTGCCAAGGACAGGGAGTCGCATCAGCGCGATCTGTTCGAGGCTATCGAGCGCAAGGAGTATCCGCGCTGGCTGATGCAGGTGCAGCTGATGAGCGAGGAACAGGCGAGGGAGTATCATATCAATCCGTTCGATCTGACGAAGGTGTGGTATCACGGCGACTTCCCGCTGCACGACGTGGGTGTGCTGGAACTTAACCGCAACCCCGAAAACTTCTTTGCCGAGACCGAGCAGGCGGCATTCAACCCTATGAACATCATCGACGGCATAGGCTTTTCGCCCGACAAGATGTTGCAGGGACGGCTGTTCTCATACGGCGATGCGCAGCGCTACCGTCTGGGGGTGAATCATCATCTGATACCTATAAACAAGCCTCGCTGCCCTTATCATTCGTATCATCGTGACGGGCAAATGCGAACGGACGATAACGTCGGGCGCATGATTGCCTACGAGCCGAATAGTTATGGCCAGTGGCAGGATCAGCCCTCGCTGAAAGAGCCACCCTTGCAGACAAGTGGCGAGGTATATAACTATGATGAACGGGAGTTAGACAGCGACTATTTTACGCAACCAGGCAAGTTATGGCGACTGATGTCGGCCGAGGATCAGAAGGCCACCTGCGAGAATACGGCCCGCGCAATGGGCGATGCGGAGCTATTCATCAAGCAACGTCATATACGCAACTGCCACCGTGCCGACCCCACATACGGCGAAGGTATAGCCAAGGCTTTGGGGATCTCTCTTGCCGAGGCTCTCACGGCCGAGGACCCTGCTCATCCTGCGTGGGATTGTAGATAAACAAGGGTGTGACACTATAAACTTCCCCCAAAAGTCGGTTATCCAAACTTTTGGGGGATATTTGATTTTTACATTGTCTTTCAGGAGGCGGAGGCTACTTTATTCCAAGCTGATATTTATAATTTTCTATATCCTCCCGTGTGCCGATAGCCTTGCCCGTAACATCGCTCAACTTGACACACCCATACACGGGCTGGCGGGAGTTGATGCGGCACTCCTTAAGTTTCATAACGATATTCATCGGGCGAACATCGGGCAGATCGCACGTAAGGTTTGTGCCAATACCGAAGGTCACCTTGATGCGCCCTGCGAAGTACTCCTTAATGTCGGCTGCCGTTTCGAAGTCGAGGCCATCCGAGAAGACTATCGTCTTGCTCAGAGGGTCGATGCCGTAGGACTCATATTTCTGGATGATTCTATCGCCAAATAGTTTTGGATCGCCGCTGTCGTGACGCACTCCATCGTATAGTTTGGCAAGTTTCATCGAGAAGTTGCGAAGGAAGGCATCAACGGTGTAGGTATCAGTGAGCACCGTGCCCAGATTGCCATCGTAAACATCCACCCAGCGCTCCATCACCTCATAGTTGGCCTCCTTGGGGGTGTGCACAGCCGCCTGGAACATAAAACACTCGTGCGCCATAGTGCCGATTGGACGGATGTTGTACTTCATCGCGAGAGCCACGGTAGAGGTGCCCGTAAAGGTGGGGCAATGCTCCTTCATATACTCGATTACAATCTCCTCGGCAAGGGTATTGAAACGTCGGCGCATACCGAAATCGGCAAAGTAGAGGTTATGCTTGGCTGCAAGTGCCGCCTTATGCTCCAAGCGTGGGATCATCACCTCGGCAAGTTCCGAGCGACTCTGGTAGCCATCGCCGATGTGGCGGTGGTAGAGTTCCGACACTATCGCCAGAATAGGTATCTCATAGAAAGTAACCTTATACATCGCCTCGGCAACCTCGATGTGCAGGTGTCGCTCCTCGTCCAGCCATACATTGATCTTCTCGGGCTCAAAGCGGAACTGCGAAAGCCACTCCCAATAACATCGGGGGATGTAGTTAATCGTCTTCACCGCCCACGCAAACTCCGCCGCCTGCAACGAGAGAGCGGCGAGAAAAGCGAACTCCTCTTTCAATGCAGCCACAAACTCCTCGGTATATTGGGTGTTGTTGCGGTCGTGGAAGGTAAATGCGCCCCACGCATTGGGATAATGCACCTGGTAGTAGTATGACATCGAAAATTTATAAAGGTCATTTTCGAGAATTGAGCGAATTATCATATTTCTGTTTTTATCAAAATCTATGTATTAATTGTATATAATATTTAGAGTGACTCTAATTTGAAAAACTCCAAATATCTATTAAAAAACTTCTCAAAGACAGTCTTGTATTCAGCAGGGCTATGAGTAATGAGTTTGCGAACAAACTCTTCTAACGGTATATGTTGCAACTTGTATTTATGCTCCGATCGAAGTTTATCAACTATTGATTCCAATTCACGCGATGTAGATGGATGCCCTGCTGGAGCCATAATCAGCGAATAGGATTTGGTCGATGTATGGCGACCATATACTTCGCTGAGTAAGAAGTTGCGGTATATCTGCGTTAGTTTTATCTGCGACTTTGAGATCAGAGTCTCGGCATCTTGGCTAAAACATCCGAGTTGTTTGACTAGTTCCTTCGATCTTTCCCTATTTGACTCCGATGCTTCATTTGCACCAAGGTTTTCCGAATATTTGGTTTCTATGGCGACAAAACTATCTCGTCCATCCTTATCCACAAAACGAATAATGGCATCCATAGCACTCCTATCGCCCGTAAGTTGTGTATAGTTTTCGGGGATGAATTCCAAATCCACATCCGTCACTCGTGCTATTGAATAGTTAGGGAGAGCCGATTGTATCACCCTTGTTGCTGTTTCGGGCGACTCACAAAGCATCTTACGCAATGGGCAAAAGAGATTAAAAGCCATTGGCTGACTAGACAATAGATTATTGAATAGACGATCGGAGTTTATAGTTTCAAAGGGCTTTTTGTAAGCCACCCTATATTTAGCGTATACAAAAATATAATCTTCCAGGAAGTTGGCTCCCGTTGTCTCTCCGTGCTCAATGTAGTTGCCAAAATAATAGGCCCTATCTTTACCTATATAAGGCCGTATAGCCTCCCCAATCGCAACTCTATATACTGATTGCAAAGCTCGACATTTGGCCACAAACTTTGAATCGCCCGAGTATGGCTCGCCATATTTATTTGGTATTATATTATTCATTTATATTAGAGTTCCATTATCCAAACGATCCATTTACCCTTTGATTAATCATTTACCTATCTCTCCATTTATTCTTCGGCGAACCACCGAGAAGGCCTTCTGATACAGAGCCGAGTCGGGCATCGTACGAAGCATCTCCGTAAAACGGCTCATCGGAATAGCAAATGACAGTTCATTCTTCGGAACGAGGGGGCGTGCCGAGGGATCGAACATCCCGAGAAAACAGCTGCGACCACCCTTGCGGTTCTCTACCGTGGCGAACGTAACAACTGCCGCACAGCCCGATGCAAACTTCGTGACAACAGCATCGTCGGCATCATTGTCGAAGAAGGTCCACGTACATAGGCCCGACACGATATCGGGCGTAGCGAAGAATACCACCGCCTCAACGCCCTCCCAACTTGTCAGCTGATCGACACTCACAAAGTTGAGATAGGGTTTGTCGGTAATCTCTATTCCGAGGCTCTCGACATAGGCACGCACCTGCTCGGGCGTCTGCTTGTAACGCTCCGTCGCCGAGACAAAATAAGGCACCCCCTCAAACATAGGGCGGAAAGCTGTGTAGAGTCCGCCACCTCCGCACTGCACATTCTCGGAGGTGAGTGTCAGCGTGCTGCCATTGCAAACCTTGCGAATGGCTCCAATCATACAGCGAGGCACACGGCTCTCTGGATTGACGGCTGTGTCGCCATACCAAAACGCAATCGGCAACGGCGCCACCTCACCAAACGCCTCACGAAATTTGAGGATAAACTCTTGCGGTGTCATACTATTGTAGTATTAGTTATTTACACAAAGTTATGTATTTTTTTGGACTTATAAACCGCAGAAAAGTATATTGATGTGAAAAAACGGATTATTCACATCACATTTTGACACAAATCATTACAACGGATGCGTGTAGCCCATTTTGTTTGCACGGCTACCGGGCTACAAATCAGCCACAAATGGATGATTGTTTTTATTATATTGAGATTGCGGCTATGTTCATTATGTCGCTCCGTTGATAAAACAAAAACCTGCCACAGGTGCATAAGGAGCCTTTTTCGAGTCTGAAATCTTGAAAACAAAAAAGGCTTAGATTTCTCTAAGCCTTTCGATTTTGAGCGGAAAACGAGCCACGAGCCCGCATTCGCGGGCATTTCTCGCGAACTTTTATTTACACCCCCTAACCCCCTGACAGGGGGGCAACTTGGGATCGCTCGTGGCAAGTCTCGTTTTTCGCTCCAAGCGAAGCCTCCCTTATCAAAGGGAGGTTTGGAGGGATTGTCTATATGGTCGCGGACTCTTCCGCGAAACGCACAAAAAAAGGATAGCTTTCTGCTATCCTTCTTGTGTTGAGCGGAAAACGAGACTCGAACTCGCGACCCCAACCTTGGCAAGGTTGTGCTCTACCAACTGAGCTATTTCCGCATTATGTTTTGAACCAGATAGTTATACCCATTTTCCCTATGCTTAAAATTGGCTAGTCAAACATATTGTAAAACACTCACATCAATTTGCGGGTTAAACTTATGTTACACTTTATATGCAAATTTACCTAAAATTCATTTCAAAACCAATACTGACAATCAATATATTCCACATTTTCGGATACAATAATCCTCTATATAAAGAAAGAGTCTATTTCATCATCAAAAAATATGGAAAGGGTTATCGCACTGATTGTTAGATAGTAAAATGGTTTGTAATATTTTCGTAAGAGTGAGAGAATTTGCGCCTTAAAAACCAACGGCAAAAGGAATATATCGCTATACTCCTCTTGCCTGATGGTTGGTTGGGTTACTCAATAAACCAAGCGTATTCGCTATCACCCTCTAAGGCTCTGCCGATACCTGTAACAAGGTTAGTGGCATTTAGTGAACGGTCGAGGAAGGTGTCGATGTAACTCGATTTATTTGCTCCCGTAAAGAGGTTATATACTCGCCAAAGGTCAATATCACTTGCCGTTCCCTCTCTCGCAAAATTCTCATCCGAGTAGTAGGCTCTGGCTATGGCATTGATGTGGCTATCGGTAAACTCCATAGCTGGGAGTGCCTTGCGCTCCTTTGGTGGCAGGAACTGATACAATCTCGTCTTGCCAATGAGTTGAGCGAACTGATGCTCCGTTAGCGATTGATGTTGCAGTTGGCTCATTAGCGATAGGTGTTTCTGCGTGTCGTATTGCTGAAACAATCCCAAAGACTGCTCGAACAACTCCTGCACACTCATTACTCTCATATCGCTTTTCAATCCATCTGTCGAAACACATAGATTGCAACACACAAGGTTCTTAAAGCCGATAAACACCTTGAATCGCTCCATAGTCTTACGAGAGTATAGATTCTCGTGGTTGTAGGCTCTCACACCTCCAATCGAAAGATTAAGTCGATTGCCCGCTATATCCTCATAGATCGTAGGTATCTCAAAGCAGAACGCCATACGCTCATAGTAGATGGTCTTGTCGCTCTCTAATAATTGCGATACGGGTTTATGTATCGCTTCGGGTATTCTGCCCTTAATGATATGTGACACGACTATATCGGGAGCGTCTATTGCCTCATTAGGGAATATACGATATGCCGCACCTAATACGGTCTCAATAAACATCTGATGTGAGATTGTTAGTTCGTTGTCCTTTGAGAACACGGGCACGATACAATCCTCGCGCAAATGCTCTATATCTACGGCTTTGGTGTTAGCCTCGATAAAGTGGCGAGAGTGAATCGCACGATTAGCAGAGAGAGGGATAACTCTACTCTCTGTTGTCGGTTGTTGTGCTATGTCATTCCATACGGTTAGACCCGTAGAGAAACTATCATTAGGCTGCAGAGCTGTGCTGTACATAAGGCATCGAGTTTTGAGGTTGAACATTGGTTGAGAGATTACACCAACGCAGAATGGCTTGTCCCACTTGCGGAGTAATCATAAACTCGGGCTTACCAGTAAATAGTCCTGTGCGATCCTTTGAGGTTGTAGCCTTGTGATTCATCGCAATGTCGAGAACTGCTGTAAACTCATAATCTACATTGTCACGCTGTACGGCTTTGAGACCTACTTTCTCTGGTACCATCTTGCCGTTTTTGTCCGAGAGAACATAATCCTGCTTCGAACGCATCGTGCAGATGATATGAGCAGAGGAGGTGAGGATACGCTGAATAAAGGCATTTTGACGAGGAGTAACCTTCGCCCAATTAGCGAATGAGTTGCCTTGTAGGTTAGCGTGGAAATCGAGCAGATAATCCCAACAATGAGAGATGCTGTCGATGATGATTACCTCGGCACCTGCCTGCTCACAAATAGAGATAGCCTCGATGTAGGTTTCGGGAGCATAGTTGTCGAGCGTGAGGACTTGATAACCGCCCAAGTGGGCATAGAGGTCGGCGGAGCAATTCTCTGAGTCGATAACTGCGATTTTAGACCAGTCGCCCGTCATACCGTAGGCGATAAGAAGTGATGAGTAAGTTTTGCCGCTGCCACTCGCTCCAGCCAAAGCCAAGCGCATCTTCGCTGCTCGGCGCATTGATTGTCGTAACTGCATAATACAAAATAATTAAATGGTTAAACATAATACAACTAACAACCAATGTTATGTCTTAGTGAGTTGAGAGGTTTTATAGTCAGTGGCAATCATCTCGGAAAAATCTATGGCAAAATCTCGGCAGAAAACCGCAACAGAAAACCCCTTCCCAATGAAACTATGGGGAGGGGCTTTTTAGTGAGTGGTTGAGTGTGCGGAGGACATACTCATCTTCAGCTGTTAGGCCTTGTCTGATTCAGCCTCCAACTTGGCAATTAGTTTCTTAATATCATTCAACTTGCTGTGCAAGGTATCCGAAAGATTTTGAATCGATTTTTAGTCTTCGTGTCACCCTGTCTTAATTCAATTTTTGCAAGTTTTTCTTTAATGCCGTCCAATTCTTCAGTGGCTGAAGCCATTGATATATTGTTTCGCTTTGATTAATGTTTGGTCATAGTTGTTGTATTTGTTATAGCAGAAGATTCTGTATCGTTTGAATTTTGTTAAATTACCAACTTTGTTTCTCTGCGTGGTAGTCAATGAGGTTATCACACTTTCCCCATACCACTTTTGCCATTTGGGTGTCGTAGTATTTGGTTGCGACCTCTCGGAAGTTGCAAAGGTCGTATTGAATCATTGCAGCCACTTCACGGTCGGTTACGATACTGCAAGCTGTTGTTATCAACTCATCAACTCGTTTGTATGCCGCCTGCATTTCTGGGCCATTATGCCAACGCTTAAATTCTTTACTGCCGTAATGACCTCCCCCGCTAAAGTACTGAGTCAATGACCAGCTCCATCCAAAAGAGCTTCGCAGACCAATAGCAAATCGTACCATAGTTTGAGCCCTCTCATCTGGGTTAGCTGTACTTGCGATCTTGCACTCAAGAGCATTCATCTCTTTGGCAAATTGGTATCTGAAATCCGCATCATTATAGTCGTAATTATATCTTATCTCAAATGGGTTACGTTCCTGATAAACATTCAAATGCCCGTAAAACGAAGGGGTGATTGCCCCAAGATACCTCTCGGCATCAGCATAACGCATATTACGCAGACATTGCGTGCCGACAATATCCAATAGATAATCTCTATCTACGTAACCTCGTGTATTGAGGAAACGATCGAAATCCGACTTTGGAGACCTTACTCGCCCATAGTATGCAATTACATTATCGACCCCTATACTATCTGTAAGGATGAAAAAGTCATTGCGATAATCAAGGTGATTAAAATGTTTTGTGCTTCGGCGAAATTCGTTAAGCGGAATAGTTTTTTCAACCATGGTCTTTTTTTCATTAGAATAATAATCGTCGCGGATATAGTTCACCAACCCAAGCAATCTATTATCAGCCATATTTGCCAATTGTAATGCTCGCACTTGCTTCCCCTGCTCAATCATCCGAGGACATACGACCGACAACAATACACGACGCATCATATCGTTCCAATAGTAGTACGATTTGTTGATGGACAAGTAACTATAATAGTTTTTGATGGCCTTTTCTTGCGCTTCGGGTGTAATATTCGATTTAATCTTATTGTCAAGCCATTGCAATTGAGCAAACAACCTTTGCTCGTATGCATTATCATAGGGCAGAGCCTTTGCATCAAGATAGATTCGCAGTACCTTGATAGATTCTTTGACATAATCAGTTCCCTTGGCTTTCTCGGCGAGCGACAGTAGTTGTGTTGCCTGTTGCGTGTTGCCTTGGAAATCTGCCAAAAACGATGCCGTATAATACCACATCGCAGGGTTTGAGGTTTTGCCCTCATTGATGATGCGGAGAGACAATTGGTATAGTGCAGAAGACTGACTCTTCATCAGATCGGTACAATCTCTGTAACCATTATAACCACCATTATCATTCCAAATCTCAACCTCTCTTACTGCGTTTTGGACAAGCCGTTCGAGTTCGCTGCTATTAGGAGCATATTTGTGTACCAATTCAATTAGTTCAATGGTGGTAAGTTCTTTTCCCATTTGTTTGGCACAATAGGCAATGGATTCCGAATCGCCAAGTTCGGCATAATACTGGAATGCCGTATCGCTATGCCCCAAACGAAACTCTGCTCCAGCAATATATGGCTGAGCTAACTTACGCATAGCGTTATACTGCGGAAACTTCGACATCTCATCGTTCCACAACTTGATACACTCTTCGTAATTGCCAAGTGAAAACAACGCACGTATCGCCTGCAAAAGGTATCTATCTCGCAAACGAGTTGAAGTGTTCGACAAGGCCTTCTCTACCACCTCCTCAATTGTCATTCGCGCATCAATTCGCATAGTAGGGTAATACCAGCGCGAACTGCGTTTCTGACGTATATATTCATTGGTTTTGGCAAGCAAAAGGAAATCCATAATATCCCGACCATACTCCGAAATCCATCCAGTAAAGAAATTGTGTAAATATGTACCTGTGCCATCGTAAAATGCCTCATACTCCTTGAGAGGCATCGTGTAAACGACATAACGAATATCCTCTATTGGGATGGTCATTGAGGTCAGTCGCTGCCACGCTAAGCAGTTCTCTTGAACAGCATCGGCAGTATTGATATTCCCATCGGGATCATACGCACGAAACATCATATAACCACTTGGCTGGAAGTATGGCCCGAAGCAAGCATAGCCATCTGCCACCCCCACGAGTAGCAGAAGGCTAATTGTTAGAAAATATCTTAGCGATGTCATCGTCTGTATAGTGGTTTAGTTGTTCCTTGTCAAAATGGTAAATAATGTTCCCGATAGAGGGCTTGCCGAGTTGTTTCTCTACGAGTTTTTTTACCTCTAATATTTCCTCGACTGTGGGGCGTTCATTACGCATTGTTTCCCCCTTTTCAAGCGTTTCTGTTGCAGGATTAGAGACAATTGCATTAAAATTACCTCCCCTATAAAATTTCACACCCCAACCATATGTCGGATAGACATAATCCAACGGGATGGGATACTTTATCTCTTGTTTGAGGTATGGTTCAACATCCTTAATATCAAGAATAGAGTTCTTGGTTTCTACACTTTTCAGATTGCCCGTATTGTAGAGCATCAGTACGCCTCGATCCACAGGCGGAGCATCCTGCGAAAGTTGATGCAGTCGGATTGTAGCACTCAGAGCGATAGAGTCCTCTCGCATAAGGTTACGCGCAGCATCACATAGTGCGAAATAACTATCGCGGGTAGATTTGGTCCAATCGCAATCGAATTGTATCTCTTGAGTTTTACCAAGTTTGTTGTATCTCGCCATCGCACGCAGGCGCTCTACCAATAGCTCGGCATACTCTTGCTCCTTGCCCTTCATCTCTCGTAGAGCCTCGACGGTGATGTATGCAGTCGGGATAATCTCGATGTTTTTGATATTCTCGGGGGCGATCTGTCCAAACTTTGTTGTGGCGATGGGGACAATATCCCATCTGCCGGATTCATAATTTCGCTCGGTCACAACATCAAACATATGGATATACAATCGTGTGATATTGTGCCGATGCAGAAATTCCCACTCCTTGTAGTCGGGAGCAAAGGTCGTCTTCCAATGATAAATCGCATTGGTTGTTTCGGTTGACTTGTATGCGGTGGTTATTACCTGTTGCATAGATTGATCTACTTGGGTAGTCTCATCTACCGCTTGACGGCAACCGATAAGTGTAATTGCCAGTAATAGTATGAGTGTGTAGTTTTTCATTTGTTTCCAATTTGCAGTTTCTTGACTCTCTTTTATCTTATATCATATCAGTAACAATCGGGGACGCTGCGGTGTGCAGTGTTTTGTATCTTTTCCAGCCTTCGTGACAGTCAAATACGATATATTTATCTTCAACCTCGCAATATATTCTCTC
Organism: Alistipes sp.; assembly: GCA_017481925.1. Lineage (GTDB taxonomy): Bacteria > Bacteroidota > Bacteroidia > Bacteroidales > Rikenellaceae > Alistipes. Next base: position 46,452 of record JAFUOK010000049.1, read on the forward strand.
GGCTTGCATCCCTGAGTAATATTTGCTATGAGGACATCGTAGGCACATCTCTTGTTTCTCCTCACCTATCATAGTTACTTCTACTTAATTATTAGTTGTCGCCTAATATAGTTGTCACATCAAAATACGTTAATTCTTCCATCCGCTTAAAAACTGCGAGGTCACTAATAGCTTGTTGATCGGTACCGTTAGTTGAATCTATATATTTCGAAATATCCTCAATAGCCCTATCATACATCCCAATACGTGCATACCATTTAGCCATTTTGTAGTCGATATCATAGGTGGTACCATCTTTTTGGGCGTAGTAGCGTTTGTATAATTCAATCGACTGCTCGTCATCATACTGAAGTGCTTTGCCAAATAGTTCACCGAGTACTCCCCTTAAATAAATAGGGTCGTGTTTCTCTTTTGATGTATCATCATCATCGAATGATTGAATCAACTGAATTATCTGAGTCATCGAATAGTTTACATCTTCTGCAAAAATCTTTTGGATTGTATCTACATAAAATATGACATCTGCCATACTGCAATACTTTATAGCATCATCAATAGCCTTATGTGTCTCTCCTAATGAATGGTGAACAAGCAAACGATACTGATATAAGGGCTCATAAGAGTCATCAACCAGCTCATATGTGTTTAATATTTCAAGGGCTAATTGATACTCTTCTTGTTCAATCAATTTTGGCACAGACTGCATAACAGCTGTTTGATCATCATAACCGTGCTTATTCTGTAATAATCTCATTGCTCGTTTATAGCGATAGTTAGATACAATGTTATCGCTATGAGTGCAACTCACTTGCACTCCCACCACCAGCAGGAGTGCAATAAGGGTTAGTAGATTTTTCATAAGTATTTGTGGTTTAATTTATTTCATCACGCGGAATGGAAGTCTATAAGTTCGTTCATATCACAAATATTCTTCATTAGTTTTTCATTTGCAGTTAATCCTCTTCGAATTCCGTCACGATGTTGCTGATGGAATATGTAATAAGAAAAATTTCGATTGTTAACTTCCTCAAAATACCCCATCTCATCATTATTCATTCGTATATACACTTTGTTATCAATGGGCATAACATCAACTTTGACCATTCCATATTGCATAGAAATATATGTGCCACCCACTCCTTTTTCCTTAATTCTATCGAAAAGGCTATTTACAAATTCATATAATGTCATACTATTATGTGCGTTATATAGGTCTTATTATTTTTTCGCTTGTATTGTTTTAATATACTCGTAACGAGAATAAGTCCGAAAGATCCACCTCCACCATCCGAGATAGACTATATCTACCGAGAAAATTACCCATAAGTTGGAACATAATCCGATGATAAGGAAAATAATGTTTATGGAGATAAAAAAATATATAAATCCTTTATGTGTAAATTTTCCTTTATCTGCAATCACTTTCCCATTCTCCAATATAAAATATGGGAGGTCTTTAATTTGCACTTTTGCCGTTAATATGTCGCTTTGCTTACTAGTATCATCCGTGAAATAGGCAAATGATGTTGCTCTATCAAAAATACAATCAAACTTCCAAAAGACTTTTGTCCCGTTGGAATAAACATATCCGTATTTACTCCCAAGTTTAACAACGGAAAAATTATGGTGGAAATCCTCAATAGCATCAAACCATTCCGCAACATCCTGAATGAGTTTTTTCTCTACTCCAGCATATCTTAAATAGGTTTTTTTGCCATCACTTATTCTGGTAACTATAAACACATTGCCAATGCTACTCTGAACAACACTCTTAAGTCTATCAGTAATTGGACACTTGTCGACAAAGTAACACGCGGTATCATTATTGGAATACTTTACCGTTTCGAGTATCAGTTCACCTCCAAAGAAGGTGTTTCGCCCGATGCACGATTGACTATCCCCACAATCCATACAATCAATTGGATTTGTTCTGCAATCATCTAACAGACAATTTGAAGTTATTTCTTGTGCCCCAAATTGTTGTATTTGATCAATGGTAGTATTGTCTATATTGGGTATATCGATATTTATCGCCAAACCTTCAACTTGTTTGTCAATGGGTTGTTTGGAGGTGAACTGTATCGCACACCCACATCTGCTGCAGAATTTTGCGTTATTCGGCAACTCTTGGCCGCATTCTATACAAAACATATAGTAAATCCTTATTTGACATTACGCTCATCCCATAAAGAGTTTATTTGCTCTTTCAATACTAGCATCTCGTTGTAGTTATATTTGTGTTTCTGCAACGACTGAAATAGCAACTCGGCTCGTTTTGATTGCTCAATATCAGTATA
>JAFUOK010000050.1 GCA_017481925.1 Alistipes sp.
GTACCCAAATCAATACCAATAATCTTTCCCATAATCTTTCAGTTTTTATTTTGTTTATTATTATTTTCCTTTGTTTTGCCTGTCGGCCTGTACCATTGCCTCCGACCGACGCTATAAATATAAACAAACGCTATACCAAACCGAAAAAATCACAAAAATGGTAAAATATGGCGTAAAAGACTGCCAAAAGAGCCTCGTAGTCTGCCATTTTGTCTGCCAGCAGACGGCAGAATGGCTCCCGTTTGGCATAAAAGGTGTCACACCAAAACGATACGGACAAAAAAAATCCCCTCGCCAGACAACGAGGGGATATATCTAATTTTAATATAGAGTTTTATTCATTCTGCACGCCCTTGATCAGCGCAATATGAATCACTCCATTAGCACCACGTGCACCATACATCGAGCCATCGCGGCTAACCGATACAGACTCAACCTGGTTGATACTTACCGTAGAGAGAGTCGTGGTCTCCATGCCATCAACAAAAATCAGGGGTGCTGATGATGCATTGATAGAGGTTGAGCCACGCAACGTCAACTCACCATTAACCAACTGCAAGCCCGGCACAAGACCCAGCAACGCCTCCTGCAGATCCATCTGGCCCAGGCTACGCAACTCCTCGCCCGTGATCACGCCCGAATTTGATGACTGCTCACGACGCTTAACATGGCCATAACCCGTATCAATCAGCTCCTGTGACTCCTCGGCACTCTTCACCGAGCCATCAACCAAAATCACACGCATACTGCGGCGGCCATTGACGGGCAGTTCGAACTTAATCTTCTTATAAGAGAACTGCAGAATAGCATCTGCTGGCACATTGGTAAGACCAAAGCGGCCCTGCTTATCCGATACGGCATGACGGCTACGACCCTTTACCTGCACCTTCATCTTCTGAATGGCATAACCCTCCTCGCTGATGATCAAGCCGTTGAAGGGGATATCTTTCGCACTCTGCTGTGCCGATGCCACATAGGCCGATGCCACGAGTATCACCACAAGCGATAACAATCTTTTCATCTCGCAATAATAAAAAAAGCACCGGAATCCGATTTTGGTCGGCTCCGATGCAAGATTAAAATTTAAGGCTTACTCCTTACTTATTCTCGTTCAGGATACGCATTGCTGCATCAAGAATAGCCGTATCATCCAAAGTAACAACACCACCATCGGGGCCCTGCTCGATATGAATGCCTGCGCATGCGGGAGCATCGAGGTGCTTACCACCGAAGTAGTTGCGTACTGTATCTACATCAATTCCAAGCTCATCAGCGATACGCTGTGAGCTACCGCTGGGCAATTTGTCCTTAATACGACGAAGTTCGTTAAAAGTGATAATCATAACGTTATATTTTTAGGTTTAAGTATTATTTTCTGTAGTCAAGATGGCGACACCTTAACTTCGCATTATAAAGTTACAACTATTTTTTCTTTCTGCAAAATTTCCGTTAAAAAAAGTCAAAAAAAAGAGAAATATCCCGCAGATACTTCTCTTTATATATAATATGAGGTGTAGCTATTGTTAATTGGCCGGCTCGATATACACCTGCCACAAAAGAGGTGTATATGGAAGGACCTCGGTAGTGGTATTGATGGCCTCCTCGTCATCCGAACCGGTATTATAGGAGTTGTTGTAATAACTGTTATAGTACATACTATTGTAGTAATTGTTGTAGTAGTCATAGCCGCCATACATGCCGCCGTACATGCCGCCCATGCCCATACCACCCATACCCATGCCACCCATGCCGTAGTAGCCGTTATAATAGTTATTATAGTAACCATTACCATAATAGCTATTATAGTAGTTGTAGTAGTTATAGTAGTCCATATAGTTATTTGAGCTGCTAGACGATGAGTTGCTACCAGCAACACCCACAGCACCATAAGCGCTCGACGATGTAGTCAAAATCACGTTCCAGGCACCGAGTTTCATCTGCGGGATAGCGTAGAGCCACGCATCCACATAGGAGTTATCGCTGCTGGTAGAGTTGGCGCCCGTAGCAAAGCTCAATGCATCCGATACGTCGTACTCAACCTTATAGTCGTTGCCATAAACGATCTTCTGCACCTCGGTGATATTGGTATCCACCACAAAACCATCGAGCAGACGGGTTACATACCACACCTTCGCTGAATAGGTAGCCTGAAGGCTATCTGCATCGGCAGGGTGCAGACCCTCGCCAAAACGCTTGAGCAGCGCCTCATCAATCTCCTTATTAATCTGATCAAGGCTCTTCGTGCCGAAAATCTTACCCTTCTTGTAAACCGTCTGATCAGCATAGACCAATGTATCCTGACCCAAGCAATCAAAATTCAAAGGTTTCTTGGGGGTATAGAGGTAGTTGATATAGAGACCTGCGATAGAATCCACCGCCGGATACCACAACTCATCATAAACGTTCTCCTCGCTACGCGTATCTCGCTTGAAATTACGACGCTGATACGATGCTGCCGCAGCCTCCTCCTTATTCTCAGGCTCGGGAGCAATACCACCATTGGCATTGGCAAAAGCTCGTACCCACTGATCCTCATACGCCACAGGGTTAGAGACGTGACCCCAAACCGTAACCTCAGCAATCATGGGACGTCCGCCATCAAGCGAATACTGACCCTGATAACCGCCATCGCCCGACATACCGCTATCGTTCTTCGACACCAGCGACGAAGGCATATAGATACGCATCTTGGTGCCGTAGCGAGCCGAGAACTCACCATCACCCACTTTGAGTTTATTTCTCATTGAGAGGTATATACCCTCGGGAAGGCTGTTGGCGCGCGACTCACCGCAGTAGAGGAAATAGGGCACATAGTGCGTGTGGTCGGTATAAACGTTCTGCATACGGGCCAGGTCGGCATTGCGTGTCATTGCCACATTACCCGACAAGTCACGACACGTTACGTCAAACCACACCCAGGCATCTTCATAGCGTACGGCAGTACTATCGGCCACACCCTCATCGAGGATCTCGACATAGTAACCTCCGTTAGCCTGATAGTTACCCAGCAAATCGGGGCGATTGATCTCCATCCACGACTGCAGAGCAACGTTCTCGACCTCCTCAACACTCAACGCCGTGGACTCCACGCACGCCGAAAGCGAGAACAAAGCACATATAGTTAAGAATATACGGTTCAAAAATTTCATATCGTACTATCTATTATCTTCAATTATTGCGCGACGACGCTGTCGATCGTATAATACCACGCTACGGCAGTCTCCTCGGGCACTACACCCACCACCTTGTCACCATAGGCAGCATCAATGGTCATATAGACCTCCACTGCATCACCTTCGCGGCACCCTATTAACGAGAGCTCAACGCCTTTTAGTATATTCGTCTCGCCGATTTTCACCTTCAACGGCTCTACCGGCCAATATTCTGTATTGAGGCCCGCCTCACGCAGCTGTGCCTGCACCGAAGCATCGTTTGTATCATACACACCCGCAAGCGACGGCGCGCCACCCGTAAAACGGAAGGCCACATAGGTCAGCGACACCTCATCGCCAGCTTGCAGCGCCCTTTTACCCGAACGCCCCTCATCGTAATATGAAGCTATGTAGCGGAAGGTATTATACTCCAATCGCTCATAGAACGGAGGATTCTGCACAAGCGCATTAGGCACATCGCTAATGTTTATAAGGCGCGGATCGTGCGACGAAGTGAGATAACTCACTATTGAGTTACGCTGATTCTCTGCCACATCAACCTCCTCATCGCTACAACCTGCAGCAAAGAGAAATGAGATAGCCGCCAGAACCATATATATTGCTCTCCACTTCATAATTACGCCTATAATCGTGCAAATTTACGAAAAATAATCTATTCAACCAATTTTTGCGCCCCACTTTTCCCATTAAATAAGGTGCAACGCGGCGCAATCGACTACAAACGGCGCAACGCCTGACGCACAGCATCCTCAACCGTGATGGTGGGCGACTCGCTCAAAATAGCCTTTACAACCTTCTCCGAGGCCGACTTCTGGAATCCGAGCATCACCAGGGCAGCCATCGTCTCGTCGTAGATAGCACTACCCTTCTCCGCTACGGCCACCGCAGGCGTCTGCACGCTAACGCCCAGGTCGAACATCTTTCCGCTCAACTCGACGATAATCTTCTGTGCAGTCTTTAGGCCCAGCCCCTTGACATTCTTCAGTAGCACGGCATTCTCCGTGGCGATGATATTGCGCAACTCATCACTCGAATAGGTCGAAAGTATCATTCGTGCCGTGTTACCTCCCACGCCAGACACACTGATCAGGTGGCGGAAGAGCTCACGCTCGACCTTGGTGGCAAAACCGTAAAGGAGCTGCGCATCCTCACGAACGACATAGTGGATATATAGACGCGACGACTTCTCACCCTCGACGGCCGCATAGGTCTGCAACGAAATATTGATATAATAGCCTACTCCGCCGGCATCGATTACTGCGTATGTAGGGGCCAACTCGGCCACTAAACCTGAGATATATTCGTACATAAAATTAAATTTAATCGCTAATTAGGGCAAAAATAAAGATTTTTTTCTACCTTTGTCAATTATTGCAGAATTAAATATTAAAAAAATCTAAAAAATTAAGTATAAGTTACTATGAAAAAGTACTTTTTCACACTGCTTGTTGCCGCGCTGAGCTTCGCTGCTTGCGATAATAAGACGGCTACCCCCGCAGCCGAGGGTGAGGCTGCTGCAACCGAGACTGTAACAGGTGGCGATATTGCTTACGTTCGCGTAGAGTATGTTCTTGCCGAGAGCGAGATCTATAAGACTGAGGGTGTAGCCCTGCAGGAGAAGACCCAGAAGGCGCAGAACTCTTGGGCTCAGAAGGAGCAGAATCTCCAGTATGAGGCTGTTCAGTTGCAGGAGAAGTATCAGAAGGGTTTGATCACAACAGCTGATGCACAGAAGCAGCAGGAGTCTATCGAGAAGAAGATCTCTAACTACCAGACCAGCGCACAGAAGGAGGCCGAGACTCTGGACGAGGAGAACTATGTATTCTCTAACCGCACACAGGATCTTATCCTTCGTGCCATCCAGTCAATCAACGCTGACAAGAAGTACAAGATGGTTGTAAATTCAACCGCTCTGCTCGACGCTGATCCCGCACTTGACATCAGCGATGCTGTATTGGCAAAGGTTAACGAACTGTACGCTGCCGAGAAGAACGAGAAGAAATAATTTTCGTCTCCACAAAGTAAAAAGAGGTCACACCCAAGGGTTTGATCTCTTTTTTTTTGTAAATTTGCATATAACCAATATACAACAACTATGAAACGACTATTTCTATTCCTTGCCCTTTGCACACTCTGCGCCTGCAATGCCCCCACCGAGAGCGAATCTGCGCCCCAGGCCATTATATTTGAAACGGATATGGGCAACGACATCGACGATGCAATGGCACTCGACCTGCTCTTCAAGAATATGGATCAGGGCAATATCAATCTGCTGGGCATAAGCGTTCACAAGAACAACCCCCACTCGGCCGAGTATATTGATATTATGCGTCATTGGTATGGCTATCCCACACTGCCTATTGGCGTGAATAGCGCTTGTGTAACCGATATGGATTGCGTCGATTACTGCACAAAGGTTGCCCTGCAGAAAAAGGAGGATGGCTCGCCGATGTTCAAGCGCTCGGAGAATCCCGCCTACGAGGAGGCCGTGGAGATGTATCGCCGCATACTCTCCGAGCAGGAGGATGGCTCGGTAGTGATCGTCACGGTAGGTTTCTCAACCACGATGGCGCAGCTGCTCCAGAGTCAGCCCGATAAATACTCCTCACTCACGGGTCAGGAGCTGGTAGCCAAGAAAGTGAAATACTTCTCTATTATGGCAGGAGAGTTCGTGCAGGAGAACTACCGCGAGTATAACGTATGGAACGATCTGGAGGCCTCGAAATACTTCTTCGACAACTCACCCCGACCGATGGTTATCGTGCCATGGACGCTGGGCGAGCAGATTAAATACCCCGGCGCAAGCATCGAGAATGACTTCACGTGGAGCGACAACCCGATGGTTGAGGGCTACAAGGCATACCTTCAGATGCCATACGACCGTCAGACGTGGGATGTTATCTCGGCATTCTATGCCTGCCACCCCGACTTTGAGGGCTTCACACTTAGCGGCAAGGGTGAGGTGAAGGTCGTCGGCGAGGGTGTCACCGAGTGGCGTGATAACCCCAATGGGCGTTACCAGATTCTCACGCCCAACCAGACGCAGCGTCAGCAGATTCTCGACTACTTCATAAAAACGCTGACGACCAAGCCAAAACATATGCAATAATCACAGAAAACCGTCCTTCGCAAGGGCGGTTTTTTGATTCATCGGCAAGTAAAATTTGCGAGTGTAAAAAATTGTATTATCTTTGCATCGTCATTCAGAAAATAATCGTTCGGTTATTTTACAATCAGCGAAGTAGAATTTAACGTATAAAATATGCAAGATTTAACTGCACTCGAAGGTAAAACTTTAGCAGAGTTGCGTGAGATAGGTAAAGTTTTGGGCATTACCGACTCTACGCTCAAGAAGAAGGAGCTGCTCTCGGCTATCACCCGCATAGCAAATGGCGAGCAGGAGACCGCCCCCACCACAGAGGAGGCTCCCCGCAAGCGAGGTCGTCGTCCGCGTATGAGTACAGCACGCGTGGAGAACAACGCAGAGAGCCCCGAGCAGCCCGCAGCACAGGAGCCAGAAGTGGTTGTAGCAGAGGAGAGTGCTCCCGTTGCCGAGGCACCACAGCCCAAGCGTCGTGGTCGCAAGCCCAAGGCTCTGAAAGAGATGGAGGAGCGTATGGCTCGCGAGGCTGCCGAAGCCAAGACAGAGAAGCATCCGCAGGCAGAACAGGCAACCCCCGAGGTTGAAACTGCGCCCACGGAGGAGACTCGCCAGGCGCAGCCTATGCAGTCACACGTCCAGCATTCGCACCACAACCGCCACGAAGCACCCGCCCGTGAGTTGTTCGCAGGTGAGGTAACGGGCGAGGGTGTGCTGGAAGTTATGCCCGACGGTTATGGTTTCCTGCGCTCGGCCGACTACAACTACCTCAACTCTCCCGATGATATATATGTATCGCCATCGCAGATCAAACTCTTCGGACTAAAGCCCGGTGATACGATCAGTGGCGTTATTCAGCCCCCGAAGGAGGGCGAGAAGTACTTCCCGCTGATTCGTGTAAACAAGATCAATGGCCTGCAGCCCGAGTATATCCGCGACCGTGTGCAGTTTGAGTATATGACACCGCTCTTCCCCAGCGAGAAGTTTAATCTTACAGGCAAGGGTCACAACAGCCTTTCGAACCGTGTGGTGGATCTATTCTCGCCCATCGGCAAGGGTCAGCGTGGTCTGATCGTAGCACAGCCCAAGACGGGTAAGACAATGTTGCTGCAGTCTATCGCCAACGCCATTGCCGACAACCACCCCGAGGTGTATATGATCGTGCTTCTGATTGACGAACGTCCCGAGGAGGTTACCGAGATGGCCCGCAATGTCAAGGCCGAGGTTGTCGCCTCAACGTTCGACGAGCAGGCCTCACGCCACGTGAAGGTTGCCGAGATGGTACTGGAGAAGGCCAAGCGTATGGTGGAGTGTGGTCACGACGTGGTTATCTTCCTCGACTCTATTACCCGCCTTGCACGTGCCTACAACTCCGTGCAGCCTGCATCGGGCAAGGTTCTCTCGGGAGGTGTCGATGCCAACGCTCTGCATAAACCCAAGCGTTTCTTCGGTGCGGCACGTAACACGGAGGAGAAGGGTTCGCTCACCATTATCGCTACGGCACTCATTGATACAGGGTCGAAGATGGACGAGGTTATCTTCGAGGAGTTCAAGGGTACGGGTAATATGGAGTTGCAGTTGGACCGCAAACTCTCTAACAAACGAGTATATCCTGCCGTGGATGTTATCTCGTCGGGCACACGACGCGAGGATCTATTGCTCTCGCGCGATGTGATGAACCGCACGTGGGTTATGCGCAAATATCTCTCGGAGATGACAACGGTCGAGGCTATGGAGTTCCTGCAAAAGCAGATGGGAATGACCGAGTCGAACGAGGAGTTCCTTGCCACGATGAACCAATAACAGTAAGGGGTTATCCAACAAGAACGTTGAATAGCCCCGACTTTTTTCTTAACGTGTATAAAAAGAGTGATTTCAAGGCTTGCGAAGCCCGAAAAAGCGGAGTTTACTCGACGTAAATGAGCATTTTGAGGGCGAGCGTAACGCAGAAATCACCTTGTTAGACACGTTTGGTTCTTTTAAACTATATACACACTCTCTCACCTGAGCGCATCGCTCCACGACGTTTCCGCGCAAGCTCCGCGCATCAATCGGTCGGCCAACAACTATACGCACCTCTCGGCCCCGTTGAGAAAAGAGTTCATCGACAAGCAAGAGTTGTTCGATATTGAATGATAGCCCCACCGCACGACGCAACTTGTAAATATAATAAAACCTATGTGACAACTCTCCCTCGACATAGACGGGGACAATATGCCTATCGTAACGCTCGGCATCACGCACAAAGCGGGCGTGCCACTTTAGGTCTGCCACCTGCCCATCCACCATACGGGAGCAGACGCCCGCAGGGAAGGAGAGAATCTGCCGCGAGGAGGCAAACGCCTCGTGATACCGCTTGCTATCGGCTGCACTCTGACGGCCACGCTTACTCACGGGAATCCACAATGCCCGCAAAGGTTCGACATACTGTAGCATATCATTAACCACTACACCCACATCTCTCCACCGCTCCAACAGCATATCCGCCAACAACATCCCATCCAGCGCACCGAAAGGATGATTTGCAACAAAGAGATAACGCCCCGTGGAATCAAGCGGCGACAAGAACTGTGCCCGTGAGCGCACTGCCAGTTCCCGAAAAACATATCGCAGAAATGCCTGTGGCGAGAGACCATCGCCGCCCTGCAGCAGTCGGTTTATATCACGTTCATGCAGCAGGCGCTCCATTGCCCGCACAACAAAACGTGGAATGGGGATAGCGGTATGCTCACGAATAATATCTTCAACCCGAATCATTGCCCTCCGCAGGTCAAATATTGTGCAAGAATATCGTCTGCAGGGTTGCATTATCGGTATTCGGTTTGTAACTTTGCATAAAAGCACCGACAATGACAAAGAAGATTCTATTATTGATGGCCCTTGAAGCCGAGATGGGCAAGGAGAACATTGCCGCCATCGCCGAACGTTGCGACGTGCACTTTATCGGCATGGGCAAGCTCAACGCCTTCGAAGCTACAATGCGAGCTCTGGTGCAGGGCGAGTATGAGTGCGTCATAAATGTAGGCACCTGCGGTTCGTTCAGCCATCCGTTCGGCTCCACTTTATACCCCGAAGCGGCTTTGCAGGGCGATGTGTATATCGACCCTGAAGGGCTGTTCTTCACGCCAGCCGAGCATCTCGGCACGGGCGACGAGGGTTGCACGATTGTTTCGTCCGACAATTTTATTGGCGACGACACCCCCGAGCGTCAGCGTACACTACTCGCGCCCTACGACTGTATGGATATGGAGGCCTACGCCGTGGTGCGTGCCGTGCGACTGCACTCTTCATTACACGGCGTGGATGAACCGACAATATACTTGGCAAAGATCGTAAGTGATGGTTGCGACGGCTCGGTGGGCGACTGGGAGAGCCGCATCACACAGTTGCGCCCCACAGTTAGAGCAGCCGTAGAACAGATTATCAACAAAATAGAGCAAACAGAGTAATGATACTAAAGGCTAATTGCAAAATAAATATCGGCTTGGATGTATTGCGTCGTCGCGAGGATGGCTATCACGACCTCTCGACGGTGATGATGCCCGTCGTGGGTTTGCACGACGACGTGGAGGTGACGCCCTGCGAGGAGCCCTCGGCATTGCACATCAAGGGCATTGAGGTTGATTGCGACCCCGAGCAGAATATATGTATGAAGGCTCTGCGTCTGATGCAGCAACGCTATGGCATTGGCGAGGCGCAGATAACGCTTACGAAGCGAGTACCCTTCGGTGCAGGTTTGGGTGGTGGCTCGGCCGATGGTACGATGGTTATATTGGCACTAAATGAGATTTTCGCCCTCAACCTTGAAGAGCCTACGCTCATTGCATTGGCGTCGGAGTTGGGTAGCGACACCGCGTTCTTTGTCCGCAACACGCCTCAACTATGTGAAGGACGTGGTGAGATAATGACACCCATAGAGCTCAACCTCTCGGGCTACACGTTAGTACTCATTAAGCCCGACGAGGGGGTATCCACCCGTGAGGCATACGCTGGCGTAAAGCCTGCCGTGCCCGAGCGCACGCTTGCAGAGCGACTAAAAGCCCCCGTCGAGGAGTGGATGGGCAGCGTGAAGAATGATTTCGAGAAGTCGGTATTTGCGTCGCATCCGCGCCTAAGAGAGATTAAGGAGCAGTTGCTCACGGGCGGAGCGGTCTATGCCGCCATGTCGGGAAGTGGTTCGACGATATATGGACTCTTTGCCGAGCGCGAAAAGGCTATGGCATTTGCCCACAGCACGCCATACATTTACGACCTATAAAAAAAGAGACCTACGCGGTCTCTTTTTTTATCTGCTTGTCGCTCTCCGTCTTGATAAAGTGCTTCGAGATGGTCTGCGCCAGATTCTGCGGTGCTATATTTCGTTCGATCTTGCCACCGAAGGCTACCGAGATACCTCCCGTCTCCTCCGACACCACCACCACGATAGCATCCGAGGTCTCCGTGATACCGATGGCGGCACGGTGACGTGTGCCATACGACTTGGGCACGGGCGACTGCGTAACAGGCAGGATACACTTGGCGGCCACCACCCTATCGTTCATTACAATGGCCGCACCATCGTGCAGGGGAGCATTCTTGAAGAAGATATTCTCCAGCAGGGGCACCGACAACTTGGCATCGACCTTAATTCCATTTTCGATAATATCGTCCAACTCGCTACGCTGCGTAAGCACGATCAGTGCGCCCGTCTTTGTGGTGGACATCTCGGCACACGCCGTGACGATGGGTTGCAGATTAATCTCTCTTCCTCCTCGGCTATTGAAAATATTGTTAATGAATTGGAATCCGCCCTGACGGCGGCCAATCATCTGCAGGAAGTTTCGCAACTCGGGCTGGAAGAGGATTATCAGGGCTATCACACCCACGCTTACGACCTGCCCCAGAATGGTTGAGAGCAACTCCATATTAAGTGCCCGCACAACCACCCACACGAAGTAAACGACGATAATACCTGTGAAGATATATGGTGCATTTGTGCCGCGTGTCATACGGTAGATTCCGAACATAAACAGCGCCACCAGCAATACATCAATCAAATCGATGAATGTAAACGGTATGAAGTCCATAACACAAGATTAATTATTATGCAAATATAACACTTCTTGAAGGATTTTGTATTTTTTTCTTCGAAAAACCTCATTTCTTCGTCTTTTGGCTCACATCTGCCCACGCACAGATGCATCCTTATCGCGATGACATGATGTAGAAATATGATTTATCAAACAAATCAGGCGCTTTAATTTGTTGTTGTCGAAAAATATATTATATTTGCGTTGGAATTTTGTGACCGCACCACAAGTGCCATTGCAAAAGACTCAAACAGAACTGTTATAGTAACAAATAAACTCTTCTAAATTATGATTTATTCACACGAAGTGCAGCAGATGTGCTGCGTTAAAAAGGGTGCTAATCACGCATCTGCACCAATCCCCCAGGAGGGTAAGTGGGTTGTAGCTAAGGAGATTAAGGACATTTCTGGTCTGACACACGGTGTGGGCTGGTGTGCTCCTCAGCAGGGTGCCTGCAAGCTTACTCTCAACGTTAAGGAGGGTATCATTCAGGAGGCTTTGGTCGAGACTATCGGTTGCTCTGGTATGACTCACTCGGCTGCGATGGCATCGGAGATTCTCCCCGGCAAGACTATCTTGGAGGCTTTGAACACCGACCTCGTATGCGATGCTATCAATACCGCTATGCGCGAGCTCTTCAAGCAGATTGTTTACGGTCGTACACAGTCAGCTTTCTCTGAGGGCGGTCTTCCTATTGGTGCCGGCTTGGAGGATTTGGGTAAGGGTCTTCGTTCACAGGTAGGTACTATGTTCGGTACAGTTGCTAAGGGTACTCGTTATTTGGAGATGGCCGAGGGTTATTGTACTCGTATGGCTTTGGACGCTAACGACGA
>JAFUOK010000051.1 GCA_017481925.1 Alistipes sp.
CACAGCAAAGAAGATAAGGTTAGGCAACCAGTGTGTAGCCAACCAGTTAAAGATATCGGCCGTCACGGCATCGCCACCGATAAGCCACGTAAGCATAATAATCACGGCAATAGGCACGGTGTAGAGTGTAACGATGAACAAGCCATACATCAACGCACGGAAACGACCACGAGCCACGCTGCCCGAACCCTTGAGGAAGAACGACACGGTCATCGGAATCATCGGGAATACACAAGGTGTAAGCAGGGCCACCAAAGCCCAGCCCATTGCGCTAAGGATAAAACTCCACAACGAGCCACCCTTCGCCACAGCATTGGCTGCAGCAGCGCTCTCCTCAATATTTGCCTCCGACGAAGCCGCCACAGCGGGATTACCGACCTTGATAGAAAACTCCTTGTCGCCATTTACGCACTGGTCGCTGCAAGCCTGCCACTCGACCATACACTGCACCACGGCACCCTGTGAAGCCTTCACCGTCTGCGAGAATACCACCTCGCCATCGTAGTGACCGATCTCCATCTCGAAAATCTCATCCATCTCGCGGATAGACTCGCGATCAGCCGTCACGGCTCCTACCAACTCGTAACCCTCAACGGGATCGAACACAAATGTTGTAGCCAAGGGGCCACCCTCGTAGGGGCCCATATCGTACATATGCCAGCCATCGGCGATAGATGCCTTGAAATCAATACGATACTCACCCTCACCTACCTGCTCAACAGCGGTACTCCACGCAACGGGATCAAACAACTGCAACTGAGCTACGGCCGACAACGATGTCAGCGCCATAGCCACCGTCAAAAAAAGATGCTTTACAAAATTCATATTTTTTCGTTTTTCTTTATTCCTAACTACCGTCTGCCGCAAATCGTTGCGACACATTTGCAGGGCGCAAATGTAGAAAAAAAAACAGATTCCTGCAAATAAGAATCTGTTTTATAGCGTTTTTGACCTCTATTCTATCTCAAATATTCGATGCTCATCCTCTCCCACCTCAATACGCACGACCATAGCATCGTCGGGAATCAGCGCCTCGATCTTCTCGGGCCACTCCACAAGGCACAGATCACCCGAATAGAAATACTCCTCATATCCGAGGTCGAAAACCTCCTCTATGCGGTCAATGCGATAGAAATCAAAGTGGTAGATTCGCATATCGCGACCTTCGTACTGATTCACCAGCGCAAACGTAGGACTTGTAACCGTATCCTCGGCACCCAGGCGTGCGGCTATGCGGCTTACGAGCGTGGTCTTACCCGCACCCATACCGCCACGCAGCAACACCACGCGTCTATCGCCCAGCGCCTCAATCACCTCATCGGCCACATCGTAGAGGTCATTCAACGAATCTATCTCTATTCTCTTCATAATTACTGTTTTTTGGGTTTAAGGACAATATACGGCACCATCATCTCCTCCATCGAGATACCTCCATGCTGGAAGGTATTGCGGTAGTAGCGGATAAACTTATTGGCGTCGTTGTTATAGACAAAGAAGTCGCGGTTATATGCAAAGATATAACTTGACGAGAGATTTATGCGGGGCAACATAATATCCTCGGGACGTGTCACCTCATATACATCGCGGGCGTTATACTGCAGGTTGCGGCCCGTCTTATAGCGCAGGTTGGGCGATGTTTCACGGTCGCCCGTAACCTTGATGGGGTTATCCACACGGATAGTGCCGTGATCCGAAGTAATGATGACCGTATGACCTCGCTCGGAGAGCATCTTCAGCAATTCGAACAACTCCGAGTGCTCGAACCACGAACGTGTGAGCGAGCGGAACGACGCCTCATCCTCGGTAAGTTCACGGATGATGTCGGTCTCGGTGCGGGCGTGCGAGAGGATATCAAGGAAGTTATAGACGATAACCGAGAAGTCGGCATCATAGACACGGCTTATATTGTCGATAAGCTTACGGCCTGCCTCGGGACGCACCAACTTATCGAAGGTCCACTTATACGACTTGCCTGCCATCGTAAGCTGACGTCCGAGAAACTCCTCCTCATACTGGTTCTTGCCTCCCTCCTCGTTGTCGTTGAGCCACTTATCGGGCATCACACGATCGATAGCCAACGGCATCATACCGGCAAAGATAGCATTGCGGGCATACTGTGTAGCCGAGGGCAGAATAGCGCAATAGAAGTCATCGACAGCCACGTCATAGTAGCCGTGTAGCAGCGAGTTGATGGCACGCCACTGATCATAACGGAAGTTATCGATAAGCAGCAGCGTGGTCTTGCTCTGCTCATCCACCACGGGCAGAATCTTCTTGCGCATCAGCGTATGCGAGAGGACGGGAATCTCACTCTCATCGACACGTTTGTTGATCCAGTTATAGTAGTTGCGGCGCACAAACTTGCAGAACTCCTGATTGGCCTCGCTCTTCTGGTAGGCCAGCACCTCGCGGATACTCGCATCGGCCGTTGAGGATAGTTCGATCTCCCAGCCCGTAATCTTGCGATAGAGCGTACACCACGCCTCAAACGAGTCGGCGCCCTGACACATAGCCGATATACGGCCAAATTCGGCACGATAGTCGGCCGTGGTCTGCTCGGTGACGAGTTGCTGCTGATGTACATTCTTCTTAATCGACAGCAGGACCTGATTGGGGTTTACGGGCTTGATGATGTAGTCGGCGATCTTCGATCCGATGGCCTTATCCATCAGGTGCTCCTCCTCGCTCTTCGTGACCATAATGACGGGCGTTGTGGGGCGCACATCCTTGATCAGAGGAAGCGTCTCCAGACCGGTCATACCGGGCATCATCTCATCCAGAATAATCAGGTCGTAGGCCGTTGAGCGCACCATATCGATGGCATCGTAGCCATTGTTGCAGGTATCGACCTCGTAACCCTTATTTTGAAGAAAGAAGATATGAGGCTTTAGCAACTCCACCTCATCATCGACCCATAATATCTTTGCCATATCTAAATCTAAATGCTTTACGTTATACGCCGTGGCGACTACTTAAAGAACGCCTCAAAAACGGCTTTAATTGTGGGGAAGGTGCTTTTTATTTTCTCCGCTATCTCCTCCCTGGCCACCCACTCGGCACCAATGATACCCTCCTCCTGTTGCGGTGTCAGGTCGCATCGCTCGGCCCGCATAGCATACCACGCCGTGAGTTTGAGTTCCCACCTACCATATAAATTATACGCATGCAAGGTGGTTGTAAGCAGACGCTCAACATCCTTAACCACAACACCCGTCTCCTCCTCGGCTTCGCGTGCCGCACACTCTTCAAAACTCTCGCCCACCTCGCGGTGTCCTTTGGGCAGATCCCGGCGTGAATTACGGCGAATCATCACCACCTCGCCACGCTCACTCTCCACCACACCACCTGCGGCCTCAACCCACTCCATCTGCAGTGCAAAAGCCTCGAAAGCCTCCATAGGATTTGTGGCCAAAACCACTACGGTTTTGTAATTATCAAGAAAAGTCGTTATCTTCGCTCTGGAAACCGACTCTGCGCCTTCATACTTAACGGCGAAGAGTGTAGGCTCTGCCACAGAGGCAAAACGCAACTCGCGCATAGCAAACCAAATGCGAATAGTACCATCCGCCTCAACGGGCAGTGGCACATCTGCAGGAAGAGAGTGCGGGGAATATGTAGAGGTTATTGTCATCGGCATAGCAGTTTCCATAGGCAAAAATAAGAAATTGATATTAAACCACGAATAGAATCTATGAAAAAATTAACCTTTGTTATGGCTATTGCAGCATTAGCGCTCGGCGCTTGCGCTCCAAAGGAGCAGGGCACAGCACTTGAAATCGACAACACGCTTTCGGCCGAGGAGATCTCGGCGGCACGTTTTACCCCCGACGTAATGTGGAAGATGGGACGCCTGGGCGGTGCGGCTCTATCGCCCGACGCTCGCACAGCGCTCTACACCATCACGCGCTACAATATGGCCGAGAACCGTGGCCTCACGCAGATCTACGTCCGCGATATGGCTTCGGGCGAGGAGAAGGCCCTCACGGACAACACATCCAACAATTCGGACGCACAGTGGAGCGCCGATGGCAAAACAATCTACTTCACCTCATCACGCAGCGGCTCAACGCAGGTATGGCAGATGAATGCCGATGGCACCGATGCCAAGCAACTCACCAACGTAGAGGGTGGCGTAGAGGGCTACGGCATAGCCCCCACGGCCGACAAAATATTTTATATTAAGAAAGTACATGCTGCAGACATCAAGTCATCAGACGTGCACAAGGATATGGACAAGTCGCAGGCTCGCATCTACGACGACCTGATGGTTCGCCACTGGAACTATTGGGATGAGGGTGAGTATAGCCATATCTTTGTGGCTGACCTCACGGCCGATGGCATAAAGAATGATAAGGACATTCTCGGTGCAGAGGCTGCGTGGGATGCTCCCCTGGCACCCTACTTCGACGTAGCCGAGATTGCGTGGAGCAACAACGGCAAGATGCTTGCCTACACCTGCAAGCCCCTCACAGGCACGGAGTATGCCATTTCGACCGATTCGGATATTTTTATTTACAACACGGAGGATGGCTCGACGCTCAATATCAACAAGATAAAGACCAATGCCGGCATGCGCATTATGGAGTTCGTAGGCTATGACCGCTACCCCGTATGGTCACCCGACGACAAACAGCTGGCATTCTGCTCAATGGCCACACCCGGCTACGAGTCGGACAAGGATCGTCTTTTTGTATATGACATTGCCACCCAGCAGCACACCGACCTTACGCCCGACTTCGACCATAGCGCATCGAGTGTCATCTGGAAAGACAACTCGACACTCTACTTCCTCTCAGCTATCGAGGGTACACAGCAGATCTGCAAGGTGGGTACGCAGGATGCGAAAGTTGAGGTTATCACCTCGGGTGACCACGACATTGCAACGATGAGCATCGCAGGCGACAAGTGTCTTACCACCCTTATGACCATCAGCCGCGACAAGGAGATATACGAGGCTGATCTCAATAGCGGCGCACTGACGCAGATATCAAATATCAACGCCCACGTTTACGACAATGTAAAGATGGGCGAGGTGCAGAAGCGCTGGATCCCCACCACCGACGGCAAGGAGATGCTCACCTGGGTTATCCTGCCACCCGACTTCGACCCCACGAAGAAGTACCCCACCCTGCTCTACTGCGAGGGAGGCCCGCAGAGCGTAGTATCGCAGGGTTGGAGCTATCGCTGGAATTTCCAGTTGATGGCATCGCAGGGTTATGTCGTTGTGGCACCCAACCGCCGTGGTTGCCCCTCATTCGGTTCGGAGTGGCGTGAGCAGATCTCGGGCGACTATGCAGGTCAGAATATTCAGGACTATCTGGCCGCTATCGACACCGTATCGAAGGAGCCGTGGTGCGACACCGACCGTTTGGGATGTGTGGGTGCATCGTATGGTGGTTACTCGGTATATTATCTGGCAGGAAATCACGACCGTCGCTTCAAGGCATTCATCTCGCACTGCGGAATCTTCAACTTCGAGTCAATGTATGGCGAGACCGAGGAGCTCTTCTTCATCAACCACGACTACGGCGGCAACTACTGGGACAAGTCGAACGCTATTGCACAGCGCTCGTATGCCAAGTCGCCTCATAAGTTCGTAGATCGTTGGGATACCCCCATTATGATTATCACGGGCGAGTATGACTTCCGCATCCCCTATACGCAGTCGTTGCAGGCCTTCACGGCAGCACGTCTCAAGGGCGTGGATGCACGTCTGGTCGAGTTCGAGAATGAGGGTCATCAGGTATTCAAGCCGCAGAACTCAATTGTCTGGAATCGAGAGTTTTTCGGTTGGTTGGATAAGTATCTGAAATAACTCATTGGCATCCGATTATCAAAATCGGCATTAATAAAATTAAGCAGAGTTGCTCATTATGGGTGACTCTGCTTTAATTTTATTGATCAAACCGCTCCATTCGTTGCGAAAACCTGCCATTTTATTGATTTTATTTTTAGTTTTTTTTCGCATTTTGTACTTTTGGCGTCAATATGGTATTTTATATATAGTATAGTAGCGTCAAAAAACTAATGAGATATATGCAACTGAAGAAATGTCTTGCTCTCGCCTTGTCACTCATACTCTTCTGGGCCTGTGTCAAGGAGGAGTTTGAGTCTGCACCGCAATCACAGGGTGTGGTTGTCGGCTTTTATGCAGATGGCTCGGCGGGAACACGCACAACGATAAACGACGATGGTGTTTCAACATCGTGGAGTACGACTGATAGGCTTGCTCTTTGGGCTCTGAATGAAGGCACTCAGGCTTATACGCTCAACAACACCCCCTTCAAGGTATATTTCCGCGATACATCTACCTCGGCATTCTTTACCGCAACACTCGATGCAGCGATGCCCGAGGCGTCATATACCTATTATGCCACCTACCCCACGCCTGCGAGCGTAAACGGAACAACTGCCACATTTGTGGCACCCGCCACGCAGGATGGCAAGATGGGCGGAGGTGCCGCCATAATGGTTGCTACGCCACAGAGTGGCATAGGAGCACTCGACATCATCACCGACAGAAGTCAGAATGACGAGTTGATGGATGGCAACCTGCATATGAGTATGAATCACAAGATGCACGCTCTGCGTATGTTCATCCCCGACATTGACACCAAGCGTTACTACGGTTTTGGCGATGAGAAGGTCGAGCGCATCGAACTGACAATGCCCTGGGATATTGCCGGCACGGTAAATACCGACATTGCTGACCCCGCAGCGGGCTTAACCCTCACGGGCAATGGCAGCAAGACAATCACATTGAATCTTCAGGAGCCCATCGGCGCCACAACCGCAAGCGGCAACTCGTACGACTACGACTATGCCTACGCTTCGATTATCCCTGCCCCCGCCAATGATCCGTCGATCTATAACGGAGTGCTAGATGCAAAGATATATACATCTACGATGGCGGCCCGGGCGACTATATCATTTGCCAATATTGCCGAGTCGCATCAATTCCTCGCAGGACATATAACGCCTGTCGTTTTGAATTGTTCCAATACACTCCAACGTTATGCGCTACGATTTAAGATGGGTGTAAATAACCTCGGAGAGGATATTCATACGATATATTTTTATGATTCAGCGGGAAATCATCTTTATACGATAGAAGATGTTAATAATAATATGATTATTCCTGGATACCACGAACTTGATTACACATTTGCCACTGCAGATGAGCAAAACGCATATTTTGCATTAGCAGGACAAACTTTAACCGTAAAATATGAATCAGAACACGCTATAGTCAGTAATACATTTGTTATGCCGGCAATTAACACTCCGGGATGCAAAGAAGTAGTCTTAAATGTGCCATATCTGTTATTCCAAGACTTTAGTGGAGTATCTGCATTGAGTTCAAATGACAATTACACCAGTGGGTTCTTATCAGGAACGAAAGATGGCGTATTATTCCTTGACGGATGGAGCGGCGGTCGTATCGGAGCAAGTGCGGGAACAGCTATTCGTATAGCTTGCCGACGCGAAACAAGCGCCGACTATCCCGCTCGCGTTGATACACCTGCTTTAAGCGGACTTAAAGCGGGAGCTAGCGTTACGGTATCTTTGTCTTTTAATTATAGCATGGCAAGACAAGAGGGTGGCTTGCAAATTACACCCCCATCATTGGGACAAACTTGCTATTTAGGAAAAACTACTACCACTGGAGCTATTGAGAGTGGTCGTAATTTCTACACGGCAGGACTTAATGGGCAAGACGGAACCTTCCCCACAAGTTTTTATATTAATGATACTGAAGGCTCATACACCAACATAAATAATTCTTACACGTACAATATGGAGGGTTGTGGTTCAACTACTCGTTTGACATGGTTAACCACTAACGACCATAAAGCAGGTACTAACAACGGAACATATTGGTTGTATATTGACAATGTAAAAGTTCAGATTGTAAGCGAATAAATAATATATAAACAATAAAGATCAAAAAAATGAAATTCTACAAACTTTCACTTTGCGCTTTGGCCCTTTGTGCGGTCATTTCGTGCAACGACGCCAACGAGCCCACGACGGATGTTAAGGGCGGTTTGGTCTTCGACACGCGTGCAGAGCAGAGCGTCGAGTTGGTTACTCGCGCCGCTGTAAGCATTGCCGAAGTTACGGGTTACACAGCCCCGAGCAAGAACGACTTCACCTTTACCGTCATCGACAAATATGGCGACACGGCGTTCAATGGCAAGATTGCCGATATGACCGACGGCAAGGTTGCGCTTGACGCTGGCACCTACACCGTTAAGGCGAGCTACGACGAAGGATCAATGGGTAGCCCCATATTTGCTGGCGAGATTGCCAACGTTACAATCAATGGCGGCAGCGACACCGCAGTCGTTGTTCCCGTGACGCTGCAAAACACAATCGTTAGAATCGAGTTTGACGAGATGTTCGAGGCATACTACGACTGGACCGACTTCACGCTCACATCCAATGGTGGCGACAAGGCCCTTACATATGGCGCCAAGCAGACTACAGGTATGTTTGTGAACAACTCTACGCTCACCGTTAAGGCTACACTTACCTCACAGGCGCAGGGCGAGGATTTCACGTCGAAGCAATACGCCTTCGAGAAGAGTTTCTCTGATATCAAAGGTGGCAAGTGCTACACACTGAAGTTCTCGGCATCGAATGTTGGTCAGGCCGGCACAATTCAAATCACCTTCGGCACCGAGATCGCCGAGGAGGATATGGTCGATATGCCCACCGAGATTAACCCCGAATAGTAATTCGCTAATTATTGATAAATAAAAACAGACACGATATGAAAAGAATTTTTGCAGTATTAATGCTCTCATTGGCCCTCGCAGCGTGCGACAGGGACAAGTTTGAGTACCCGACTGGCGACAAACTGGGCTTCGGAACCCTGTCGTTTGCGAATCTCGGCATCGGCGTTGATGCTTCGGTAGAGGAGTTAGGCACACGTGCAGGTGAAATTGTAGATGCCGATGAGACTTACCACATCACCGTTACGGGCACAGATGGCACAGTATATTTTGATGACAGCTACGGCGCAGCCAAGCAGTCGGATGGCATCTCTCTACCCGAGAGCAAGGATGGCCAGACCTACACAATGACCGTACGTAGCACTAAGGCCGATGTTCCCGCCGCCGATTGGGAGAACCCCGTATATGGTGCAACCGTAGAGAATATCTCTATCACCGCAGGTGAGGAGACTACGCTACCTAACGACGTTGTCTGCACTCTGTTGCAGCACAAGGTGACCGTTGACTACAACGATGACTTCAAGAATATGGTACGCGGCAACTCATCTACAACGGTGACATACAACAACGATAGCGGAAGTGCACTGGTTTATGCACTGAACTATGCAAACGGCCGCGTAACACGCGAGGAGCGTGCCGGCTACTTCAACGTATTGCCTAATGGCACCACTCTGGAGGTTAAGTTTACCGGTGAGATGGACCTGAACGACAACGGCGAGGTTAAGCGTTACAGCATGACCAAGGCTTTCGAGGGAGTTTCGGCCAAGACCTGGCGTCACATCACCTTCATCAAGAAGGTCGATGAGGAGGGCAATGCAACGTTCGACATCCAGATCAACGACTACGTTGAGGATCTTCCCCTGGAGGAGGTTGTCGATGGCGAGGAGACAACCCTTGGTACCGACCCCAACGCACCCCTGGGCGATGGTGGCATCAAGCTGGTGAGCACTTGCGACTTCGACATCACGCAGCCTATCACCATCCCCGCAAGCACTACTCCACTTGTGCTTACGATGAATGCCGAGGTCCCCAATGGAGTACGTACGTTTACGGTAGATATTACATCTGATAGTGACACATTTATGGGAGCCCTTGATGTTGTTGGTGGCCCTCACGTAGATTTGGTGCATCCTTCAGAGTTGGCTATGGGTATCTTCGACATTGTACCCTTCCCCCACGGCGAGGAGATGATCGGAATGACTTTGGTTCCATTTGATCTGAGCGAGGCACAGACTCCTATTCTCGGCTTCCCCGGCACACACACCTTCACAATGAGTGTACAGGATCAGTCAGGTTGTAAGAATACCGTTACAATCATTATGAATGTTCCCGATTACGCAAATATGTAAAACAAGATTGTAGTATGAAAAAGATATTATTCTTAGCGCTCACCGTTGGCGCATTCTTGGCCGCTACGTCTTGTAAGAAAGATGTAACGGAGACCGCAGCCGAGCAGGGAGCTATCACTCTCTCTTACGGCATCTCAGTCGATGGTAACAACACCATCCTATCAACTCGCGCAATGAACAATGCAGAGTTGTTGGAGAGTGCCGTTATTGAGATCTACAAGCCTGCATTCGAGGGTTTGGCCCGTCGTTATGTTGGTTCAAGCAATATCCCCAACCCTATCTATCTGCCGGCTACAACGGGCACGGACAAATACCGTGTTGATGTAAAGGCCGGTGAGGTGGTTAAGGCTACCCCCACCATAGCATCGTGGGATCAGCCCAGCTATAAGGGTTCTACCGAGTTTGCAGTAGTTGCAGGTAACAATGCACCCACAACAATCGAGGTGCTGGCAAAGATCAGCAACGCCGTAACAAAGGTAACCTTTGGTGACGGCATCAAGACTGGTGATGCCGCATTCTCCAGCTATAAGGTAACCATCGCCGATGAGGCCGGCAATTCGCTGGTATATACCTCTGCGGAGGATGGTAAGCTGGGTTACTTCATCATCAGCGATAATACCGCTATCGAGCAGACTCTGCACTGGTCGTTCGAGGGTACGCTGAACAATGGTGAGACATTTACCAACGCAGGTCAGTCGTTCGTTGTAGAGCAGGGCAAGCAGTACAACCTCGGCATGACCTACACCGAGCGTGATGGCGTGCTGTCATTCACATTGAAGGTGGATAAATCTCTTGATGATATTTACGAGGAGATCGTCTTTGAGCCTACCTCAACGGGTATCTCTCGTTCATACAACTACGAGCTTTGGGCAAGCCACGCAACGGTACACGCCGATGTGGATATTACGGAGTATGACCCCAACTATGTATATTTCGAGTACACAGCCTCAAATGGCGGCAACCCAGATTGGAGTGCAGCAAGCCGTGTAGCAGCAACGGGCAATGAAGGTATTTACAATGGTGTACTTACTGGTCTGACGCCTGCAACCGATTACTCATACCGATTGGTTGTGAAGAGCCTTAAGACTGGCGAAGAGACAACTATCGACAGCGTAAGTGAACTGACCACCGACGAGGCTCCTGCAATTCCCAACAGCAGCTTGGATGAGTATAGTGAATCAGAATCAGATAAATACTACTCATTCTACAACCCCGCATCATCAATTGTGGCCAACCAAACAAAGTGGTGGGATTCGGGTAACTCGGGTTCTACTACGGCTGGAGAAAGTTACGTAATATGCGTACCCGATGAGTCTGCCAAAATGGACGGTAAGGCTTCGGCACGCTTGCAATCTGTGAACGCCATTATTAAATTTGCGGCAGGTAACCTTTTCAGTGGCAATTTCGCTGGCGTAATCGGCACAAAGGGTGGTAAAGTAAACTTCGGTCGTAAATTTGTTGGTCGTCCTTCAAAACTCCGTTTCTGGGTTAAATATAGTACCGGAAAGGTTACACACGAAGGCGGACCTTCGGGCAGTGCTCTTACCTCATCGCATTACGACATAGGCCAAATTAAGATTGCTCTTGGCACTTGGGACGCTGATAGCTATGGAGGCACAAGCGATAGCCCCGTACAGGTTAACACCACAGACACAAGCACCTTTGTTGATTTCAACACCGATCCTGCAACTATCGCTTATGGCGATATGCAGATCACGGGCGCTGCATCTGCGTCGGACTATACCGCCAATATCAATGGTGTAACGACCACTGAAGATTGGACGCAGTGGCATCAGGTAGAGCTCGATCTTGTGTATCGCGATCTGACAACTATTCCCACTCATATCATCATCTCTTGCGCTGCAAGTATGTATGGAGACTACTTTGCGGGTTGCGATTCAAGTAAGTTGTGGGTTGATGGTTTCGAGTTGGTGTACGACGACGATATCGTCACAAAGTAATTAAACCCGCCACACAAGTGGCACAAAAATCGGATTCCGAATGCGAAAACTGATTTTCATCTCTATAATGTTGTCTGTCTTGGGCGTCTTTGACGTCCAAGCGCAACGTTATGACCGAGGCTTCGACCTCAACTCCACCACCTTCACGAAAAAGGGCACGTGGATGATAGGAGGTCAGGTGGCCTACTCAACGCATAAGAACGAGGATTATCATTTCCTGATTATCGAGGATATCAACTCGACCGGCTACCGCTTTACCGTGAGCCCTATGTTCTGCTATATGGTTCGTGACAATATGGGTCTTGGTATGCGTTTCGGCTATGGCCGCAATCTGTTAAAGGTTGATTCGGCAAATCTGAGCATCGACGAGATAGATATCAACGTCAAGGACTACTACACGCTCAGCCACGACTTCTCCGCGATGGCCATCTATCGCAACTATATCCCGCTGGGAGAGTCCAAGCGCTTTGCACTCTTCAACGAGACGCAGCTCGCCTACAGCACCGGCCAGGCCAAACTTATCGACGGCCACGGCACAAGCATTGTGGGAACGTACGAAAAGTCCAACTCGCTGTCGCTGGGTCTTAACCCTGGCATGGTGGCCTTCATCAACGATCACGTTGCCGTGGAGGTGAATGTCGGCATGCTCGGCTTGCAGTACACCAGCGTGGATCAGACCCACAATCAGGTATATAAGGGTAGTCGCGAGACGACACAGATCAATTTCAAGGTAAACATCCTGTCCATCGGTTTCGGACTGGCTTACTATTTATAACAGGTTCGATATGATGAAAGCAATTATTAAGATATTACTCCTCTCTACGGCTCTGATGATGAGCGTAGGAGCGATGGCACAAGATAAGCCTAAACGCGCCAAGCAGCCGCGTGAAACCATCAAACTCGGTGCGAAGATTGTAAAGACCGATAGCCTGGGCAAGAAGAAGACGCGAGGCCTGTCGCAGCACCTGATCATCCCCAAGGGCGAGTGGCAGCTGGGTGCGCAGATCTCACACATCAGTATGTCGAGCGACAACAGCGAGTATATGCTCCTGCTCAACAACATCAATGCCAACGGCTCAATCACCAAGGTTGCGCCCTTTGTAGCGTATTCATACCACGACAACCGCTCGATTGGTTTGCGATTCCAGTACACATCGGCCTCGGGCAACATCCAGGATGGCGATCTGGACTTTCTGAGTGACGATCTGGAGTTTCACGTTGAGGATATTCACGCCGATATGTCATCCGTGCAGACAGCCATCTATCACCGCTCATACATCGGTCTGGACAACAAGGGTCGCATAGGTCTTTTCAGCGACATCACGCTCGGCTACACTTCGGGCAAGACGAAGTTTATTTATAACGAGCAGACGCAGGATACATACACCAAAAGCAATCAAATCAAATTAAGCCTACATCCCGGTATTGTCATCTTTGCGATGAACAATGTCAGCACCCACGTCTCGATAGGTATCGGAGGTGTGTCATATAACAACACCAAATATATCAAGAACGGCGAGACTATCGGTACGCGCAACTTCTCGAAAGCAAACTTCAAACTCGACCTACTCGATATCAGCATCGGTTTGTCAATACACTTATAGCAGATAGAGGATGAAAAAGATATTCACAATATGTACATTGCTGTTTGCCGCCCTTGTTGGTTGCATTGAGAACGACCTGCCGCTGCCGGTTATCGTTCCCAAGATTACGGGTATGACGGTCGATGGAGCCTCGGCGGTAGTGATCAACTCCGACAAGCGCACCGTGACAATCACATTGAGCGAACCCGTAGATATCAAGCGGGTGAACATCCGCGAGGTGACGTTTGACTACGAGCAGACAACCCCATCGTGGGATATTACGGGCGAGCATGACCTATCGAGCGATCTCTCCGTAACGCTCAGCACCTACCAGGACTACATCTGGACTATCAAGGCCGAGCAACCTATCGAGCGCTATTTCACCGTCAAGGGACAGGTGGGAGCCAGCGAGATAGATGTTGCCAACCGCCGCGTTGTAACTTACGTAAATGCATCGGAGAGCAAGTCGAACATAACCGTCACATCGCTCAAGCTCGGGCCCAGCGAGGTAACAACTTACTCCCCCGCAATCGCCAAACTCAAGGACTTTACCAATGGTGCCGAAGTGACAGTTACCAGCCACGGTCGCAGCGAGAAGTGGATGATATTTATCGAGCAGACGGAGACCGTAGTTGAGTTGAAGGGCGTAGATGCATGGACGGGCGTAGCGTGGGTACGCGCTACGGGTATTGCCGGGCAGGCGAATGGTTTCAAGTATCGCAAGAAGGGTGATAGCGAGTGGATCGACATCAGTGGCAACAAGGTCACCAGCAATGGTGGTGACTTCTCGGCCGCAATTGAGGACCTTACTCCGCTTACCACCTATGAGTGCTATGCATACAGCGGTGACAACCAGACCGAGCCCCGTACATTCACTACCGAGGAGGCTCGCCAGTTACCCAACGCAAGTTTCGAGACTTTCAGTCACGACGAGTCGGACAAATACTACTCATTCTACGATCCTTCGTCATCAAATGCCGAGTTGCAGACCAAGTGGTGGGGATCAGGTAACAAGGGTTCAACCACCGTAGGTTCGTCATACTCAATTACAAACCCCGATGGCGAGAACTTTAAGGATGGTAATTACTCGGCCAAACTGGAGTCGCAGTATGTGATCGTTAAGTTTGCCGCAGGAAACATCTTCTCTGGCAATTTTGACCGCGTAATCGGCACCACGGGCGGCGTGGTGAACTTCGGACGTCCCTTTACGCTCCGACCCCGTTCGCTCACGTTGTGGCTCAAGTACCAGAGCAGCCCCATCGACCACTTCAACGGTGCGCCCGACAATGACCCCGTAAAGGAGGGTGATATGGACCGCTGCCAGGTATTTGTAGCACTTGGTGATTGGGACTACCGCACATACGGCGGAACGCCCGAGAGCCCCGTGCAGATCAACACCACGGATCGCAGCACATTCTTCAACCCCGCATCACCTGCCGTTATCGGCTATGGTGCCTATGTAAGCGACAAGACAACCGACGGTTGGATCAAGGTTGAGATACCTATCGAATACACCTCAACATCCCGCAAGCCTACGCACATCATCGTGTCGTGTGCAGCAAGTATGCTTGGCGACTACTTCACCGGTGGTTCGAAGAGTACACTATGGGTTGATGGCATGACGCTGAACTACTAATCAACACCTAATAAAAAAAGAGGTTGCCCCATCGGGACAACCTCTTTTATTTTGTCGTATCTGAACTTACAAAGCTACCTTGAAGATACACTTCTTAACGTGACCCTCGCCGAGCATCGGGGCGTGACCATCCTCAGGGAAGAGAATCGAGAACTGACCCTCGGCAACAGAGTAGAAGCACTGCGGGATGTCGGTGAAGAGCTGAATATCCTTAGCCTCGTCGAACTCGGTCTCGGGGGTAAGGCAATCCTTCTTCTCGCTCCAGCCGAATACCTCAGCAGGACCTGCGAGCAAGAGCTGAATGTCGATATACTTACGATGCAACTCCAGACGAGCCTGCGATACCTCACGCAGATCCAGCTCCTGAACGCTTACGAAGATGTTGTCGCCATCGATATCGTGACGGCCACAGGGCAACGCTGCTACGTCGTTATTGTCGATAAAATCAAATACCTGCTTAAAGCGAGGGTGAAGCGACGCATACTGCGCCTTGTTTTTCAATGAATCAAGAATCATAGCTATTTGGGTTAATTGGTTTTTCCATTATACAACAAACGTGCAAATACGGGATAGTGGTCCGAGTAACGCACACCGTTATCTATCCTCTCGCCAAGCGAGTCTCGCACTATCTGCTCTTGCGCCTGAAGAGCCTGCTCCAGGGTGGGCATAGCCATCTGGTTGCCATACGAACGGCGCCATACCGTGTCGCGCTGACCTGCTCGGCGTACCGTAGTCTGCTCCAGCGTCCACGAATCTATAACCTCATACGACAGGGGTTCAAACTCCTCGCCAGCCAGGATATAGTCGATACGCAACATATCGAAGAATCCGCGATACGTATGCGAATATCCACGCCCTGCCCAACGGAAGGCATCGCGCATAGGACGTGCCACCGTGCGATAGGTATAGGATATGGGAGTGTCGTTGAAATCGCCACAGACAATGGCAGGATATGGCGACGAGGCCACCATCAGTGCCAACGTGTCAGCCTGCGCAGCTCGCAGCGCATTATTCTCGGCCAGACGCGTGATGATACTGCGCACCTTGCCAAGGCTATCATCCAGATAGGCGTGACGCTCGATATACTCGCTGTCGTCACGACGAATAGCCGTCGAGTGAAGATGCGAGTTGTAGATACGGAGTGTATCCTCCTGCGTGCCTCGCTTTACCACAACATCTGCCCATACAAACTCCTTCAATGAGTCCACACGTCCTGCCCTAATAATCGGATAGCGGCTATATATTGCGGGGCTTAACTCCGTGCGCGAGAGCGAACGGGGCATAGGATGAAGCGGCGAGAGCAGAGAGTCGGCAATATCGCTAAAGCCCATCTCCTGAAGGCACAGAATATCGGGGTTCAATGCCTTGATCATCGACACCACAGAGTCGATGCAACGCTCTCCGTTGTCGCCTATGAAACTACGCACATTATACGACATCACCTTCAGCGCACGGCTGTCGTAGCGCGGACGCAGATTCGGCTCGGTATATACACGGCGCAACTCCAGCTTGTAGAACAGCGACACCGAGAATACTCCACACAGCGACACAATGACCATCAACGTAGCCACAGCAACACGCCAGCGTACGATCCAATAGAGCGTCAAAAGAGCCTGCGCAGCATAGACAAACGGAGCGATAAGGCCCAACGTCGAGAGCGTACTCCACTCACGCGGGTCGAGCGTCGGCACGAATAACGTAGCGATGAACAGCGCCACCACGCACAGCGTAACCACTCCCATCACAATATC
This sequence comes from Alistipes sp., assembly GCA_017481925.1. Lineage (GTDB taxonomy): Bacteria > Bacteroidota > Bacteroidia > Bacteroidales > Rikenellaceae > Alistipes. The sequence goes on from JAFUOK010000051.1 coordinate 17,019, forward strand.
AAGGAGCAGCCCCGATGCCGAACGCTGATTCCTACGCCGTCCGCTGGGCGAGGAGTATGATCTACCGTAATAGTCTGCCATCTGTTAGAAGAATATCTTACGCTGTTTACGCCACCAATAGAGCAGACCCAGTCCCCAAAGCATACCGCCCAGGTGAGCAAAGTGAGCCACACCCGACTGATAACCCGACAGACCGAAGAAGAGTTCCAGCAATCCATATATCAACACAAACCACTTCGCCTTAAGCGCAATGGGAGGGAAGATAAGCATAATAACATTGTTGGGATGCAACACACCAAAAGCCAGCAGCAGACCAAACACCGCACCCGATGCGCCCACGGTAGGCACATACAACAAATGCATAGCTGACTGCATACCACCAGCTGCTACGGCGTGCTGATACTCGGCATAGCCCACGCCCATCTGCAGAAGGGCTGCACCGACACCACAGACCATATAGTAGGTGAAGAAACGTTGCGACCCCAGCTCATACTCCAACTGACGGCCGAACATCCACAGTGCAAACATATTAAAGAACAGATGCGATATGCCCCCATGCAGGAACATATATGTGAAGATCTGATAACTGTGGAAGAATGGGCTCTCGATGTTAAACAGAGCAAAGCGGGCAAGCAACTCATCGCCAAAGGGTAAGAGCGTAGTAGCCAGCAGTGCGACACAGTTGGCTATGATAATATTTTTTACCACCGGCGGGGTGGATGGTTGTCTATAAGCGTACATAACTTTAGTGCCGACAGTCGGCTGTTAATTTAATTTTGACTTTAACTCCTCGAGAGTAATCTCTGCCATGATGCTACGTCCCGAGGGGGTAAAGCTATAATTCTCACATTTACACAGACGATCGAGCATATCCTGTGCCTCGGCCGCTGTAATATTACCTGGGATGCGCGCTGCACGCGAAGCCATAACACGAGCCATATCGCTACGCATACGCTCCACAGCATCACCGCTGAGCTGCACATCGTGCAACAGATCGTAGAGCAACGTATCGGCCTGCTCACCGACAACGCTCGACGGCACTCCCTGCAACTCGACACGGCCATCTCCCTGCAACGTCATATCAAAGCCCAGAGCGGCAAACTCCACCTCGTGCTCCGACAGAAGTTGATAATCATCCTCCGCAAGAGTCAACACCTCGGGGAAGAGCAGTCGTTGCGAAGCCATACTGCCCGCACTGAGCATTGCAATATAATCGTCATACAACAATCGCTCCTTCACGCGCTTAAGATCCACCACCATAGTGCGACCCGCGCTCATAGCAATGGCATAACCACCCTTGAGAGGCACAACCGACGAAAACTCCAACGCCGTCTCATACTCAATCTGCGACTGCATCGCCGACGGAATAAACTCCAGACGGCTCTCCGTCATCGTATCATCGAGCACAATCTCCGAAGCCTCAGGCTCGATAAACGAGGACTCAATCTCCTGATACTCCTCCTTGGTCTGCTCGCTCGGTGTTACGGGTGTAGCCGAGAGTGAAAAAGCGCTGTCCGACATAATCTCGCTCCACGACACATCACGCAGACTGTCGCGCTTGGCTGCCGACTGCTGCCGAGAGGCGAGCGTAACAACAGGTTTTACCGCACTGCGATGAGCCAACTCAAACGGATCATCAAACGCACCTTCAACCTCAGTTGAATTCTCCTCCACGCTGATATAATCATCGCGGAAGGGGTTATAGTCCTTGAGCGAGGTGCTCTTGGGCTCGGCGTATATTGCAGGCGACGAGGATCCCAGCACGGGAATATCTATGGCCACATTATTATCGAAGTCCATCATTGCCACACTACCACTCTTGGCCAGCGTACTACGAACGGCTGCCGTAACAATCTGGTTCACCTCGTCGGCATCGGCAAAATGCACTTCGGTCTTATGCGGTGACACGTTCACATCCACACGCTCTGGGTCGAGCGTAAGATAGAGGAAATACGATGGTGCATCCTTCTCCGGTATCAACTTCTCGTAGGCCTTCATAATGGCACGATAGAGACGTGGCGAGTTGAAGTAACGGCCATTTACGAATAGGTACTGCTCCGTATTCTTCTGCTTCGCCGCCGAAGGACGACCCACATATCCCTGCACCTTGACAATGGTGGTATCCACATCCACCTCCAGCAGGTTGTTCTTGATATGACGCCCCACAACACCAATGATACGCTCCATCAACGACCCTGCCTCAAGCGTGATGATGGGCATATCGTTTGACATCAGGCAGAATCGAATCTGCGGATTGCACAGAGCCACCTGACGGAACACACGTTTGATGGCATTGACCATCTTGGTGCGATCGCTATTGAACTTACGACGTGCCGGAGCCGTATAGAAGAGATTGCGCACCAGAAACTGCGAACCCACGGGGCACATCGTAGGAGTCTGCGAAATGAACTCGCCTCCATTGACTATGGTCACCGAGCCGATCTCATCCTCTGCCTGACGTGTGCGAAGTTCCACCTGTGCCACGGCAGCGATAGATGCCAACGCCTCACCACGGAAGCCGAAAGTCTGCAGACGATAGACATCCTCGAAGGTCTCAATCTTACTCGTTGCGTGACGATCGAAGGCCATACGGGCATCCATAGGCGACATACCGCAACCATTATCCACGATCTGGATAAGTTCCAAACCCGCATTACGGAAGTTCACTGTAATAGACGACGCGCCCGCGTCGATGGAGTTCTCCATCATCTCCTTTATGGCAGATGCTGGATTATCCACGACCTCGCCAGCCGCAATCTGGTTGGCAACAATCTCGGGTAGCAATCGTATTTTGTTCTCCATTTAGGGTTTGGGGGATGTTTTACTCAAACTCTATATCCGTAATCTCCAACTCATCGCCCTCCTGATAGTCATTAGGCACGATGATAATAGGTGCGTATGGATCAAACTCCTTATACTCATTCAGCCCACGCTCCAACTGCTTGGCCGCAGCAGAAGAGGAGGTTGCCATCTCGAAGATAGCACCAATGCGAGGCACCAGGATATAGATAAATATCGCTATAAGAATCAATCCCACGCCCATCGTCCACATCTTCATGCGCTTGTCGGCACGCTGCTCCTTCTGCTCCTGCATACGGCGCAACTCACGAGCCTCACGCTTGGCCTGAATATACTTTCCAGGCTTGTACTCCCCCTCATCATCCATACGTTCGCCACGCAACTCGGCACGACGCAACTCACGCTCCTCCTTGGCAGGGTCGTAGTAACGAGGGATGTAATTAAACTTGTTAGCGTGACGCTTGTGCGGTGAGAAAAATCCCATAACTCTTATTATTTAAAGTTTATATTATCCAATGCCCTTTGCGCTGACCCTGATAACCAAAGGCCGCACTAAAGAGGTTAATTATCTAAAAAAATTCTTCATCCTTTCGAAGATATTCTGCTCCTCGACACTCTCGGCCTTCTTGAAGTGAGGCTGCTCCGAGAGTTTCTCCACCAGTTTGCGCTCCTCGGAAGTAAGTGACGACGGAATGGTGATATCGACAACGATGAGAATATCGCCTCGACCATAGCCATTCACATCGGGCAGACCCTTGCCACGCAGGCGCAACACCTTGCCGGCATGCGTACCTGCCGAAATCTTGATTTTGGCCTTACCGTCAATGGTGGGCACCTCCACCTCGCCACCCAAAATACAAGTGGTAATGGGAAGGTTGAGATTGTGAATCAAGTCGTTGCCATCACGCACCAACTCGGGGTTACGCTCCTCGTCAATCATCACCAGCAGGTCGCCGTTAATACCACCACGGCGGGCAGCATTACCCTTGCCCTGAACCGTTACGGCCATACCTTCGCCAACACCTGCGGGAATCTTGATCTCAACAACCTCGTCACCACGCACTACGCCCTCGCCCGAACACTTGTCGCACTTTGCTGTGATGGTCTTACCCTCACCACCACACGTGGGACATACGCTCTGCGTCTGCATACGACCAAAGAAGGTATTCTCCACACGGTTTACTACTCCCGTACCGTTACACGTCGAGCAGGTAGCATACGATGAAGAGTCCTTGGCACCCGTTCCGCCACACTTATCGCACGCTATGGTCTTGCTGATCTTGAGTTTCTTGGTGGTGCCGTTGGCAATCTCCGACAGCGTAAGTTTAACCTTCACACGAATATCCGAGCCACGATTTACTCTGCGACCGCCACCACCACGTGACGAGAAGCCACCAAAGTGACCTCCAAATATATCGCCGAACTGCGAGAAGATATCCTCCATAGAGAAGCCACCGCCAAAGCCGCCACCGAAACCGCCACCTGCGGCACCGCTCATACCGGCGTGACCAAACTGATCGTAGCGTGCACGCTTCTCCTGATTAGACAAGACGTCGTACGCCTCGGCTGCCTCCTTGAACTTCTCCTCGGCCTCCTTATCACCCGGATTCTTGTCAGGGTGATACTTTATGGCCGCCTTACGGTAGGCCTTCTTTATCTCATCGGCATTGGCGTTACGCTCAACGCCCAACACCTCGTAATAATCCCTTTTCTCTGCCATAGTTTTCTATCTATAACACGCTTATTCTCCTACAACAACCTTTGCATAACGCAAAACCTTATCGCCCAGCATATAACCACGCTGCACGACATCGATGACCTTACCCTTCTTATCCTCGCCTGCAGCAAAGCGCGCCACAGCCTCGTGGAAGTCGGGGTCAAACTCCTTATCCTGTGCCTCGATCTCCGAAACATTCTTCTGGCGCAGAGCCTCCTCGAACTTCTGCAACACCAGACGCTCGCCCTCGCGCAGAGCCATAATATCTTCACTCTTCTCTGATGCGGCTACGGCACGATGCATATCGTCCAGAACCGAGAGTATAGATTTAATTACATCCTGTCCACCGCTGGCTACAAGATCCATCTTCTCGCGCAGGGTGCGCTTACGATAGTTGTCAAACTCGGCCTGCAGGCGCATATATTTATCTCGCCATACGGCGATAACCTCCTCGGGCGTGGGCTCTGCCTGCTGCGACGCAGTCTCCTCGCCACCCTCTGCCATTGTGTCAGTGGTGGCATCAGTCTCGTCTGCCATATTGTCGCAGGGAGTGCCTTCGCATGATGAAGAACCCTCTGCTTCATTAAAGCCCTCCTGATCCATAACGTCCTGATCCATAACTTTCTTGTCTGTCATATCTGTCTGTTTTATCATTATTTTCTATATATGTGGCGCAAATTGTATGCCCAACCCTAACCTATAATAAATATAGTGGGTCGTTTGGCAATATCGGGCACACCTTCAGCGCGCCAAGCCTTAATCGAGAGTGTACGAATCAACTCCTCGGGCGAGGTTATATCGCACGCAACCGTCAAAAGAGTATCCGGCGAGCAGACCTGCAACATCTGCTCCATAAGTTTTTCGTTGCGGTACGGTGCCTCGATAAATATCTGCGACTGATGCTCTGCGTGAGCTCGGCGCTCCAACGCCTTCAGCGCCTTGCTGCGCTCGGGCGGTTTCACGGGCAGGTAACCATTAAAGGCGAAGGACTGACCATTGAGTCCCGACGCCATCATAGCCAATAGGATTGACGAGGGGCCCACCAAGGGCACCACACGGATACCTCGGCGATGACACGCCTCAACAACCAACGCTCCGGGATCGGCGACACCCGGCACTCCCGCCTCCGAGATAACGCCTGCCGAGCGACCCTGTTCGATAGGACGCACCATAGCCTCGATGGCGGCACCTGCTACGGTATGTTCGTTGAGTTCTACGAACTCCAACTCGTCAATCTTGCGAGCAATACCTGCCTTCGAGAGGAAGCGACGTGCCGAACGGACATTCTCGACAATGAAGTAGTCGAGCGAGTCGATCACCCCACGATTTGCCTCCGGCACCACGTCATACACCGCAGTAGAGTCCGAAATCGGACACGGAATCATATATAATACACCCTTCTCGGCCATTATTCTCTTACGTATATTCTCTTTACTCGGGCTGCAATGGAGGTCATAATCTCATACGAGATAGTGCCTAGCACCGCGGCCATATCCTCTAATGTGTTTCCACGCACAGGCGAGAAGATCACCACCTCATCACCCTCCTTGACGCCCTCAATATCGGTAACGTCAATCATACAACTATCCATACAGATACGCCCCACGGTAGGTGCTGCGTGCCCTGCCACAAGCATTGACCAACGACCTCCGCCCAGGTGGCGATCCACGCCATCGGCATAACCCACGGGGATAGTTGCGATTACGCTATCACGCTCCAGACGTTGACTGCGGCCATAGCCTATCGGCTCGCCCGAGGAGCGACGACGCAACTGCACGATACGGGTTTTGAGTGTGGCAACGGGTTGCAGTTCATCATTATGCTCATAGCCATAGCCATACAGGCCCAAGCCCAAACGGCACATATCAAATGTAGCCTCGGGGAACCGCTCTATGGCGGCAGAGTTGGCCGTGTGGCGAATAACATCGTATGGCAAAGCCTCTGCAATACGACCGCTCAACGTATCGAACAAAGCAATCTGCCCACGTGTAAAATCATCCTGCGCAGGATCATCGGCACACGACAGATGAGCAAATATGCTTGCCACACGAACGGCACGGTTTTGCTTTATGCGCTCAATCAGTTCCTCCACCTCGTCCTCGACAAAGCCTAAACGGTGCATACCCGTATCCAGTTTTATATGAATGGGATAGGCCTGCGCTCCATAGCGCTCGACGCTACGCGAAAAATCCTCCAGCGAGTGGAAACTATATATCTCCGGCTCAAGCGAATGAGCCACCATCTTATCAAAACTACCGGCATCTGCATTAAGCACCACGATAGGCATCGTGATCCCCTTCTCACGCAACACAATACCCTCATCGGCAAATGCCACGGCGAGATAACTTACGCCCAGGCGTTGCATCAACTGCGCCACCTCGACATCGCCCGCACCATAACTATGCGCCTTGACCATAGCCACCAGGCGGTGGTTCATCGGCAGGAAACGACGGAAGTAACCAACATTATGGGTCATAGCATCGAGGTTCACCTCCAACGTGGTGGTGTGGCTGCGACGCTCCAACTGATGACACAGCGTCTCAAAGCGCGAACGACGGTTACCCTTGAGCAGAATCGTACGACCCTCAATATCTTCGTGCGTGAGTGCTCGCATCAGATCATCGGTCGTAGAATAGAAACGGCTCTCGCACTTGAATTTTTCACTATGAGCCTTGATACGCTCACCTACGCCAATAAACAGATCCACCTCGGCACGCTGGACAAGATATGCCACGCGCTCATACAACTCCTCATCGGCCATGCCACTCTGCAAGATGTCGGACACAACAGCAAGCGTACGGCCACCAAGTGCTACCGAACGCAACATGTCGAGTGCAAGTGCCAAAGAGTTTATATCGGAATTATACGAATCGTTAATAATCGTTGAGCCATAGACGCCCTCCTTAACCTCCTGGCGCATAGCAACATCAAAGCCATCGGGCAGAGTACACTCACGTCCCAGCTCATGACACAGAGCCTTTACCAACTGACGATTAGTGCGCTTCACCTCATTGAGCAGGGGCTGATTTTCAACCTCCTCCAACGCCGCATCGACAAATGGCAACTGCATCTGAGCAAGCACCTTCGACACCTCCGCGTAATCCGAATGAAAAATCACGCGACGAGCATGACGTGCTAAAATGAGTTTTTCTTTTACCTTCTGCTCAACACTTTCGAAGTTGGCCTGATGAGCATCGCCTATCGAGGTCATAACGACCACATCGGGACGAATCATACGCTCCAGGCGCTCCATCTCGCCCACTTCGGAGATGCCAGCCTCAATGAGAGCCACATCCTCGTCACCCTCAATCATCAGCAGCGACAGAGCAACACCCAACTGCGAATTATAACTCATCGGCGAGGCGACAAGTCTTGTTCCCGCAGGCAGGGCGCGAGCGGTCAACTCCTTGACGATGGTCTTGCCATTAGAGCCTGTAATACCTACTACCGTACCACGGAACGAAGCTCTATGTGCTGCCGCCAGACGTTGCAACGCCTCCAGGGCATTATCCACGCATACATAGCCAGCATCCTCGGCAACGATGCCCTGACGCTCGACCATAAAGGCTCTCACGCCCGAGCGATACATCGCATCGATATAGTCATGCGAATCGTGGTTCTTGCCACGCATGGCTACAAACATTGCCCCTGCACCAAAGGCATAGCGACGTGAGTCGGTGACAACATCACCCACCCAGCAATCCTTGCCACGTAGCTCACCGCCACACATGCGTGCTATGTCCGACAATAGGTATCTCATCTATCTAGTTTGTATGAAATCTTACAACCGTAATACCCGCTCCGCCACGATCAGCGTGCTCGTCCGTAGCCGAAGCAACCTCCGAGATCGAACGCAAGTAACGGCGTATCTCCTCCTTCAGTGCTCCCGTACCCTTTCCGTGTAGGATGGTCACACCGCCTACGCCAACCATCAGCGCATCATCGATCAAGTCCTGCACAACCTCCAGAGCCTCCACGGCACGCATACCGCGCACATCGACGCTATCGCGGAAATTAAGTTTACGGCTCGATATATCTACCGACAACACCGTGCGGGGAGTGACGGGTTTCACTGCCTTCTTATACTCGGCATTGGACACAACGACCAACTTATCGCAATCGACCTTGGTCATGATCTGTCCGAATGCTACCTGCGCCTTGCGGCCCTTGATACTCTGAACCACACCAGGCATCTCCTGACCTGCTATGCGCACCTTAGCCCCGACCTCAATAGGTTTTGGTGCAGGTGCTACCTCCTGTGGTTTCTCCGCAGGAGCCTGACCACGACGTTTCTTATCCTCCTCGCGGCGTGCCTTGCGACGCATCAGTCGCTCCATCTCGCGCTCCACCTTCTCGCCATCGAACGATGAGCCTACGCTCTCGACAGCCTCCTTGAACTCCTCCAGCTCGCGGCGCGCCAAACGCGTAAGTTCCTTCTCGGCCTGTGCCTCCTTGATGGTGCGGATAGTATTCTCAATCTGGCGGTTGGCATCGGCGATAAGTCGCTGTGCCTCGGCCTTCGCTTCGTGCAGGATCTGCTTGCGCTCCTCGCGAATACGTGCCAATTGCTCGGTATAACTCGACTCCAGCTCCTCCACCTTACGGTCCGTGAGGCGTATGCGATCACGCTTCTGCGACCAATAGCGACGATCGCGTGCAATCTCTCGCAACTGACGCTCAAGGTTGATGTGGTCGCTACCCGCCTTATCGCTTGCCGAGCGGATAATATCCTCTGGAAGGCCTATCTTGCGGGCAATCTCCACAGCAAACGAACTGCCGGGCTTACCCTGCTCCAACTTAAACAGCGGGCGTATATTCTGCACATCGAACATCATAGCGCCATTGGCTATGCCGTCCGTGCCCGTAGCATAATATTTGATGTTCGAGTAGTGGGTGGTAATGACTCCATAGCAACCCTTCTCCAACAATCTCTCGAGTATAGCCTCGGCAATAGCACCGCCGATGACGGGTTCCGTACCTGAGCCAAACTCGTCGATAAGCACCAGCGTGCGAGGCGAAGCCTGCTGCAACGTGGCCTTCATATTGAGCAGGTGTGACGAGTAGGTCGAGAGGTCGTTATCCATCGACTGCTCATCGCCAATATCGAGGCACAAGCTCTCAAAGACGGGCAGCTCACTCATCTGTCCCGCCGTGACGGGAAATCCGCACTGGAACATATACTGCACCATGCCCGTAGTCTTCAAGCAGACTGACTTTCCACCTGCATTGGGGCCCGAAATAACCAATATATGTTTCTCGCGGTCGAGTTGCATATCCAACTTAACCAACTCCTTGTTTTCACGCTTCAGGGTCTGCGCCAGCAGCGGATGAAAGGCCTCATGCAAGACCAATCTATCATCCAGCGACACCACAGGCTTGCCCGCTCCGTTCTCGATAGCCCAACGCGCCTTGGCTCGCACGGCATCCATATCGGCCAGATACACTCCTGCCTGGGCTATAGGCTCGGCATCGGGACGCAACTCCTCGGTAAACTCGGTCAGCAGGCGCACAATCTCACGGCGCTCGGCATACTCCAACTCGCGCAGTTGATTATTGAGCTCAACAATCTCTACGGGCTCGATATAAAATGTCTTACCCGTAGCCGACTCATCGTGAATAAAGCCGTTCAGCTTGCGTTTATTACCCGCCGAAACGGGGATAACGGCCCTGCCGTCACGAATCGACACCATAGCATCGGCATCGACAATGCCGGCACGCTTGGCGTTATTGAGCACCTGATTAAGTCGTTTTGTAACCTGTCCCTCATGCTCGCGTATGGCACGACGTATCTGCACCAATTCGGGCGAGGCGCCATCGCGAATCTCGCCATCGTCATCCACCAGCTGATTGATGCGACGCACCACATCGGGGAAGATGCAGACACTCTCGCTACGCTTTCTTAGGCGAGGGTACTGGCTCTCCGAGCGGCTCATCACAAAGCCCACCATATTACCCACAGCCGTAAGCGCACGACGCAGAACGACGACCTCCTCCGTAGTAAGGAATGTGCCCTCGACGCCTATCTTCGCCACGATGGCCTCCACGTCGGGAAACTCATCGCGCGGAGCATCGGGGTCAAGCATCAGCAGCACACGCATCTCGTCGGCAATCTCCTGCCGACGCTCAATCTCGGAGCGAGAGGTGGAGAAGCGCTCGGCGAGAATAATCTCGCGCGCAACCTGCATCGAACAGAGCGCCGCCACCTGCTCACGCACGCGGTCGAAGCCTATCTTTTGTTCAAAATTTACGGGATATATCATCATCAGCATCCCTACTGGTCTTTGCGCAACGACTTCATCTGCTGTTCATACTCCTTCTCGGCCAACTCGTCAGCACGCTTGATAGCTCGCTTCTCGGCCTTGGCCTTGGCTTTCTCAACCTTCTTTGTGGGGTTAGAGCCAAACACAGAGATATTGATATAACGATGGGGGTTAGCCTGCAAATCCTCCAGCAATGCCGAAAGGTTATTGCTTGCCGAGGTGAGGTTATCGTACAACTCACCATCGTTGAGCAACTTACCAACGCTACCATCCTTCTGCTCCACAGATGCAAGGATCTCATTAAGATGACCAACGGCGCTCTCCAGCTCGGCAGCCAGATTAGCCTTTGCCAGATCCGAAGAGAAGCTGTTGAGGTTATCAATAATTCCACCCACCTCGTCGGCATTATCGCCCAGGCTCTGCGAGAATTTGCTCAACGACGACAGCGCCTGCTCCAGATGCTCACGCTCGTTGGCAAGCAGAGCGTTGACATTGCCCGTAACGCCATCGACATTCTGCACAATATTGGTAAGTGAAGAGGTATTTTCACTCAAAAGGGTATTCACGCCATTGAGAGTCTCGGTAAGACCTCCGACAACCTCGGCAATCTTTTCATTCAGGAAGTCCAACTCCGACGAAGCGACCTCAAACAGATCGGTGCTCACGGCCGACTCGATAGTGCCATGCTTGGGCACATACTCCGCTGCTGAACCATAGACAATCTCGATAGCCTTGCCACCCATCAATCCGTCGGTGAAGATGCGAGCCTTCGAATCGGTGGGAATCTGATATCGCTTATTGACCGTAAACTCCACCTCAACACCATTCGCAGGGTCCTCATTCAGTGTAACACTCGACACAGCGCCCACCGCCACACCAGAGATCATAACGTGCGATGCGGGCTGCAAACCACCCACCTGGGTGTAGTAGGCATAATACGTATTGCTACTGCTAAATACCTCTGCGCCCTTCAAGAATCGGACAACGCCCCAGCCGACAAACAATACGGCCACGGCAAACAAACCAACTTTTACTTCTCGTTTCATATTGTTTCTCTTTTTATCTCTACTTTACGATATTGCCACCCTCGTAGCGCACCACAAAAGCATCCTTGAACGAACGCTTCACCTCCGCCAGGTCGCGCTGTGCCGCCTGACGCGTAGGATAACTACCGTAGCAATATTTATATTTCAGCACGCCACCGCCCACGTAGCACTCCACCTTCGAGCGGTAACTCTTGAACTGACTATCCTTACTGCTAATCTTCTTGTCCGAAGCCAGCAACTGAATCGTATAGCCGCTCTGCACCTTGTCCTCACTCTTCGGCTCAACCTTCTTCTCCACGGCGGGCTGCGGCTTTGCTATCTCCTGAGCTTTCGAGTCCTGTGCTTTTGGCTCTTCCGCAGGAGTCTGCGGTGCAGGCTCTGCGGCGACAACGGGAGTACTAACACCTGCCAGACGGTCGATATGACCCACATACTCCTTCACGGCATCGCACAACATACGGGCATAGGCATTCTGCCCCTTCTCGGAGTTCATATACGCCAACTCGCTCTTGTTCGACATAAAGCCCAACTCGGTCAGTACGCTGGGCATATCGGTTGCATAGAGCACCTTAAGCAGTTGTCGCTTGACGGTACGCACCTTGCGACCACCCTTCTGATAGTGCGACTGCATTATTCGCGCCATCATCTCACTATACTCGCCGTATGTAAACTGCAGATTCTGAATATATGCTCGCACCATAGCGGCTGTATTCTCATCCGACATATCGATCAGTTCGTCCTTGTTGTTGTCGTATAGCACCTCCTCGTTATACTTGGTCTCCTTGGCACTCTCACCCATTATGATGGTCTCGGCACCCTGTACCGAGGTAGCCTTGGGTGCTGCATTGGCGTGAATCGAGATGAAGAAATCACCACCAGCTTCATTGGCTATATTGGCGCGAGCCGTGAGATCCTCATTCAGCGACTTACCCAACGCCTTATCGCTCTTGCGGGTATAGACCACCTTTACGGTCGGCAGTTCCTTCTCGATCAGCGCTCCGAGCTTCAATGCAACGGCAAGGTTTATATCTTTCTCCTTCACGCCGCCATAGACCGCACCGGGGAAAGCGCTACCTCCGTGGCCCGCGTCAATGACAATAACCCGCACACCTGCTTCATTATTTTGAGCAAGTACGGGCCATGCAAAGAGCGCCGCGGCAAGAAGCATAAGCATACAAACGACTTTCCGTTTCATAAAAAACTGCCTTATAATTAGCGATATTAGATAAAAAAACGCTATATTTGTCGGTTAAAACACTGCTCCGAAACAGGGCCGAGAGCCCCATCCGGGCGGTTTTGCCGACTCGTCGGCAAAGGTACAAAAAATTATTGAGATTTTGGGTAAATTAAACGTTAAATATCTCCTTTCTGTGGCCGTTGTGCTGCTATTGGTGCAATTCACTTTCGGATTTGTGCCGATGCAACACGCCGCGACCCTTCGCAGGGCCATCTCGTCACGCCAGGATACCATACGTTCGCGGGACTCGCTACGCATCGCTGCAGCCGAGAGCGACACCCTCGCCGAGCCTCGCGATACCGCCTCACGCCGCAAGGCTGTATCGGGTCTTGACAAGATGATTACGGGCCACGCCACCGACTCGTTGTTCTACGATTTACGCAACAACAAGGTCTATATCTACGAGAAGGGCGACGTGACTTACGACAATATGAATCTGCAGGCCGATTATATGAACATCGACCTCGACCAGAAGAGCATCTACGCCTACGGCAAGACCGACTCGGTAGATGGCGAGGTCGTCATTACACGACCGCTGTTCACGCAGGGCGAGACATCGCTCAATATGGATACGATCACCTACAACATCGAGACCGAGCGCGCCAAGATCAAGGGTATCGCCACACAGCAGGGCGACGGCTGGCTCATTGGCCACGACGTGAAGCGCATGGAGGATAATACGATCCACATCGCAGATGGTATGTACACCACCTGCGACGAGACCGACCATCCCCACTTCTACTACTATATGTCCAAAGCAAAGGTTATCCCCGGCGACAAGGGCAAGGTCATTATGGGTGGCGGTCACCTCGTCATCGAGGATGTGGATATCCCCTTCCTGGGTCTGCCCGAGGGTTTCTTCCCCTTGAGCAGCGGACCTAAGTCGGGTATTCTGATGCCGTCATACGGCGAGGAGGCACGACGCGGATTCTATATGCGTGGTTTGGGCTACTACTTCACACTAAGCGATTATATGGACCTTGCGCTTACGGGAGGTTTCTATACACTCGGTTCGTGGGAGGTGCAGGCTACATCTCGCTATATCAAGCGATACAAATACACAGGTAACTTCACACTCGACTACTCAAGCATCCGCTCAGGCGACAAGGGCGATCCCGACTTCGTCAAGCAGAATAACTTCCGACTGCAGTGGACTCACTCGCAGGATGCCAAGGCCAACCCCGGTTCGACCTTCTCGGCATCGGTGAATCTTACCTCAAGCGGATATAGCCGTTATTCGGCCACCTCGCTCAACGACATGCTTGCTACGCAGACCAACTCGTCGATCGCCTACTCGAAGAATTGGGCAGGCACACCCTTCTCGCTGTCGATGAATATGGCCGTGTCGCAAAACTCGCAGACCAAGGCAATCTCCGTAACACTACCCAACGTATCGTTCAACGTATCGAAGTTCTTCCCCTTAAAGCGCAAGAACCGCATAGGCAAGGAGCGCTGGTATGAGAAGATCTCTATGAGTTATGCTGCCAAACTGACGAACTCGATACAGGCGAAGGAGGGCGACATCTTCTCTCGCGAGACGCTGGACAATATGCGCCACGGCGTGCAGCACACCATACCCATTCAGGCGTCGTTCAACGTGCTGAACCACCTTACCATCACGCCGAATATCAACTATTCGGAGCGTTGGTACTTCAAGAAGGTGGACAAGGAGTGGAATCCCGTGACCAATCAGGTGGAAAATCTCGATCCCGAGTATGGCTTCTATCGTTTGTATAACTATAACGCCGGCGTCTCAGCCTCAACGGTAATCTACGGACAGTGGCAGGTCAAGGAGAAGTATAAGGACTTCAAGTTGCAGGCCTTGCGCCACACCATCACGCCATCTGTTTCGTTCTCATACGCCCCCGATTTCAGCGATCAGAAGTATGGCTATTACGAGACCGTGCAGAGCGACTCTACGGGACGTGTGACAGTATATTCACCGTTCACGAACAATGCATTCGGCGTACCCACATCGGGACGTAGCGCAGCGATGACCTTCAACATCTCGCAGAGCCTCGAGGCAAAGGTGTTGAGCAAGCGCGACTCAACGGGTGTGAAGAAGATTAAGATTATCGACGACCTGAGCATCGGCGGATCGTATAATTTCCTGGCCGACTCGATGAAGTTGTCGAACATCTCGTTGTCATTGCGCTCGACAATCTCAAAGAAGTTCGGTATCAACCTGCGTGCCGTGCTCGACCCCTATGAGGTGACTCCCGAGGGACGTCGCTACAATAAGCTCACCTGGAGCCGAGGCAACCTGGGCCGCATCGTCAGCACAGGATGGAGTTTCGGTTATACGTTCCAGTCGCGCGACTCGTCGCAACCCGCGATAAACGACATCAATAGTATTCCGCCCGAGTACACCAACCCATTCTATGACCCCTACGGCACGATGGATCCTGTGCTCCGACGACAATACATGGCGCAGGCATACTACGACTTCTCGCTGCCGTGGAACTTTGGTTTTAACTACAACATCAACTATAATCTGGCATACGTCAACAACGGCACGACGGGTTATAAACGCAACGTCACGCAGACAATCGGCTTCAACGGAAGTATAACCTTCTCGCCAAAAATGTCGGCGACTATATCGGGTGGATTTGATATTTCGAAGGGTAAGCTGACCACCTCGTCGATCAACATCACGCGCGACCTGCACTGTTGGCAGATGTCCTTCTCGTGGATTCCGTTCGGACACTACAAGAGCTGGAGTTTCCACATCGGTGTGAAGGCCGCATCGCTGCAGGATCTGAAGTACGACAAGAGCCAGTCAATGTACGACAACTACTATTAAACATAGCCTTATGAAACGCCTATTACCATTGATCATCAGCCTGATGACTTTATGTCTGATGGCTACGCCCGCCACGGCTCGCAAATATGGCGAGACACTACGCATTTTGGCCATCGGCAACTCCTTCTCGGACGATGGCATGGAACACCTGCCCGCTCTGCTGGAGGATATGGGCATAGAGAATGTTGAGGTGGCACGCCTCTATATCGGTGGCTGCTCGCTGGAGCGTCACGTCAAGTGCTACAACACGCAAGAGGCAGCCTATGAGTTCTATCACTCGAAGGCTGGCGAGAATCATTGGGTGAAAAGCGCAGAGATGGTTCCGATGCAGCATGCTCTGGAGATGGGCGAATGGGATATCATCACCCTGCAGCAGGTGTCGGGGCTATCGGGGAAGTATGAGAGTTATGTTCCACACCTTGATCGTCTGATTGCAATCGTGAGCAAGGCCCAACCACAGGCAGAACTCGTGTGGCATATGACGTGGTCATATGCGAAGGAGAGCACGCACGGTGACTTCCCCAAGTACGACCGCGACCAGCAGAAGATGTACGACGCCATCACCGACTGCGTACACCGCATGCTCAAGGAGTACGACTGCTTCGAGAAGATTATTCCCTCGGGGACAACCATTCAGTCACTGCGGCAATCGGCAATCAACAACTCGCCGAAAGATTTTACGCGCGACGGTTATCATATGGACCTCGGCGCGGGTCGCTATGCCTTGGCTTGCACCTGGTATGAGACACTTATCAAGCCTTACACCCACCTCTCGATGATGGGCAACAGCCTGCGTCTGGACTTGGGTGATGTGAAGGTTACCGACACTACAGCACCCTACTGCCAGAAGGCGGCAAAGAAGGCTGCGAGAAAACCCTTTAAGGTACAACGTATAAAATAGACACCTAATATATAAAAATGGCAAGTTTTCTTCAGGTAGAGAATATCAGCAAATCGTACGGCGACAAGACACTCTTTCGCAACATCTCGTTCAACATCAACGAGGGCGATAAGATTGCTCTGATTGCCCCCAACGGCACAGGCAAGAGTTCGCTACTGAAGATTTTGGCAGGTCTGGACTCCTCGGATCGAGGCGGTGAGGTACGCTTTATGAAGGATATAAAGGTTGCCTTCCTCGACCAGATGATCGACTTCAATCCCCGCAATACACTCTTTGACGAGGTATATTCTCGTCTGGGCAAGACCTACGATGTGATTCGCTCATACGAGCAGGCCATCGCATCGGGCAACGCGCGAGAGATCGAACAGGCTATGGCCGCAATGGATGCCGCCGATGGGTGGAGTGCCGAGCAACGCATCAAGCAGGTACTCTCATCAATGAAACTCACACGCCTGGATCAGCCTATGGGCGAGCTGTCGGGTGGCGAGGCAAAGCGTACCGCCATAGCGCTTATGCTGCTGCAGGAGGCCGACTTCCTTATTATGGATGAGCCGACAAACCACCTCGATATAGATGTCATCGAGTATCTGGAGGCCTACTTGCAGAAGGCTCGTTGCACGCTTCTGATGGTTACGCACGACCGCTACTTCCTGGATCGCGTATGCAACACCATATTCGAACTGGATCGTGGCGAGTTATTTTCCTATAGAGGCAACTACTCCGAATTTCTCGAAAAGCGCGAGGAGCGCTACACCAATATGCAGGCCAATATCGACAAGGCCCGCAACCTTTTGCGTCGTGAGCTGGAGTGGATACGCTCTACGCCGCAGGCTCGCACGGGCAAGGCACGCTACCGCATTAATGCCTTCTACGATCTGAAAGACAGAGCCGCCGTTTCGCTTGCACGCAAGGATATGACCATCGACGTGGCGACATCCCGTCTGGGAGGCAAAATCATCGACTGCGAGAATCTCACGTTGCGTTTTGGTGAGCGTACGATGCTCGACGGCTTTACGTATAAGTTTACACGTGGCGAGCGTGTGGGTATTGTAGGCAAGAACGGTGCCGGCAAGAGTACATTCCTCAACCTAATGACAGGCAACCTGCAAGCCGACTCGGGAACTATCGAACATGGGCAGACACTTCGCATAGGCTACTATCGCCAGAGTGGTATTTCGTTTAAGCCCGGACAGACAGTTTTTGATGTCGTTCACGATATTGCCGAGACCGTGGAGGCCGCCGATGGGCATAGCGTATCGGCAACGACTATGCTCAACCGTTTTCTATTCCCGCCCGAGACACTCAACAAACGAGTAGATATATTGAGTGGTGGAGAGCAACGCCGTCTGTACCTATTGACGGTGTTGATGCGCAACCCCAATCTGCTGATTCTCGATGAGCCTACGAACGACCTCGACATTCTCACGTTGAACGTCTTGGAGGAGTACCTTATGGCTTTCAAGGGTTCGCTACTGATCGTATCGCACGACCGTTACTTCCTCGACAAGACCGTCGATCACCTCTTCATCTTCCGCGAGGGAGGCCAGGTGAAAGATTTTGTCGGCCAATACAGCGAGTACCGCGAATACATCAAGGAGCAGGAGGCTGAGGAGGCTCGCACGGCAAAGATTGCAGCCGAAAAGGCGCAAAAGAACAAACCCCAAACGGTGACGACAACACCCTCTCGCCGAAAACTATCCTACAAGGAGCAGCGCGAATTGGAGGAGTTGGAGGCTCTGCTTCCGCAACTGGAGCAGGAGAAGGCCTCATTAGAGGAGCAACTGTCGTCGGGCACGCTTTCGCACGAGGCACTCTCGGCAGCCGCTGCACGCATAGGCGAGTTGATCGAAGCAATAGAGGAGAAGGAGATGCGCTGGCTTGAACTAAGTGAGATATAACGATATAACCACCCCGTATGCAGTTTCGTACAACCATAGAAATAAAACCCTTTGAGCAAAAGATCGACCACACGCAACCGATCCTCTCGCTCGGGTCGTGCTTTGCCAACAATGTGGCCGAGCACCTCGCAAGGGCAAAATTTTCTATCGTGGCATCACCTACGGGCATACTCTTTAACCCCGAATCCATCGCCGCAGCATTAGACCGTTTCGACGCCATAACGCGAGGCGACCGTGGCGCCATACCCTCGGCCGAGGAGTTGTGCTACGACAACGGACGCTGGTTCTCGTTTGACTTTCACTCCGACTTTTCTCACGTCTCGGCAGATCAGGCTCTAACCTCTATGCAACAAGCCGTGGAGTGTGGAGCGCAGGCGCTTGGCAGGGCACAAGTAGTGATCATTACCTTCGGCTCGGCATTTGTTTATCGACTACGCCAAAGTGGCGAGATTGTAGCCAACTGCCACAAGCAGCCGCAATCGCAGTTTCAGCGCGAAATGTTGAGCGTAGAGCAGATTGCAGCACGATACATAGCTCTGATGCAAGGCCCGCTGGCTGGTAAGCAGATAATATTCTCACTCAGCCCCGTGCGACACCTGGCCGACGGCTTGGAGGAGAACTCATTGAGCAAAGCCACCCTGCGTGTAGCCATAGGGCAGATAGTGCAAGCCTGCCAGAATGCACACTACTTCCCCTCATACGAGATTATGATGGACGAACTGCGCGACTATCGTTTCTATGCTGACGATATGACACACCCCTCGCGCGTAGGAATTGACTACATCTGGCAACGTTTTGGCGAGGTGGCATTTTCAGATAATACCAAAATGCTTAACGAGCGCATAGAGCGCGTAGTAAGGGCAGCCGAACATCGACCTTTCAACCCCGCCGGCGAGGAGCATAAGAGTTTCTGTCGCACGCAATTGGAGAAGATTGCGCAACTGGAGCAGGAATACCCCTGCATCTGTATGGCAAAGGAAAAAGAGATTTTTAACACTTATTTATAAATAAAATTAGTAATTTTACATCCTCAATTGGATTCTAAATGAAGATACTCGTTCGATATATATTCATAACAGCCTTGATGCTTGGCTACGCTGTGGCGGCTCCTGCGCAGACATCGCCCCGATTGGTGGTAAACATCGTTGTAAGTTCGATGGGGGCCAACGACCTGGACCGCTATGCCAACAACTTCTCAAGCACGGGCTTTCGTCGTCTGATCAATGGCGGTCAGCGTTTCACCAACGCCTCATACAACTATATGCAGACCACAACACCTGTATCGCTGGCTACGCTCACTACGGGTGCTATGCCCTCAACACATGGCGTGGTTGCAGATCGCTGGTTTGACTATGTATCCAACAAACCGGTATCGCTCATTGACGACACGAAGGAGCAGAGCGTAAACTACAGCGGTGGCTCGGGCTCTTATTCGCCCCGCAACCTGATAGCACAGACACTCTCGGATGCGCTTAAGCAGCAGCACCCCGACAGCCATATAGCAACCATCGCCGTAGAGCCTCTTTCGGCTATCGTGATGGCGGGTCACTCGGGTGAGGTATATTGGATGGAGAGCCTGCAATCGTCGTGGACGACATCATCATATTACTCGAAGGAGTTGCCCAAATGGATTGCCGATTACAACTACGATGATAGGAACGAGGATTTGGCCATCAAACGCTGGACGCCTCTATTGCCCTACGACAACTATCTCAACTCGCAAGTGTCTGTCATAGAGGATATTCAGAGCAAAACAAACAAGCGCATAGTGCACGTTCAGGATACACCTCTGGCAAAGGGCACAATGGATGATATATATTACCAGATGTGCTATACGCCCACCGGCAACAGCGCAATGCTTGCCTTTGCCCGTGAGTTGGTTACGCGCAATCAGATGGGACGTGACGAGGTGCCCGATATGCTCAACATCGTGCTTGACACGCCTCGTATGATAAGCAACCGCTTCGGTCCCGAATCGGTCGAGTACGAGGATATGCTCTACCGTCTGGATCGCGACCTCGAAACGTTCTTCTCATTCCTCGCCTCACAGGTGGAGAGCCCCCGACAGTTGCTTATTGTCCTCACATCGGATCACGGCACAAGTCCATCATTCAATTCGCAGGCCGAGCCTCGTGAGCGCTTCAACGTGCGTCAGGCAGAGGTTATCACCAACGCCTTTATCGGCTCGCAGTATGGCAATGGCGAGTGGGTTCTGGGCTATGTGGATCGCGCAATATATCTCAACCACAACCTCATAATGGATAAGGGTCTGACACTGGAGAAGGTACAGAACGACGTTGCGACATTCGTAATGCAACTACGTGGTGTATCGCAGGCCGTCACGGCTGAGGCTATGCGTGGCAGTTATTTCGGAAGTGGCTATGGTCGCAAGATACAGAATGGTTTCTACCCGCGTCGCTCGGGCGATGTAGTCATCAACCTTATGCCCGAGTGGATCGAGGAGCGAGACCAGACTCGTTCGATGTCGGGTTCGATGTATCGCTACGACTGTCAGGTGCCGCTCATAATCTACGGCGCCGACTGCCAGACCACCCTGCGCGAGGAGCCTATTGATATGACCTCGCTGGCTGTGGCCGAGGCACAGATTTTGGGTATTACAGCACCTTCGGCTGCCGAAGGCGAGAAGATAACGATTATTTACAAATAGAGATATGAAAGATCAGATTCAGGAGGATATTATTGCCGAGTTCGCCATATTTGACGAGTGGCTCGACAAATATGACTACTTGATTGAGTTGAGCGACACGCTACCCGCAATCGCACAGGAGCATCGCACCGACGACTATGTCATCAAGGGGTGTCAGTCGCGTGTATGGGTGGATGCACGCATGGAGGAGGGCAAGGTATATTTTGCCGCCGACAGCGACGCCATAATCACCAAGGGCATCATCGCCCTGCTCATCCGAGTAATGAACGGACGCACGCCACAGGAGATTCTCGATATGGAGCTCTACTTCATCGACGCTATCGGACTGGGCGAAAACCTCTCACCCACTCGTAGCAATGGTCTGCTGGCAATGATCAAGCAGATGAAGATGTACGCTTTGGCTTTCTCCAAATCATAACATACAAACATGACACCGGAAGATATTTTAAAGATTGAGCACGACATAGTCCTGACGCTCAAAAATATATACGATCCCGAGATTCCCGTAAACATCTACGACCTGGGACTCATCTACGAGATCGACTTCGACCCCGAGGGCGTTGCCAACATACGTATGACGCTGACGGCACCCAACTGCCCGATGGCCGACATTCTGATTGAGGATATCAACACACAGGTAAAGAAGATTGCCGGGGTGGAGTCAGTCAATATCATCCTCACATTCGAGCCACCCTGGGATCGTAGTATGATGAGCGAGGAGGCTCTGCTGGAACTTAATATGCTGTAACCGCACAATGGACGAGCGCAAACGAAATCTTAACCGCCTCAAGGCCGGAGCATCATACTTCGGCTGTGGCGGTTATCTCTCTAAATTAGAACCCCTGCGCCGTCTGGAGATATACAATACGCTCGGTTTCGAACGTCTGTCGCGCAAGAATGGCGACATAAACCGCATCTTCGAGGAGTGCGAGCAGAATTGGCAACAGACATTCTACGTGATGCTTATGCGCACGATGGGCGGTGTGGATAACAGCAAGGCTTTTTCTACTCTGGCACGTCGCGTACCGTATGCCGTCCTGCTACGAGAGCGACAGGTAGCCACCAACGTGGAGGCTCTGCTCATTGGTGCTTCGGGCCTGCTGTCACTCTATCCACACGACGAATATATCCTCAATCTAAAACGCAACTACTCATACCTTGCCACTAAATATTCCATCACGGCAATGGAGGCCTCGGAGTGGAAACTCACCCGCATATACCCTAACAATCATCCCATACTGCGCCTATCGCAGATAGCATCGTTTATCACCTACACACGTGATATGATGGATCGTATGCTTTCGTGCACATCGGGCGACGATGTATTTCGACTGTTCAGTTGCCAGACACTACCCTATTGGCAGACGCACTATACCCCTGCCTCTACATCCCGCACCGTTGCAAAACGTACGGGGCGTACGAAGACCGACTTGCTGGCCATCAATCTTGTGGTGCAGATGCAGTTCGCATACTCCTCATATACAGGCAATGACCGGCTCTACGCCCGCGCGCTGGCTCTGTTAGAAAACCTGCCTGCCGAGAAGAACTCTATCATCGCTCAATGGAACAGTTTTGGGCCTTTGGCACGCACAGCCTTTGACTCGCAGGCGCTGCTGCAACTATCGTTCGAATATTGCCGCGACCGCCGTTGCGAGGAGTGCCCCGTCGGCAAGCGTATTCTTGACAAAATATCCCCCATTACGACACCACAGGAGGAGGAATAAATCACTTATTTGGACAAAATTGTGAAATAATGGCTACGCGAAGGGCAAAATTTTGCTATTTGCGTAGAAATCATTATCTTTGTTGGATAAATAAGCGAAAAAGAAAATAAAACAAAACGATATGGATATTGTAAGTAATGTTATTAAATTCTTCTTCGGTTCGAAGAGCGACAAGGATCGCAAGCAGATCGAGCCATATGTTCGCAAGATCAAGGAGATATACCCCTCTATCGAGCGCCTCTCGAATGATGAGTTGCGTGAGCATAGTGCTGCCCTGATGCGTCGTATTGCCGATGCTATCGCCTCTGACGAGGCTCACATCGTAGAGCAGAAGGATCGTCTGGAGCACGCCGACATCTCACTCTCGGAGAAGGAGAAGATATCGAAGGATATCGAGAATACCACAAAGCGCATCGACGAGAAAATCGAGGAGCAGTTGGATCAGATTCTGCCCGAGGCATTTGCCATTATGAAGGATACGGCACGCCGCTTCACGCAGAACGAGACCGTGGTTGTTACAGCAACCGATTTCGACCGCAACCTCGCTGCACAGAAGGATTTTGTCACCATCGAGGACGACAAGGCTATCTACGCCACACACTGGATGGCAGCAGGCAACGACCTTAAGTGGGAGATGATTCACTATGATGTACAGCTCTTCGGTGGTGTTGTACTGCA
This sequence comes from Alistipes sp., assembly GCA_017481925.1. Taxonomy (GTDB): domain Bacteria; phylum Bacteroidota; class Bacteroidia; order Bacteroidales; family Rikenellaceae; genus Alistipes. Next base: position 40,750 of record JAFUOK010000051.1, read on the forward strand.
CAAGGGTAAGATTGCCGAGATGGCTACGGGTGAGGGTAAGACGTTGGTTGCAACACTGCCCGTATTCCTCAACGCATTGGCTCGCAAGGGTGTACACGTGGTGACGGTGAACGACTACCTGGCACGCCGTGACTCGGAGTGGATGGGTCCGATGTATGAGTTCCACGGTCTGTCGGTAGATTGTATCGACAAACACCAGCCTAACTCGGAGGCTCGTCGCAAGGCTTACCTTGCCGATATCACCTTCGGTACAAACAACGAGTACGGTTTCGACTACCTGCGTGACAATATGGCATCTTCTCCGAAGGATCTGGTACAGCGCAAGCACCACTATGCCATTGTCGATGAAGTCGATTCGGTATTGATCGACGATGCTCGTACACCGCTTATCATCTCTGGTCCCGTACCCAAGGGCGATGATCAGATGTTCGAGAACTACCGTCCCTCGATCGAGCACCTCTACAACTTACAGAAGAATTTGGTTACAAGCCTTGTAGCCGAGTCTCGCCGCCTCTTTACAGAGGGTAAGATTGACGAGGGTGGCAAGTTGCTCTATCGTGCCCACAAGGGTCTGCCCAAATATAAGCCTATCATCAAGTTCCTCTCGGAGCCTGGCATCAAGGTGCAGTTCCAGAAGACGGAGAACATCTATATGCAGGACAACAACCGCCGTATGCCTGAGATTATCGAGGATCTGTACTTCGTAATCGACGAGAAACTGCACTCGGTAGAGCTGACCGACAAGGGTCACGAGGTGTTGTCAAAATACTTCAACGAGGATAAGTTCTTCGTGTTGCCCGACATCGGATCGGAGGTTGCCGAACTGGAGAAGGAGGATCTCTCAGCAGAGGAGAAGGCACAGCGCAAAGATCAGATTATCAACGACTACTCTATTAAGTCGGAGCGTGTACACACCGTGAACCAGCTCTTGAAGGCGTACTCAATGTTCGAGAAGGATGTGGAGTATGTGGTGATGGACAACAAGGTGAAGATCGTCGATGAGCAGACAGGCCGTATTCTTGACGGTCGCCGCTATTCGGACGGCTTGCACCAGGCTATCGAGGCCAAGGAGCGCGTAAAGGTCGAGGCCGCTACGCAGACCTTCGCAACCATCACGTTGCAGAACTACTTCCGTATGTACCACAAGTTGGCCGGTATGACCGGTACGGCCGAGACCGAGGCGTCGGAGTTTTGGAACATCTACAAGTTGGATGTTGTGGTTATCCCCACCAACCGTCCTGTAATTCGTGACGACAGGGAGGATCTCATCTACAAGACTAAGCGCGAGAAGTATAACGCAGTAATTGACGAGATCGTTCGTCTGGTAAATGATAAACGCCCCGTATTGGTTGGTACAACATCGGTTGAAATTTCGGAGTTGCTGAGCCGTATGCTTAAACTTCGCGGCATTAAGCACAACGTCCTCAACGCCAAGCAGCACCAGCTGGAGGCACAGATCGTTGCCGAGGCAGGTCGCATAGGTCAGGTTACAATCGCTACGAACATGGCAGGTCGTGGTACCGATATCAAACTCTCACCCGAGGCTAAGGCCGCAGGTGGTTTGGCTATCATCGGCACGGAGCGCCATGAGAGCCGTCGTGTCGATCGCCAGTTGCGTGGTCGTTCAGGACGTCAGGGCGACCCGGGTTCTTCACAGTTCTTCGTATCATTGGAGGATGACCTGATGCGTCTGTTCGGTTCGGAGCGTATCGCCTCAATGATGGATAAGATGGGCATCCAGGAGGGCGAGGTTATCCAGGCCTCAATGATGACCAAGGCTATCGAGCGAGCACAGAAGAAGGTCGAGGAGAACAACTTCGGTATCCGTAAGCGACTGCTGGAGTATGACGATGTGATGAACTCACAGCGTGAGGTTATCTACACCCGTCGTCGCCACGCCCTGTATGGCGAGCAGATCGAGATCGATTTGAACAACATTATGTGCGACTTTGCCGAGAGCTTTATGGAGGCTCACGAGGGTATGGATTACGAGACCTTCTCATTCGAGCTTATCCGCGAGGTGGCTCTGCAGCCCTCATTCGACGAGGCGAAGTACAACGCCGCCAAGCCCCGCGAGATCGTCGAGTGGATCGTCGAGGATCTGCACAACCTCTTTGCTCGTCGCCAGAAGGCCGTTGCCGACACCGTGCGCCGCACGATGGAGGTTATCTACAAGGAGAACGAGTTGATGATGGATCGCGTAATGCACTTCCCCATCACCGATGGCCACCTGGGCTTCCACGTTCCCGTAACGCTGGAGCGTTGCAAGGCTTCGGATGGTATGGATATCTATAAGGTATTTGCCAAGATTGTACTCTTTACCACCATCGACGACGCTTGGCGTGAGCACCTGCGCGAGATGGATGAGTTGCGCCAGAGTGTACAGAATGCACAGTATGAGCAGAAGGATCCGTTGTTGATCTACAAGCTGGAGTCATACGACCTCTTCTCAAAGATGTTGCAGAAGGTGAACCGCGAGTCGTTAGGTATCCTCAACAGAGCATACATCCCCACCCGCGAGAACAACCCTGAGGCTGTTCAGCAGGAGCGTCAGCAGAAGGCAAAGGTTGATGTGAACAAGTTGCAGGCATCACGTATGGCTGCCGCAGCTGCCGCCGGTCAAGCCGAGAAGTCGAAGCCCGCACCTATCAAGGTCGAGAAGAAGGTGGGCCGTAACGACCCCTGCCCCTGCGGTAGTGGCAAGAAGTACAAGCACTGCCACGGCAAAATGGCATAATTAATACCCATAAGAAACAACCTATGAAAAACAACCTTATCCGTTGGGCGATAATGCTATGTGCAATGCTCTGCACGTTTGGCATACAAGCTCAGGAGAAAAAGCAGCAGTACGATGTTGCGGCATTTCTCTACCCCGCCTACGCATCCGATGATGTTCGCCTTCGCCCGTTCTGGCCTATGGGCATAGGAGAGTGGGAGACGGTGATGACAATGCAGCAGCGTAACCCCGGTCACTACTGGGATCGCAAACCTTTATGGGGCTACATCAACGAGGCCGACCCGAAGGTTATGGAGATGGAGATTGAGCAGGCTACCCAGCACGGCGTGAATGTTTTCATCTTCGACTGGTACTGGTATGATGGGCGTCCCTTTATGGAGACAACGCTGAATAACGGATTTCTCAAAGCCGAGAATGTCGAGAAGATGCAGTTCTACCTAATGTGGGCCAACCACGATGTGCTGAATCTGTGGGATACTCGTCTTGCCCGATTCAATGAGGACAATGTAATATGGCAGGGCAAGGTTGACCGTGAGGAGTTTGAGAAGATCTGCCGCCGTAATATAGAGATGTATTTCAAGCATCCACAACATTACAAGATTGACGGCAAACCCGTGTTTATGGTTTACGACCTGCCCAACCTGATTAACGGGCTGGGAGGCATCGAGCAGACTGTCGATGCACTGCAGTGGTTCCGCCGCGAGGTGCGCAAGGCTGGATTCCCTGATGTAGAGTTGCAGTTTGCGATGTGGTCGGTAAATCTGAATTACAGCGGTCTGGACGCATCGAAGAGTGACAATCCACAGGATGACTTCATCCGCAAATTGGGTTTTGACTCTTCAACACACTACCAGTTTGTCCACTTCACCGATGTAAATCGCGACTACGCAGAGATCGTCGAGGATGCCGAGGCCGAGTGGAATAGAATAAAAGGAGAGTATTCGTTCAAATATTACCCTCACGTGAGTGTCGGTTGGGACAACAGCCCACGCACGGCAGAGAGTGCGGTGGTTAAGAACAATACACCTGAGGCCTTCGCCGAGGCTTTGCGCAAGGCTAAAACCTATGTGGATAAGCACGACATCCACCCGCTTATTACAATCAACAGTTGGAATGAGTGGACCGAGACCAGCTATCTGCAGCCGTGTAACATATATGGCTATGGCTATCTGGAGGCTGTAAAAAAAGTTTTTATTGACGAAGAGAAATAGATATGGGATATCAGGAGGAGAAACAACGTCAGTTAGATATGCGCTACCTGCGTATGGCACGTGTATGGGCCGAGAACTCATACTGCGTACGCCGTCAGGTGGGAGCCCTTATCGTCAAGGATAAGATGATTATCTCGGACGGCTACAACGGCACGCCCTCGGGCTTTGAAAACATCTGCGAGGATGAGGTTACGGGCAAGACTAAGCCCTACGTTCTGCACGCCGAGGCCAACGCCATCACGAAGGTTGCCAAGAGCGCCAATAACTGCGACGGCTCGACGCTATACATCACCGCCGCGCCCTGCATCGAGTGTTCAAAACTGATCATCCAGGCTGGTATCAAGCGCGTAGTATATTGCGATGACTACCGCTCGGAAGACGGTCTGAAACTCCTGCAACGAGTTGGCATTGAATGTGTAAAGTGCGAGATTGAGTAATAGAAAGAACGTGTCTAACAAGGTGATTTCTGCGTTACGCTTGCCCTTAAAATGCTCATTTACGCCGAGTAAACTCCGCTTTTGCGGGCTTCGCCGGCCTTGAAATCCCTCTTTTTATACACGTTCTGAAAGAATTGGGGCTGTTCAACGTACTTGTTGGACAGCCCCTTGTTATGATATGTTAGTTGTTGTTGCGTATGCCCGAATAGTGAATGTGCATCAACTTCCAACCTCCCTTCTCCTTACGGAAGATCTGCGTCTCGCGGCCACGCGATCTACGCTCTGAGCCATCCTTACCCACAGAGTCGAACGTCCAGGTGAACTCGGCCCAAGCCGATTTACCCTCAATAACAATAATCAGTTCATCCTTACGCAGGTTGCGCTTTGCAAAACCATTCTTGAAACTCATCACAAGCTTGTCACGCACCTCTTCATAACCCGAGAAACGCCCCTGCGGGCCGATGAACGAGGCTCGCTCGTCGTGCGACCATATCTTACCGACCAACTCCAGATCACCATCATTGATGGTCTTGATATAGGCATCCACAATAGCCTCCACAGCCTTGCGCTCCGACTCCGAGCCACCGCGAGCAAATGCCACCGATGATACAGCAAACAACGCTACAAGCGTTACAAATAAAATCTTTTTCATATCTCGTTTTCTTTAAATTTATGAACAAAGATAGCGTGCATCAGCGCCAAAAACAAGATGGCACTAAAATGTAAGTAAGTTACATTTTGGTAACGATTGCACTATATCAGCGCATTATAGATAAAAAAATCTGCCCGAAACTTCGGACAGATTCTATTGCATACCTTTATTATAATTAGAACGGCAGATCGTCGGGATCATCCTGCGGTGCCGGAATTGACTGCGACTGTGCAGGCTGTGCTGCGGGCTGTGCATACGAAGCACCGCTGGGCTGGGAGTATCCACCCTGCTGGGGCTGAGAGTAACCGCCCTGCTGACCCTGCTGATTATCCGAACGACGACCAAGGAGTTTCATATCGTCGGCCATAATCTCTGTAGTATAACGCTTGATATTATCCTTATCGGTCCACTCGCGAGTACGCAGACGACCCTCGATATAGAGCTGGCTACCCTTACGCACATAGCGATCCACCACGTCGGCCAAGCCACGCCACAGCGTGATTGTATGCCACTCGGTATAGTCTGAAGATTCGTTGGTTTGACGATTATATATACGCTCCGTTGTAGCCAGACGCACACGGGCAACCTTAACACCCGATTCGGTTGTGCGAATCTCGGGGTCGAGGCCCACATTACCCACCAAAATAACTTTATTTACCATATATTTCTCTGTTTTTACATTCAACTTTTTCTATACCCCCCCCTGGTATTGGTGTTATGCGTCAAGATGCACCTTACCCTCGAGGTCTTTCTTCAGCGTACCGAGGAAATCCTCGTCCGAGCCTTCAAGGAACTCCACCTTCAGTGGCTGATAGAACAATCGCTCACGCATAATATCGGGCACTCGGCGACTACGACGCAACTTCACGGCATCCTTCTCCGTGGTGAGCAGCATAGCCTTGGGATACTTCTCCAGCAGGGCTACGATACGCTCAATATCCGACATCGAATAGACATGATGATCGGGGAAATTGAGTTTTGCCTTCACATCATAACACTTGCGGACACCCGACACAAAGGCCTTGGGATTACCGATTCCCGACATTACAACCACCTCATCACCAGCCGTCAACGTATTCTCGGTCTGGAACAGAGGCACCGCCTCGGTAGGCACCACACGGGTGAAGTAGACCTTCTGGTAGGCTATCTTATGCAACTCCTTGCGCCACATACGCTGTGCCAGAGGCTGCATATCGACAGGACACTTCGTAACGATGAAATAGTGGGCACGATCCAACGAAGAGACCTTATCTCGCAGTGTGCCTGCGGGCAGGAAGTCATCCTCGTAATAGGGACGTGTAGAATCCACGATTACTACATTGATACGGGCATTGACGTGACGATGCTGAAAACCGTCATCCATCACGATGAGATTCACCTCGGGGTGTTCCTGCATAATACGGTGGATGGCTTCGGCGCGTTTCTCACACACAACAACCAGAGCGTCAGGATATTTGAGCTTTATCTGCAGAGGCTCATCGCCCACATCGCGATACGACGACGAGGTCTTAACCTCCATATAGCCACTTGTGCGACGGCCATATCCGCGCGAGAGCAGAGCCACGTTGTAGTGCGACTTCATGTAGCCCACAATCATCTCGGCCGTAGGGGTCTTGCCCGTACCGCCAACAGTGATATTTCCAACGCAAATGATGGGAATCGGGAACTCTTCGCTCTTTAGCAGACCGCAATCAAACATCCAATGACGAATCGATATCGCCATTCGATATGGGTAGGACAATAATTTCAACAGAAATTTCATATTGGTTGCGGTCTGTTTTTCGAAATAAAATTGGCCAAAAAGGAGGCCAAAGTATATAATTCGGTCAAAGATAACTATTTATTTGCAACATTCCAACGCAAATTTCGTTTTTTCACTGAAATTAAAGCAATTTCCACAAACTAAAGACCACGAATATCTATTTTTTTACTAATTTTGTAGTACGATGAAACGATTTATATATTTAGCACTTACGCTCCTCCTATTCTCCTCAGTGGCGTGTCGCAATGAGCACGGCATGGACGAGGATACCCAACCAATTGAGGAGCCTCAACATACACTACTCTACGGAATTATAGCCGACAACTACCGCACCGAATCGGGCACCATCGCTCAGGGAGAGACCTTGGGTAAGTTGCTCGGTCGCTATGGCGTGGGTGCCGCGACAGTCGATCGTCTGGACAAGGCGGCAAAAGATATATTCCCTCTACGACAGATTCGCGCCGACCGCCCCTATACGGTATTTATGGCGGCCGACAGCACAGGCAGCGAACGACTGGATTACTTTGTCTATGAGAAGGATGTGATTGAGTACGTGGTATTTGGATTTAAGAATGACAGCATAACCATCCATCAGGGAGAGAAGGATGTCACCATCCGTCGCCAGATGCGCTCATCGGTTATCGAGTCATCGCTCTGGGGAGCCATTATGCGCGACAGCCTGCCCTATGCCTTGGCAGCAGATCTGGAGGAGATATATCAGTGGACGGTCGATTTCTTCGGCATACAGAAAGGAGACAACTTCACGGTAATATACGACGAGAAACTCATCGACACCACCCACGTCGGCATTGGCCGTATATGGGGTGCGAAGTTCAACCACGCCGGCAAGGAGGTCTATGCCATCCCATTCCAGCAGGGCGACAAGGTGCAGTACTGGGAGTACAATGGAGCATCATTGCGCAAGCAGCTGCTCAAGGCACCGCTCAAGTTCACTCGCATCAGTTCGCGTTTCTCGCGTTCACGTCTGCACCCTGTGCATCGCGTATATCGTCCTCACCTCGGAGTTGATTATGCAGCTCCCTCGGGCACACCCGTACACGCCGTGGCCGATGGTGTTGTTTCGTTCAAAGGCTGGGGCGGTGGTGGTGGTAACACCATCCGTATCAAGCACGCCGGCAACCTCGAGACGGGCTATCTGCACCTGCGAGGCTTTGCCAAGGGCATCAACAAGGGCACACGCGTAAAGCAAGGCGATCTGATTGGCTATGTGGGTAGTACGGGCACCTCAACAGGTCCTCACCTAGACTACCGCATCTGGAAGAATGGTGTAAACATCGACCCGCTGAAAGTTCCGCAGGAGCCTGCCGAACCTATTGCCGAGAGCAACAAGGCGGCATTTGAGGCTATCCGCGACCGCATCGTAGCCGAACTTAACGGCGTAGCCACGCCCGATATGATAGTCACGAGTCTGGAACCTCAGCCTGCTGACAGCACGGCTATGGCCCCCAAAAACGAGTAGCAATGGCAGCCGTAGATAAGAAAATAGAGCGCTTCATCGCCAAGCACCACGTACTCACGCTCGCCACTGCAACCGAGCAGGGCGAACCATACTGCTGTAACTGTTTCTATGCCTATGATGCCGAGTCGGCAGCGTTTATCTTTACGACCGACGTAGCAACCCACCACGGAGAGATGATGTTACAGAATAGCCGCGTGGCGGCATCCATCGTACTCGAGACTCGCACCGTTGGCAAAGTGCAGGGCCTGCAGATTACGGGTCGTGCCGTAAGAGCAAAGGATGGTGACCGCATGACCTACATCAAGGCTTTTCCCTATGCGGCTGTAGCTGATCTATCGTTATGGCGCATAGAAGCCGATATGATGAAATTAACAGATAACACCCTCGGATTCGGGAAGAAACTTATATGGCACAGAGAGGAGTAATCATCGTCGCAGGCGGCTCGGGTCGCCGTATGGGAGGCTCGCTACCCAAGCAGTTTATGATGCTGGGCAATGAGCCCATATTGGCACGTTCGATAAACCGCATACACGAGGCTCTGCCTGCAGCCGAGATCGTTGTTGTTCTGCCCAAGGACCACATCGAGCTATGGAAGAACATTGCTGCACGCTTTGAGGTGGCCGAGCACAAGATTGCGTGCGGCGGCGAGGAGCGTTTTCACTCTGTTCTCAACGGCTTGCAGGCGCTGAGCGAGGAGGTGGAGTACATTGGCATACACGATGCCGTGCGTCCTCTGGTATCGAAGAGACTCATAATCAAACTGATGCTCGAAGCGGAGAAAAACGCAGCCGTAATACCCGTTGTGGCACCACCCGACTCATACCGCAAGGTGGAGGGCGAGTTATCGCACATCATTGATCGCTCGACGCTACGCATCGTACAGACACCACAGGTCTTCCAGACCTCTATCTTGCGTAAGGCTTATGAGCAGGAGTTCAGCCCTGCATTCACCGACGATGCATCGGTTGTGGAGATGGCAGGTCACAAGATAACTCTGGTGGAGGGAGAACGCGAAAATATAAAGATAACAACGCCCGTAGATATGACCATCGCCGAGGCGATAATTGCGATGCAGGATGAAGAGTAGTTTTCGCTACCATTTCGATCGTCGGACCATTACGATTACCATACTCTCGCTCGTAGTGTGCGCTGCGGGAGCCGTGTTATTGTATATGCTCTATATGGGAGGGTTCTTCTCGGCGTGGTTCGTGTCGTTTGTGATGGCCATAGCAGCTCTGATGATTCTCTCCATTCCACGACGTATCGTATTACTGGAGAATAAATTGGAGATTCAGTGTGTGTTCGACATCACCGAGATCGACATCCGTGAGATAGCCCGCATACGCAAGGTGAGCAATCGACGTCTGCGCTGGACAATGCTCCTATTCGGCAGTTCGGGATTTTGCGGTTATTATGGTAAGTTTTTCGATCTGCGCGAAACCGAGATCATCACGATATACTCATCGGAGTGGAATAATTTTGTCGAGATTACCGACATCTACGACTCACGCACATACGTTTCGTGCCGCGACGCCGATGAGTTGATTGCCGCCGTGCGCCAAAGACAAATAACAGAATAATATGGTTGTTGTATTTACCGACAAGAAGAGTTGCATCCGCAACATCGAGTACTCATTCTCCCCCACGGCACACGGAGAACTCCTCACAGCGTGGTGCCAGGGCTGGCTATGTTATGCCACCTTCACCGATTATCTAACACGTGAAGTTGTGCTAAAAGAGATGCAACGACTATTTCCCAAGGCGACCTTCACTCCCACCACTCGCACATTCGACCCTACCACATCACGACCGGAGCGCATACTCATGGTAGGCACACGTTTTCGCCACGACGTCTGGCGTGCTCTGCTTGACATTCCCCGCGGCTCAACCACGACCTACTCCGCTCTCGCCTCAAAGGCCAACCATCCCTCGGCTGTACGCGCCGTAGCGACAAGTGTTGGGTGTAACCCTATAAGCGTGGTTGTTCCCTGCCATCGCATCGTACCTGCATCGGGAGGCATAGGCAACTACCACTCGGGCGCAGAGATAAAACGCACGCTATTGCAGGCCGAGGCATTAGCCTAATGCCACATCGAGCATCATCATCAGCGCAAAACCCAACGCTACACCTATGGTTGCCACATTTGAGTGGCGACCGCTCTGCGATTCGGGGATAAGCTCCTCCACGACAACATATATCATCGCTCCAGCCGAAAAAGCCAACAGATAGGGAAGAATGGGCTGCAGCCAATCAATCAGAAGAATAGTTATAAGACCCGCTATAGGCTCCACAATGCCCGAGCCTACACCATAACCAAAGGCCTTCCAGCGGCTCTTCACGCTCTGCTTCAATGGCATCGAGACAATAGCCCCTTCAGGAAAATTCTGAATCGCTATACCAAGCGAGAGAGCGAGTGCTCCCGCCATAGTAATACCGGCACTTTCGGTCATAGCACCAGCGAGCACAACGCCCACGGCCATACCCTCGGGGATATTATGCAGCGTAACGGCCAAGAAGAGCATCGTCGAACGCCCCAGGCCACTCTTCATACCCTCTGGCTCCGTAGAGTCCAGATGCAGGTGAGGCACCAGAGTATCGAATATCAGCAACGAAAACATACCTGCAAGAAAACCTATCACGGCAGGCACCCACGCAACGCCACCACTCTCGGCCGTCATATCTATTGACGGGATCAAGAGCGACCACACCGAGGCGGCAATCATCACTCCCGATGCAAAGCCGAGCAAGAGCTTCTGCACCCATGCCGACATCTGCTCACGCAGCAGAAAGACCATCGCTGCGCCAAGCGTCGTGCCAACGAAGGGCAGCAGCAAGCCGTATGTTACTTCGCTATACATTTATCGTAACTCCTCCAAATAATCTACAAAAGCCGAAAAGTCGGAATGTGAATCCACAAAGGCATCGTATGAAAACTCATCGTCACCCTCCTCGGGTACATCCGAGACCATCTTCACAACAACTACAGGCAGGTCAAACAACTCCGCAGCCTGACAGATAGCCGTAGCCTCCATATCGAACAGACCCGACTCGAAGCCATACTGCGCCTTAACCGAACGGATTATATCGCCATCGACAAACGAGTCGCCCGTCCACACCACGGCATCGTCGTGACCAAGCAGAGGGTGCGGATCGGTGAGCTCGGGGACAAAGTCACCGGGTATGCGGCAATCGTAGTATCGCGCTACACGCGGTGCGACAATATCGCCACGCTTGCGGCCAAGCGTAGAGGCCGCATAGCCAACCACAGCCACACGGTCGAATTCGCCATTGCCACGAGCAATCGTAAGAGCCGCACCAGCTGCCGACAGCGCCTTGCCCACGCCCGTGCGGGCTACCGTGTAACGATTTTTCAAGCCTTCGCGTTTAACCGCCTCACTCATATTGCAGTACTCACGCTCGGTAGGGGTAATAACCAGATATCTCATTACCAAGCACACTCATAAATTGAACCAATACCTGCCGCCTCAGCCTCATCGCGAGTGTAGAGACAACGCATATATTGCGCCATAGCGGCATTTGTCGAAGCAACGGCAAATAGGCCGGGGTTACCGCACTGCACCTCATTAAGGCCGACGATATCCTCCTTCGACTTAAGGGGGAATGCCTGCTTATATACGCGAGCCAGAGCCTCACGAATCTGCTCGGCCGTAACGTCATTCATCGTCGAGAGATAGAAGCCCGTCTTGCAACCCATCGGGCAGAACGATACGATGCTCTTGCCGATGACGGGATCCAGACGCAAATAGTAGGCCATCATATGCTCGATGGTATGCACCTCGCCCGAACCGAGTACAGCGTGATCCATCGGCGCACGGAAACGCATATCCCACGAATGTACGGCCAGCTCGTCGTTGATTGTATATACTGAACGCAAATAGAGGCCCTCCTTGAGGGTCAAGTGATCGACATCGAATGACGACACAACAGATTTCTTACTTTCCATAATATTTTCTTTATTATTTTTCTCTTATCTATCTCTTTTCGGGTGACTTACGGTCGAAAAAGGGGCTCTTCGACGATGAGCTGAGAGGTATGGCAAAGACCAGATCGGCACCCTCCAGCACGCCCATACGCTTGGCTACCCAGCCTGCCGAGAACAATACGCGCGAGTCGAGTCTCAGGTCAGCGATCTTCGAGCAAGCTGCACCTATAGCAATACCCACATCAATAGCATTCATCACACAAGGTACTTCGCACGGTTTTTCAGCACACGTAGCCGAGCCGCAATAACCGCAATTCAGGGCGCACGCCTCGTCGGGATTGCGTGTTCCAATAAGTAGCAATGCCTGCGCCTGCAAGATATTGGCCGCATCGCGCAAAAGGAATTTCAGCCCCGTTTCGGCACTAACCTCAAGCATCATATTCGACAAACGCTCGACATCCTCATCCGTGAGCATCGCTATCTCCACCAGATCGCGACCCTTGGCCTTGGGCGCCGTACGTGCCGCCACCATAACTGCCTCGGCAAGCATACGAACCGCCTCGGCACGCATATCTCTTTCGTTGTAAATCATAACTTATACGGTTTTGTTGGGGATAAAATTACAATTTTTTACGCTTTCTGCAAAGTATCGGCCATAGATTTCCATCCTCAACCTGCGGCTTTATCCGTTGGCTTGTTTTTTGCTCGCCTACACCTAAACACAAAAACAATCACTATGGACAAGATTACAATATACCAATTTACCGATCCCGTATGCGTATGGTGCTGGGGCAACGAACCGGTAATGAGAGCCATAGACTACCTCTACGGCAACAAGGTGGGAGTGGAGTATATTATGGGTGGGCTCATTGAGGAGATCTCTACACTCTACGACATCAAAGGCAACAAACGCCAGATAATTGAGAAGGCCAACTCCTTGATGGCCGAGAACTGGCTCTCGGCATCCGAGCGGCACGGTATGCCCGTGAACACACGCCATATGGCGCTATTCAGCGAACGTTACCCGTCAAGCTTTCCACAGAATATAGCCTTCGAGGCGGCACACCGCATAGACCCCACGATGGCAAAACGTTTTCTACGCCGCATACGCGAGGCCACATTTATCGAATCGCGACGCACATCGCAGATTGATGTACTCATCGAACTTGCCGCAGAGGTAGGCTTTGATGCAGCACGTTTCATAGACGAATATACCGCAGGTCAGGCACAGCACGACTTCTCCAACGCCCGGATGAAGTGTCGCCGCAATGGTATAACGGGATTCCCGTCATACCTTATAAAAAACGATTCGACAAAGATAACATTGGGAGGCTATCAAAATCTAAGTACCTTCCACACTATCATCGGTCGATTAAGTGAGGGTAAAATCAAGCCCCGTCGTCTGGGCCCTTCGATTGCCAACATTACAGATTTTATGCGACGCTACCAACGTGTCTATCCCGTAGAGATTGAGGTTACATTCGGTCTGGATCGCGATCGCACCGATCTGATGATTGAGGAGCTGATCCGCGCAGGTAAACTCACCGCCGAAAATGTGGGCAACGGGCGTCGCCTGACCATTACCGAAGCGGCAAAAGTGCCCCGCATCACACGCCGCATAAAGCACAATCAACAGGAGCACAAAGCCTCATCGCATAAGCCAGAAGTGGCCACAGCACAACACTCCAAAGCAAAAGATTAGCAGCAGGTTACATTTTGTTATGAATAAATATTTTTATTCATTCATATATATACAACTGAATATCAGGTATTTTTACGACAATTATTCATAATAAATTATATTTATATGCAAGAAAATGGGCAATTTTCTTGTTTTTAATAAATTTTACTATTACTTTTGTAACACAACAATTAAACGAAACTTTATGAACGCTGGTTTGTATATTATCATTAACCTAATCCTCGTAGTCTTGCACAGATAACGGGAGAAAGGTTTGTATATATACGTGTACAGCATTTTATATAGGCCTTTCTCCTGCAGGAGAGAGGCTTTTTTTAACGACTAAACTTGGCAAAGATGAAACATCAATTAAGAAGTGCCATCACGACCGTAGGCCGACGTATGGCTGGAGCAAGGAGCCTATGGCGCGCCAATGGAATGACAAAGGAGCAGATGGGAATGCCCGTAATCGGCATTGCCAATTCGTTCACGCAGATGGTCCCCGGACACGTACACCTGCACGAAATAGGACAATACGTAAAGAGCCTTATAGAGGAGCAGGGTTGCTTTGCGGCCGAGTTCAATACCATAGCCATCGACGATGGTATTGCAATGGGTCACGACGGTATGCTCTACTCACTACCCTCACGCGACATAATTGCCGACTCGGTGGAGTATATGGCCAACGCACATAAGGTCGATGCGCTGGTATGCATCAGCAACTGCGATAAGATTACACCCGGAATGTTGATGGCATCGATGCGCCTGAATATCCCCACCGTATTTGTATCGGGAGGACCTATGGAGGCGGGTAACTTCCGTGGCCGTGGCGCCGACCTGATTGATGCTATGGTACTCAGCGCCGATGAGAATTGTTCGGACGAGGACGCCGACGAGATTGAGGCTTCAGCTTGCCCGGGATGCGGTTCTTGCTCTGGAATGTTTACCGCCAATTCGATGAACTGCCTTAACGAGGCCCTGGGTTTGGCACTGCCGGGCAATGGTACGATAGTGGCGACACATGAGAATCGCAAGGCTCTGTTTGCAAAGGCCGCAAAGTTGATTGTCGAGAATGCCAAGCGTTACTACTTCGAGGGTGATGATTCTGTACTACCCCGCTCGATCGCCACGAAGGCCGCCTTCGAGAATGCTATGTCACTCGATATTGCCATGGGAGGTTCTACAAATACGGTTCTTCATCTGCTCGCCATCGCACATGAGGCGGGTGTGGATTTTACAATGGCCGACATTGATCGCCTCTCTCGCAAGATCCCCGTGCTGTGTAAGGTTGCACCCAACGGCCACTACCACGTGCAGGATGTCAACCGAGCCGGAGGTATTATGGGTATTCTGGGAGAGTTGGCAAAGAACAATCTCATCGACACCGAGGCTCGCCGCGTAGATTTTTCAACATTAGCAGATGCCCTGGATAAATACTATTACGGCTCGGAAAACTTCAGCGACGAGGCTCGCAAGATATATTTAAGTGCCCCCGCAAACCGTTATAGCCGAGTGATGGGTTCGCAGGCTACATATTATAAAGAGATGGACTCTGACCATGCTACGGGTTGTATCCGCGATATGGAGAATGCCTACTTCCGTGATGGCGGTCTGGCGGTGCTGACAGGTAATATCGCCCGCAAGGGTTGTATTGTCAAAACTGCGGGAGTAGCCGAGGAGCTGATGCAGTTCAGCGGCAAGGCCAAGGTATTTGAGTCGCAGGAGCAGGCGATGAACGGCATACTCGGAGGCGAGGTTGAGGCTGGCGACGTGGTTGTAATCCGCTACGAAGGCCCCAAGGGAGGCCCCGGAATGCAGGAGATGCTCTACCCCACCTCTTACCTTAAATCAAAGCATCTGGATAAGGATTGTGCTCTGATTACTGACGGACGCTTCTCGGGTGGCACATCGGGTCTTTCGATTGGTCACGTATCGCCCGAGGCTGCATCGGGGGGTGAGATAGGTATTATCGAGGATGGCGATATGATAGATATCGACATCACAGCCCGCACAATCAACCTACGCATCTCGGACGAGGAGTTAAATGCCCGTATGGCAGCGTGGACATCTCGCAAACCAAAGTGTCGTGACCGCGTGATACCCCAATCACTCAAGGCATACTCACTGCTCGTTTCGTCGGCAGATCAGGGTGCCGTAAGAATCGTTCCCGAAGAGTAAACAAGAACTACTACAACCTAAACAATATGGCTTTTTCAGGTTTTTCAGATACACCCGCACCTCAAGCAAAAAAGGATCTTCCTCGCATCTCGGGCTCCGAGGCTGTGATACGATCGTTCCTGGCCGAGGGCGTGGAGACAATTTTCGGCTACCCCGGAGGTGCTATCATCCCCGTCTATGATGCTCTGTATGACTATCGCGATAAGATAAACCACATACTTGTGCGTCACGAGCAGTGCGCTCTGCACGCAGCACAGGGTTATGCTCGCGCAACTGGCAAGACGGGTGTCTGCATCGTAACATCGGGTCCCGGTGCAACAAACACCGTTACGGGCCTGGCCGATGCCATGCTCGACTCAACACCCGTAGTACTTATCAGCGGTCAGGTGGCATCGAATACTCTCGGCACGGATGCTTTTCAGGAGATTAACTTTATCGAGATTACGAACTCCGTAACGAAGTGGAACTGCCAGGTCAAGCGTGCCGAGGATATCCCCGAGGCTATTGCCCGCGCCTTCTACATCGCTTCGAGCGGCCGTCCGGGTCCCGTGGTGATCGACATCACGAAGGATGCACAGAATGGACTGATGGATTTTGAGTACAAGCCCAAGAAGTTTATCCGCAGTTATATCCCCTCGCACGCCATCGACAACGACCAGATAATGGAGGCAGCACGTCTTATCAACCTCTCACGCAAGCCTATGGCGCTGGTGGGTCAAGGTGTAATCCTTGGCGGTGCAGAGCAGGAACTCAAGGATTTTTTGGAGAAGAGTGGTATCCCCGCCGCAGCGACGTTGCTCGGCCTGTCAGCACTGCCGTCGGATCATCCGCAGTATGTAGGCATGCTCGGCATGCACGGCAACTACGCCCCCAACATCAAGAATAGAGATTGCGACTTGCTAATCGCTATCGGCATGCGATTCGATGACCGCGTGACGGGCGATCCCTCGAAGTTCGGTATCAACGCCAAGATTATCCACATGGAGATCGACCCAGCCGAGGTGAACAAGCTGGTATATGCCGACGTAGCGGTTATGGGCGATGTGAAGCGCACACTACCAATGCTTACGGAGAAAATCTCGCAGAAGGATCATTCGGCGTGGCTGGACGAGTTCCGCGTATGCTACAATATCGAGCGCGAGGATATTATAGAGCCCGCCATAGAGCGCCGCGGGGCACACCTGCGTATGGGCGAGGTGGTAGATGCCGTGGCACAGCAGTTTGACGATGCAATCCTTGTCACTGACGTAGGTCAGCAGCAGATGTTCGCCTCACGTTACTTCCGTTTCAAGCGCTCACGCAGTATCATCACTTCGGGCGGCTTGGGAACTATGGGCTTCGGACTGCCTGCCGCTATCGGCGCAAAGATAGGTGCTCCCGAGCGAGATGTATGCCTCTTCGTGGGTGACGGAGGCTTGCAGATGACCTCGCAGGAGTTGGGCACGATATACCAGTCGCAGGTGGGAGTAAAGATAGTGCTGATGAACAATGGCTTCTTAGGTATGGTTCGCCAATGGCAGGAGTTGTTCTACGACAAGCGCTACTCGTTCACCGAGCTGACCAACCCCGACTTCTCGCTGTTGGCAGCGGCCAACCGCATACCCTACCGTTGTGTGGAGCGTCACGAGGATCTGGACGATGCTGTCAAAGAGATGCGCGAAACAGAGGGTGCCTTCCTTCTTGAAGTAAGGGTGCAGAAAGATGAAAATGTATTCCCGATGGTGCCCGCAGGTCAACCCGTGGAGAAGATCAGATTGGAGTAATAAGATTAAGCGATAAGAAGATGGAGAAGGAGTTTATCATAACCATATTTTCGGAGAACAAGGTGGGTCTGTTGAGTCAGGTGACCACGGTCTTTACCCACCGCAACGTCAATATCGAGTCGCTTACGGCTTCGGAGTCGGCCATCGAGGGTGTGCACAAATACACCATCGCCGTGAAGAACGACGAGGAGAAGGTTGCCAACCTCGTGAAGCAGATCGAGAAGAAGATCGATGTGTTGAAGGTCTTCTGCTACTCGCCCTCGGAGGTGGTTCTGCAACAGCTGGCACTCTACAAGGTGCAGCGCAGCCGCAACGTCGAGGATCTGGTGCGTCGCCACAATGTCCGCATCCTGGATATTCACGACGACTACATCGTACTCGAAAAGACGGGACACAAGGAGGAGATTCAGGAGCTGTATCAGATGCTCTCGCCCTACGGCCTGTATCAGTTTGTATGCTCGGGACCGGTAGCAATCATAAAGTCACGCAGAGAGTTGATGGATGAATATATGCAATACGTCGAGGAGCGTCGTAAGGAGGCCCTCGGCGAATAACAATAACAGAGATATTTTAGATTATAAACTATAAAAATTTACAACTATGGCACAGATGAATTTTGGTGGCGTTGTAGAGAACGTCGTAACACGTGAGGAGTATCCCTTGGCAAAGGCTTTGGATACATTGAAGGATGAGACTATCGCCGTTATCGGCTACGGTGTTCAGGGTCCCGGACAGTCACTCAACCTGCGTGACAATGGCTTTAACGTTATCGTAGGTCAGCGCAAGGACTCAAAGAGCTGGGATAAGGCCGTTGCTGACGGCTGGGTTCCGGGTGAGAACCTCTTCGACATCGAGGAGGCTTGTCAGAAGGCTACCATCATCGAGTATCTGCTCTCTGACGCTGGTCAGATCGCTGTATGGCCCACCGTGAAGAAGCACCTCACCGCTGGCAAGGCACTCTACTTCTCTCACGGCTTCGGCATCACCTATAAGGAGCGTACAGGCATCGTTCCTCCCGCCGACGTGGATGTAATTCTGGTTGCACCCAAGGGCTCAGGTACGTCGCTTCGTCGTATGTTCTTGCAGGGTCGTGGCTTGAACTCAAGCTACGCTATCTTCCAGGACGCTACGGGCAAGGCTTGGGATCGCGTAATCGCTCTTGGTATCGGTGTAGGTTCAGGTTATCTGTTTGAGACCACCTTCAAGCGTGAAGTTTACTCAGACCTTACGGGCGAGCGTGGTACGCTGATGGGTGCTATTCAGGGTATCTTCGCTGCACAGTACGAGGTTCTGCGTGCCAATGGTCACACACCCTCGGAGGCATTCAACGAGACCGTTGAGGAGCTCTCACAGAGCCTTATGCCGCTGATTGCCGAGAACGGTATGGACTGGATGTATGCAAACTGCTCTACTACGGCACAGCGTGGTGCACTCGACTGGTGGACAAAGTTCCGCGATGCTACCAAACCCGTATTCGAGGAGTTGTATAGCGAGGTTGCTTGCGGCAACGAGGCACAGCGCAGTATCGACACCAACTCTCAGCCCGACTACCGCGTAAAGTTGGAGGCCGAACTCAAGGAGATGCGCGAAACGGAGATGTGGCAGGCTGGAGCTGTTGTCCGTAAGCTCCGCCCCGAGAACAACTAATTTTTAACTCTATTCGGTTGTGGGCCCAGAGCCTGCAGCCGAATTTATACCCTTTGAAGAGTATGAGCGAAAAAGTATATATATTCGATACCACCTTGCGTGACGCCGAGCAGGTACCTGGTTGTCAGTTGAACACCATCGAGAAGATTGAGGTTGCACGACAGCTCGAGAAGTTGGGTGTGGATATTATCGAAGCAGGTTTCCCGATCTCAAGCCCGGGTGATTTCAACTCGGTGGTTGAGATTTCGAAGGCTGTGACCAACCCCACGATTTGCGCCCTTACGCGTGCCGTGAAGAAGGATATCGACGTAGCAGCCGAGTCGCTAAAGTATGCCAAGCGTGGCCGCATCCACACAGGTATCGGCACCTCAATGTACCACATCTACGAAAAGTTGCGTATGACGCCCGATGCCGTGCTGGAGCAGGCCGTAGAGGCTGTGAAGTATGCACGTCGCTTTGTGGAGGATGTAGAGTTCTACGCCGAGGATGCAGGTCGTACCGATGAAGAGTTCCTGGCTCGCGTGGTGGAGGCCGTCATCGCTGCTGGTGCTACGGTGGTAAACATCCCCGACACTACGGGTTACTGCCTGCCCAACGAGTATGGAGCGAAGATCGCCTACCTAAAAAATAACGTTCCCAACATCGACAAGGCTATCATCTCAACACACTGCCACAACGATCTGGGTATGGCTACGGCCAACACCCTGGCGGCCGTACAGAACGGTGCGCGTCAGGTTGAGGTTACTATAAACGGTCTTGGCGAGAGAGCAGGTAATACGGCGTTGGAGGAGGTAGTAATGGCCATCAAGTGCCACTCAAATCTCGACTTCGAGGTGGGTATCGACTCAAAGCAGATCATCACCACCAGCAAGCTCGTATCGAACCTTATGCGTATGCCCGTGCAGGCTAATAAGGCTATCGTAGGTCGCAACGCTTTTGCTCACTCTTCGGGCATCCATCAGGATGGTGTACTGAAGAGCCGCGAGACATACGAAATTATCGACCCAGAGGATGTAGGTGTAGATCAGTCGAGCATCGTTCTTACAGCCCGCAGTGGTCGTGCAGCATTGAAACACCACTTGGCAGAGATAGGCTACACTCCCGAGGGTGAGGAGCTGGATGAGATTTATCAGCGCTTCCTGGAGCTGGCCGACAAGAAGAAGATGGTCACAACTCGCGACCTGGAGGTATTGATCGGCACCGCCGCTTCACGTCGTCGCATGAGCATACAACTCACAGGCTTGCAGATTGTCTGCGGTAAATCGACCATACCAACGGCTACCGTGCAGATCAGTTTCGATGGCGACACGTTCACCGAAACGGCTTGCGGTAATGGTCCCGTAGATGCGGCTATCACGGCCGTGAAGAACATCACCAAACGCCGTGTACACATCGAGGAGTTCCTCATTCAGGCCATCACTCGTGGTAGTGACGACTTGGGTAAGGTGCATATGTCAATCTCGCACAAGGGCAAGATGTACCACGGTTTTGGCGCCAACACCGACATCGTAACGGCATCGGTAGAGTCGTTCATCGACGCAATTTCAAAAATAGCATAACGCATGAATACACTGTTCGACAAGATTTGGGATGCACACACCGTTCGCGTAATCGACGGCGGTTCGTGTGTTCTCTATATCGATCGTCAATATATCCACGAGGTGACAAGTCCGCAGGCTTTTGCGGGCTTGCGCCAGCGTGGTATCGAGGTTTTCCGTCCCCAGCAGGTGACGGCAAGCCCCGACCATAATATCCCCACAAAAAATCAGCACCTGCCCATCGCCGAGCCACAATCGGCCGAGCAGGTGGCAACGCTTGTGAGCAACTGCCAGCAGAACAACATCACCATCTTCCCAATCGGCGAACGACGCAACGGCATTATTCACGTCATTGGCCCGCAGACGGGCCTTACACAGCCCGGCATGACCATCGTATGTGGCGATAGTCACACCTCGACACACGGAGCATTGGGTTGCGTAGCGTTCGGTATAGGCACGAGTGAGGTGGAGATGGCTCTTGCTTCGCAGTGCATCCTGCAATCCAAGCCCAAGAGCATGCGTATCAACATCGAGGGAGAGTTGGGCAAAGGTGTCTGCTCGAAGGATATTATCCTCTACATCATCTCGAAACTCGGCACAGGCGGAGGCACGGGTCACTTCGTGGAGTTTGCAGGCTCGGCCATTCGGACGCTCTCGATGGAGGCACGTATGACCATCTGCAACATGAGCATCGAGATGGGCGCTCGTGGCGGTATGATTGCCCCCGACCAGACCACCTTCGACTACCTCAAAGGACGCGAATTTGCGCCTCAGGGCGATGAGTGGGATAAAGCCGTGGAGCGTTGGAGCAAGCTGCGCTCGGACGATGACGCAGTATTCGACAAGGAGGTAACATTCGATGCAGCCGACATCAAACCTATGATCACCTACGGCACCAACCCGGGTATGGGTATCGCCGTAGATGAGCATATTCCCACCTCGGAGGGTATGGACTCCGCATCAAAGACAACTTTCAGCAAGGCTTTGGACTATATGGGCTTTGCCGAGGGTGAGAAGATGGCTGGCAAGCCCATAGATTATGTCTTCGTAGGCAGTTGCACCAATGGTCGCATTGAGGATTTGCGTGCATTCACATATTTCGTCAAGGGCAAGCAGAAAGCCGAGGGTGTTACAGCGTGGATCGTACCCGGATCAAAGGAGGTTGAACGCATGGCCATCGAAGAGGGTTTGCGAGATATACTTCACGAGGCGGGCTTCGAGTTGCGCGAGCCGGGATGCTCGGCATGCCTTGCTATGAATGAGGATAAGATTCCTGCAGGCAAGTATTGCGTAGCAACGTCGAATCGTAACTTCGAGGGTCGTCAGGGCCCTGCGTCACGCACGCTGCTTGCTGGGCCTTTGGTAGCGGCTGCAGCGGCTATTACGGGCGTTGTAACCGATCCCAGAGAACTGATGTAAAACCGTAGAGACGATAGAAAAGATGAGAAATAAATTCACTACACTTCACTCGACGGTGGTACCTCTGCCGATCGAAAACATCGACACCGACCAGATTATCCCCGCCCGATTCCTGAAGGCGACTACACGTGAGGGCTTTGGCGAGAATCTCTTCCGCGACTGGCGCTACGACAAGGATGGCACGCCAAAGGAGGATTTTGTAATGAACTCTCCGTTGTATCGTGGTCAGATACTTGTTGCAGGCAAGAACTTCGGATGCGGATCGAGCCGTGAACACGCCGCCTGGGCTATCGATGGTGCAGGATTTCGTGCCGTAGTATCGAGCCATTTTGCCGATATTTTCCGCAACAATGCGCTCAACAATGGCTTGCTGCCCGTTGTAGTTAGCGAGCAGATGCTCTCGGCTATATTCCGTGCTGTGGAGGCCGACCCCAAGGCAGAGCTGCTTATCGACCTGCCCGCACAGACAATTGAATTGGTGGGTAGCGATTTCAAGGAGTCATTCGAGATTGCGCCTTATAAGAAGGAGTGCCTGATGAATGGCTATGACGATGTAGATTTTCTGGTGAGCATACGCTCCGAGATTGAGGCTTTCGAGCAAAAATAAGGACAATTATGAAAGAGATAAAAATTGCGGTTCTTGCGGGCGATGGCATTGGCCCCGAGATTATGGCCCAGGCTGTAAAGGCCGTAGATAAGGTTGCCGCAAAGTTCGACTATAAGATTACCTATACACACGCCGTTGTAGGCGCTGCTGCAATTGACGCCGTTGGCGACCCCTACCCCGAGGCCACACACCAGACCTGTAGGGAGGCTGATGCGGTACTGTTCGGTGCTATTGGCGATCCCCGTTTTGATAACAATCCCGAGGCGAAGGTTCGCCCCGAGCAGGGACTGCTGGCTATGCGTAAGAAGTTAGGCTTGTTTGCCAACCTGCGCCCCGTGAATACATTCCCCTCGCTGTTGCATCGTTCGCCGCTGCGTCACGATCTGATCGAGGGAGCCGACTTTATCTGCATACGCGAACTTACTGGCGGACTCTACTTCGGTCGTCCGCAGGGTCGTTCGGAGGATGGACAGACAGCATACGACACATGCGTATATACACGTGCCGAGATTGAGCGTATATGCCGTTTGGGCTTTGAGTATGCCGCCAAGCGTCGCCGTCATCTGACCGTAGTAGATAAGGCCAATGTGTTGGCTACATCGCGTCTGTGGCGCGAGACGGCCAAAGCAATGGAGAAGGATTACCCCGAGGTGGAGGTAGATTATATGTTCGTAGATAATGCCGCGATGAAGATCATCCAGCAGCCTCGCCACTTCGACGTGATCGTAACGGAGAATATGTTTGGTGACATACTGACCGACGAGGCAAGTGTTATCACCGGCTCACTCGGTCTATTGCCATCGGCCTCTATCGGAGAGGGCACATCGCTCTTTGAACCTATCCACGGCTCTTATCCGCAGGCTGCGGGTAAGAATATCGCCAACCCCATTGCTACGATTCTCTCGGCAGCTATGATGTTCGAGTATGCATTCTCGGACATGGAGGCTGGCGCAGCAATACGCCGTGCGGTGGATCTCTCGATCGAAAAGAACATCGTAACCGAGGATATTGCTCCCGCAGGCGTTAAGCCCAGCACCACCTCGGAGGTGGGCGACTTTATCGCAGCCAACATCTAACAGAGAAAAAGGATGAACGACAAGAAAAAATATTTCCCCGCACTCAACGACATAATGCACGCCGAGCATACGCTCAGCGAAATCCTCTCGCCCACGCCACTGATCCACAACCGTACGCTCTCGGAGCGCTACGGCGCGGAGGTACAGCTCAAGCGCGAGGACTTGCAGGTCGTACGCTCGTATAAGATTCGCGGTGCCTACAACAAGATTCGCTCTCTCTCGACGGAGCAGACCGAGCGAGGCATCGTTTGTGCCAGCGCAGGCAACCACGCGCAGGGCGTAGCATTCTCGTGTAATAAACTCGGCATCAAGGGTAAGATCTTTATGCCCGTGACCACCCCCAAGCAGAAGATCAACCAGGTGAAGATGTTTGGCGGTGAGGCCGTGGAGGTTGTACTCGCTGGCGACACATTCGATCAGGCCAATACGGCCGCTATCGAGGCGTGCGAGAAGGAGGGCAAGACCTTCATTCCACCCTTCAACGACGAGAAGATAATCGAGGGTCAGGGAACAGTCGGTCTGGAGACATTGCAACAGAGCCGCACGGCAATAGACTACATCTTCGTCCCCATCGGTGGCGGAGGTCTGGCGTCGGGCATAGGTAGCGTGATGAAGCAGATGTCGCCCCAAACCAAAGTCATAGGCGTTGAGCCCGCAGGTGCAGCAGGCATGAAACTATCGTTCGAGCGTGGCGAAGTGACCTCGCTCGACCATATCGAGAAGTTCGTAGATGGTGCGGCCGTGCAGCGTGTGGGCGATCTAACGTTTGATGTGTGCCGCGAGGTGCTTGATGATATTGTGGTTGTACCCGAAGGTAAGGTCTGCACAACGATTCTGGAGCTATACAACTTCGACGCTATCGTAGTGGAACCTGCAGGTGCATTGAGCATCAGTGCGCTGGATTACTACCGTGATGAGATAAAGGGCAAGAATGTGGTATGTGTGGTGAGTGGCAGCAACAACGACATCGTCCGTATGGAGGATATCAAGGAGCGCTCGCTGCTGTACGAGGGTCTGAAGCATTACTTCGTGGTTCGTTTCCCGCAACGTGCCGGAGCGCTACATAACTTCGTAACGAACGTTCTGGGCCCGCACGACGATATCACCTATTTCGAGTACAAGAAGAAGACAAACCGCGAGAAAGGCCCCGTGCTGATAGGTATAGAGTTGCAAAACCCCGACGACTTTGCAGCCCTCACGGAGCGTATGCTCGCCAATAACATCGACTATCAGTATCTAAACGCCAACCCAACGCTGTTTGAATTTCTGATCGGATAGGATTTTTCGCACGAAAAAGCAAAGATTAATATTTTTTTCTTAAATTTGTTACAGAGTCTTCTTTCAAAGGGGGCTCTGTAAACATTAAAATAGTACTACAATGAAATTTATCGGTAACATTATTTGGGTTCTCTTTGGCGGACTACTCATCTCGTTGGGCTATCTATTTGGCGGACTGATATTGTGCCTTACAATTGTTGGTATTCCGTTCGGTGTGCAAATTATGCGTCTGGGAATGTTTGCGCTGTGGCCCTTCGGTGGCGAGGTGCGGCCCAAGCCCAACGCCACAGGATGCCTGCAAATCATTATGAATGTGCTGTGGATAATCTTCGGAGGCATCGAGGTAGCGCTCTCGCATCTGACCCTTGGCGTAGTCTTCTGCTGCACAATCATCGGAATCCCCTTCGGTCTGCAACACTTCAAACTAATGCTCTACGCCGTTCTTCCCTTCGGCCACGAGGTTGTAAGAGAATAAAAAAATCCCGCTTAATTAAAAGCGGGATTTTTATTTACATACTAAACTGCATAGCAACCCATATCACATTTAGCTGCCATATCTCAATAAAAAAAACCGCCCCAATTAGAGCGGTTTTTTTATAGAATAGAACATTAATTAGTTCTGCTCAGACTCATCAATCATGCTGTTGTTATCGATCTCAGTCATAGGAATCTGATACAAGAAGTTCTTAGCATCCTGAGTCAACGCATACTTAGCACCTGAGAAGTGGTTGTTAGCAGCACCCCAAGTAGCATCGGTACGGTCGATAGGAATGTTCAAACGACGGTTGTCAAGGTACTCAATACCCTCACCCCAGAACTCAACACGCTTCTGATAGTTGATCTCCTCGATCAAAGCAGCCTTTGAAGAGAAAGTATAAGCGTAGTTAGGATCACGAGTTACCATAAAGTCGTTCAATACATCCACTGCATCGTCGCTACCCTGGTGAGCCAAAGCCTCAGCCAAGATGAAGTGAGCCTCCTCAGAACGCAAGTAGATGTAGTCACCAAGGTGCCAATTCGCACCTGCAAGATAGGCATCATCACCCGATCCTACAACACGAACATTAGAACGGCCACCACCAATAAACTTACAGCTCTGATAGTACACATAAGCACCAATCATACCAAACTCAGAAGCTAACTTACTGAGATTACGAGGAGTCCAGAACCAATCAAGACGAATATCGGTATCAGAAATACGATCTACGAAAGGCTTGAAACCAGCACGCCATACACCGATACCAGCATAGCCATCACCGAACATATCCATCTGTGAGAACCAAGACATATAGATACCTGAGTTATCAGCAGTAATGTCACAACCGTAAACGACGTCAGGAAGATTGATATTGCTGAAGCCCTGGAGAATATCATTACCGGTCAAAACGGGATAATTGTCAACAATAACCTGAGCATACTTAGCAGCCTCTGACCACTCATGCTTGATCATATGAGCACGAGCAAGGTACATTGCAGCGAAGCTACCATCGATATCGGTAGGAGACGCAGTCTTAACCATACCAAATGACTCAAACAAGTCATAAGCAGTCTTCAAGTCACCCATCAACTGAGTGTAAACCTGAGCAACTGTAGAACGAGGCTGGTCACCGGTAAGAGTCTCAGTTACGATAGGTACGCAAAGAGCGTTAGCATTGTCATACTGCTGGCCCTTGCCCCATACAGTATCGTCAGCACCCATATAGTAGGGAAGACCATACAAATAAGAGAGGTGGAGGTAAGCATAACCACGAACTGCCAAAGCAATAGCCTTGTACTTCAACACATCAGGATTGACCTCATCCTCAGCAATTGAAGCAATAATCTGGTTCGCACTATCGATTAAACGATAGTACTGACGCCAACGGTTAAGTGTTGCATTGTAATCCTGCTGCCAATAGTCAAACAGATAGTGATAGATAGACATACCGTAACGGCCTGTCATAATCATATCGTTACCCATCAAAGATGTCAAATAATCGAAACTCTTCTGACCGAAGTAGTTATGCTGCATATTTGAATAAACGTATGACTGAATATCTGAGTAAATACCTGCTACCTGTGCAGCGAACACTTTATCGGGATTCTCGGCCGCGATCTCATTCTTCTTATCAGGAGTCAGGTAGGCTGTCACCTCTGCATCCTCAACACAAGAAGAGAGGGTCGTAGCAGCAAGAGCTGCCATAGCCAACATTGAAATTATTTTCTTCATAATCTTTTCCCTGTTTAAAATTAGAAAGTAAGGTTAATACCACCAGAAACAACTCGCATCGGAGAGTAACCACCGAATGAACCGTTACCACCACTCATAGATACACGGGGATCGAAGCCCTGGCGCTTAGACCACAATGCTACGTTATCGCCAGTTACGAAGATACGGATACCGCCAATGCCCAACTTGCTCATCCAAGCCTTGGGGAATGAATAACCCAAAGTAAGGTTACGGATGCTGAAGTAAGAAGCCTTGATAAGGTGTGCATCAGATGACTGAGTGTAGCTGTTTGAAGAGTTATTTGCATTCCATAC
The DNA here is from genome assembly GCA_017481925.1 of Alistipes sp. GTDB lineage: Bacteria > Bacteroidota > Bacteroidia > Bacteroidales > Rikenellaceae > Alistipes. The sequence goes on from JAFUOK010000051.1 coordinate 68,683, forward strand.
GGGAATTGTACCCTCACCAGTTGCAGGGTTATAAGTATTCCACATATCCTTGTTGTGACCAACATAGAATGAGTTGCTCATACCGCTCAAGTACTCAGAGTCGTATGCATAACCACCGATCTGGAATGCAGTAGCGATAGTAAGGTCGATACCCTTCCACTGGAATGTGGTGTTGAAACCACCAGTGAAGTCAGGCAGAGCCTCCTTGCCGAGCCAGTACTTAGAAGCATCGCTGTGAGTAGAAGTCTTAACATCCTTACCAGTCTTCTCACCGGTCTCAGGATCAACCTCTTCCATCCACCACTGAGCATTACCGTTCTCATCCATGCCAGCGTACTTATATGTAAAGTACTCATAGTAGCTCTTACCCTCGAACAACTTGAACTGACCCTGAACGATACCCTCCTCGCGATTCATCTCGGGAAGAGTAAGAATCTCATTCTTGTAGTGAGAACCTACCAAAGTAGCAGTCCACTGGAAGTCGCGGTTCTTAAGAATGTCAACATTAATCTCGAACTCAATACCCTGGTTACCCATTGAACCGATGTTCTCCCAGTTGTAAGGACGACCAGTTGAGATAGCCAAAGGCTTCTGGAACAACATATCGTCGGTACGACGGTAGAAGTAATCTACTGAACCATATACGCGATCCCACAAACGGAAATCGATACCAGCATCGATAGTAGTCTGCTTCTCCCAAGTCAAATCGGGATTACCGTAGAATGAAGTTGAATAACCGAGCTGAGCACCATCCCATGATACAGAATAGAGATCCTGGTAGGGAGTGTAGTTCAATACGTTCTCGTTACCCTGAGTACCATAAGATGCGCGGATCTTCAAATCGTTAACCCACTCAGCATTCTCCATCCAAGACTCTGAAGAGATACGCCAGCCTAAACCTACTGACCAGAAGTTACCCCAACGGTCCAAGAAACGAGAAGTACCATCACGACGGAAAGCACCTGAGATATAGTACTTGTTAGCGTAGTTATAGTCAGCCATAGCGAAGTAACCCTCGATCTGATGCTCCTGAGTGTAGCTCTCGATGTACTCCATCTGACCACCATTGATCAACTCGGGGTTGAAAGGCTCAAAGAACTGAGTCTTCTGGCCCTCAAAGATGTCGTTAGAATACTTATAGAACTCGTGACCAATCTTTGCAGAGATATTGTGATCGCCTACGATCTTGTTGTAAGCGAGCAACTGGTTGAAGTTCTGAGTGTAGTAGTTGTAAGCACCCTTAGTACCACGACCGTTGAATGACTGACCATCACCGATTGTGGGAGTGTAGTAGTCAGTGTCGTAACGGTTAGTAAAGTCGTAGCTATAGTTTGCAGTGAAGGTGAAATCCTTCAAGAACTTAATCTCTACATAAGAACGAGTGGTAAGGTTGTGATACAAACGCTCAGTGATATTCTCCTTCAAAGTAGCGATTACGTTCTGGTTAGTAGCGGTAGGACGAGAAACAGTACCCTCGGTCTGACCAGTACCAGCATCGTAAACAGGTTTACCATTTGCGTCGGTAACCAAGTTACCCTGTGCATCGTATGCGTGTACGGGGAAGATAGGAGCCCAAGAACGAGCTACATCAAAGGGGTTTGAAGCCAAACCTACACCCTCCTGCACACCATTCTGAGTAGTCTTAGAGTAGGCAATGTTAGTACCAACCTTCAACCAGGGCTTCAACTGTGAGTTAACGTTTACACGAGCTGAAATACGGTCGTAGTTAGAACCGATGATGTAAGACTGGTTGTCGAGGTAACCCATTGATACATAGTAGTCAGTTCTATCAGTACCACCTGAAGCAGATACCTGATACTCCTGACGGAGGGCGCTACCGAACATTGCATCAGCAAAGGTGTCGTTGTAACGAGACTTTGCTGCAGGATTCAACTTGCCGTCCAAGCCTACCAAATACTCACCATCGGGGATGATGAAAGCGTTGTAGTTGCCTAATTCGTGCATAATACCGTCGTCTGCATTAGGATCCATATTAGAAGCGACCAATGCAGCATCTTCTGCACTCATACCTCCTGACATTTGAGTGTTGCGAATACCATACCAAGTCAACTCATAGAACTCACCGGGATCAGTTACCATATTGTAGTCCTTATAAGCACGGCTGGTCACACCCCAGTTTGCAGAGAACTGGATCTGGGTACGATCCTGACGACCGCTCTTAGTAGTAACCATTACCACACCGTTAGCAGCACGTGAACCGTAGAGTGAGTTAGACACAGCGTCCTTCGATACAGTGATTGACTGGATATCGGCGGGGTTGATGTCTGACAAACGACCGTTGAAAGGCACACCATCAACAACGATAAGAGCAGAGTTACCACCTGAGATAGAACCGATACCGCGCAATACGATATTTGAGTCCGCACCAGGCTGACCAGATGAGCTAAACACCTGAAGACCTGCTACAGCACCCTCCAATGCACCAGACACTGAAGTAGCCTGTGAGTTTGTGATGACGGCAGACTTAACGGTGCTGACCGAACCTACAACGTCCTGCTTACGCTTCGAACCGAACGCTACGACAACAACGTCATCCAAACGCTCTGTAGAAGCCTTAAGCACAACATTAATTAAAGTTTTACCTGCAATAGCGGTCTTTACATCCTCGTATCCGATAAATGATACGGTAATGATACCGTTAGCAGGAGCCGATAGTCTAAAGCTACCGTCTGCACTGGTGGTAGTACCAACTGAAGTGCCATCAACTACGACAGTTGCGCCGACAACGGGAGTTCCCGTTTCGTCGACTACGGTACCGCTCACCTGCTGATTCTGAGCTACTACCATTGCAGCGGTAGCCAAAACAGCAAAGATAGAAAGTACAATTTTCCTAACCATAAGCATTAAATTTATTTGTACATATAAAAACGTGTATTTTCATTCTAATGTAAAAATACAACTGCAAAGTTACGGATTTAATCCGGTATTATCAAAAAATTTTAATATAAAATTAACATTGCTAAAATATTCCTACGATTGGGCTTCAAGAAGTTAAGGGGTGTAAGCGTCAATACGTAGTTTTATTGGAATCTGTAACCCCTTTTTGCAAGCATTTATGCAAGGAGCATAAATATTCTATTTTAGATTATATTTTGTTAGCAAAAAGAACTCTAAAACTATTAGTTTCTAATCTACGACATGCGCTTTTTTGCGTAACATATAAACCAACATTACAAATGTAACTATATATTTTGACAAGTAATACGACGTCGTGCAAAGATAATCAATAATCCTGAAAATATATATTGATGCGATCCGAGGCCCGTTGCATCTCTCGGTTTACGACCGACTCCAAAATCTTTGCATAAATCTGCGTTGTCTTTATATCAGTGTGTCCCAACATCCGACTCACAGCCTCTATCGGTACGCCATACGATAGCGTGACCGTTGTTGCAAATGTATGACGGGCGGTATGGAATGTAATTCGTTTATTAATATTAGCACGTTGTGCCATATCCTTGATAACGCGATTGCACCAACAATTGGTTGGCAATGTAAAAATATGTTCATCGTTTGCCTCATCCATATATCGCTGGAGTATCTTTTGTGGGATCTTCAACAAGGGCACCTCTACCGATGTATGTGTCTTATTGCGACGTGTTGCGATTGCCCACTGCTGTTCATCTATAATAATATCTCTTCTGGTGAGACCCGATATGTCCGAGTATGCTAAACCCGTAAAACATCCAAATATAAAAGCGTCCAGAATTATCCGTTCTTTATCATTGCGTGCCGAGACTAGCATCATACGCCTTAACTCCTCCTTCAGCAGAAAATGTCGTCGCGAAGGTTCACTACGCAACTGATAACCCAGAAAAGGATTCTGGTTGATACGACCGCAGGCAATAGCAAGCATAATGATATGTTTGAGCGCTGTCAGATATAGCCTTATCGTATTCACACTACACTTGGCATCGGTGGCCAACCAATTATGGAATTCACATATCACATCACGATTAACACGATTGAGTGGTATGTCAGGAACTCCACGTGTTGTAAATATGAATTTTTGAAGATGGTTGCAGACATACCTATATTTATATAAAGTATTAGGGCGGCGAATCGTTCCAACCATCTTTTCAAACTCTAGGTTATGCCGGCGAAAAAATCCTACGACTCCATCAGAATCATCCTCTCCACCTATATATGCATTACGAATCATATATGCTGTTGGACGTTCATTAGATCGCAGAATCTTAAAATAGTTCTCTTGCAACGCATAACGAATATTATCTAATAAAGCATTTGTGCGCTTTGCTGCCTCACTACGTCCCCGCACACACTTACGGGAGTTATCCCATAGGCGTGCCTCTACGGCAAGGTGGGTTGAAAATGTACAAAACTCCCCGTCGATTGAAATACGGCAGATAATAGCAAGCTTTCCATTTTTGAGGGGCTGATTCTTCTTGATGTAGAAGAGGATTTTGAATTGATGTCTCATAAAATATACCAAATTTAGTAAATAGATTGTTACATCACTATGGCAAGCGACGCATCTATATAACTCATAAACTGGCAATTGCTTGCAATAAAATGAGTATTGTTTTATTAACTATTTTGACTCTTTTATGCGACATTCATCGACAAACAGCCCATTTAAGTTACCTATGGGACGTGTATTGTTTTTACATTAAAAACGAAAATACACAATTTTTTATATGTACAAATAAATTTAATGCTTATGGTTAGGAAAATTGTACTTTCTATCTTTGCTGTTTTGGCTACCGCCGCTATGGTAGTAGCACAGAACAGACAGGTGAGTGGTACGGTTAAGGACTCTGCAGGTCAGCCCATTATCGGTGCTACCGTTGTTGTAGAGGGTTCTACCGCAGGTACCACTACTGGTGCAGACGGAACCTTCAGATTGGATGCTCCCGTGAATTCCAATCTCGTTGTTTCGTTTATCGGTTATGAGTCTCAGACTATTGCGCTGGGATACAGAACCACTGTAGAGGTCGTTCTGGCGGACGACACTCAGTCTATCGACGATGTGGTTGTCGTAGCATACGGTACTGCATCGAAGGAGGCGGTAACGGGTTCAGTGACAATGGTTAAGTCAGATGTCATTGAGCAGCGTACCACTTCAAACGTTACCAGTGCTCTTGAGGGTGCTTCAGCTGGTGTGCAGGTGAGCAGTTCATACGGTGAGCCGGGTGCATCTACCGACATTTTGATCCGTGGTTTCGGTTCAATCAACGGTAACAATGCTCCTCTCTACGTAGTTGATGGCAACATCTTCTCTGGTAACATGAGCGACTTGAACCCTGCCGACATTGAGTCAATGTCAATCTTGAAGGATGCTGCATCGGCTGCTCTTTACGGTTCTCGTGCTGCACAGGGTGTTGTACTTATCACTACCAAGAAGGGTAAGGAGAGCGGCAAATTGAACGTAAACGTATCAACCAAGCAGGGTGTTTACACTCGCGGTTTGAAGGAGTACGAGGTGTTGGATGCAGATCCTTGGATGGAGGTTATGTGGAATACCCTTTACAACGACTACAGTAACTCTTACGGCGCGACGTATGGTGATGAGTTCGTTCGTAACTACACCAACGCCAACTTTATCCGTGGTAACATCAAGAACAACATCTACGATGCTGCTGACGATGCTATCATCGACCCCGCAACTGGTAAGGTTCAGGCTAAGGTTAAGCCTGGTTATACTGACCTCGATTGGTTTGAGCCCGTTGAGAAGACTGGTTACCGAGGTGAGTACAACATTCAGTTGGATGCTGCTGGCAACAACTACGATGTATTTGCTTCAGTAAACTACCTTAACGAGGAGGGTTATGTAGAGGCTACCGGTTTCGAGCGTACAACGGCTCGTGTTGCTGCTAACTTCACTCCCAAGAAGTGGTTTAAGGCTGGTGTAAACCTTTCAGGTTCATTGCAGACTCAGAACTACCGCGCTACGGCTTACTCATCATACTACGCTAACCCCTTCTACTCAGCACGTATGATGGCTCCCGTATATCCTTACTACGAGCACGACGATACTGGTGCTATCGTTCTTGATGCAAACGGCGAGCCCGTATGGAATACCAAGGCTTCATATCTCGACAACCGTAACATTGCTTACGAGTTGCGTAAGGACTACGACCGTAACTATCGTACCACTTTGAACACCTCAGCTTACGCTACCTTCACATTCCTGAAGGACTTCCAGTTCACAGTTCGCGGTTCTATTGACCGTCGTCACCTTACTTCAAAGGCTTATAACAACAAGGAGATCGGTGATGGTGCTTCAAATGGCGGTCGTATGAGCAAGGATTTCTACGAGTATAACACTGTAAACTTGCAGCAGCAGCTCTCTTATGCCAAGACTTTTGGCAAGCACACCGTTGATGTTATGGTAGGTCATGAGAACTATGACTACAAGTACTCTTACGACTTCTCTATGAAGGTTGGTGAGGTATTGCAGACTGGTGTATTCGATGGCTTCTCTACTATGCAGTATATCGATGGTTACTCTCGTAACTACCACTCTGAGTCATACTTGGCTCGTGCACGTTATAATTTCGACGAGCGTTACTTCGTAGAGGCTTCTTTCCGTCGTGATGGTTCTTCACGCTTTGCTAAGGATAGCCGTTGGGGTAACTTCTGGTCTCTTGGTGGTTCATGGGTAATCTCATCTGAGAAGTGGATGGAGAACGCCGAGTGGGTTGACTACTTGAAGCTCCGTGCATCTTATGGTGAGGTAGGTAATGACTCATCTGCAGGTTACTACGCATCAAAGGGTCTCTACTCTGTAATCTCTACTAACGGCGGTAACGGCGCTTACTCACAGACTCAGTTTGCTAACACTGACCTTAAGTGGGAGACTTCACAGTCATTCGACATCGGTATCGACGCTCGTTTGTGGAACACTGTTGATTTGACCGTTGATTACTTTAACAAGCGTTCAAAGGATCTGTTGTTCGACATGAACTTTGCTCAGTCTGTAGGTTCTTTGAGCCCCGGTGCATCATATCCTTCATTGACTCGCAATATCGGTTCAGTTGATAACTCTGGTTTCGAGGTTGCTGTAAATGTTGATATTTTCAACAAGCGCGACTTCAAGTGGAGCATTGGTGCTAACGCTTCATTCATCAAGAATGAGATTAAGACTTTGCCCGCATCATCTGAGCCTGGTAACGGTTACATATCTGGCAACTACCGCTTCGAGGAGGGTCACTCAATGTATGAGTTCTACATGTATCAGTACGCAGGTGTTGATCAGTTGACTGGTGATGCTCTCTACTTGTTTGACGACAAAACCTATGGCGACATGACTGAGGCTTTGGAGTACTATGGTTACATCAGCAATATCAATGACAAGTACTACACCGCCAACACCACCTACGCTAAGAAGGATTGGTCAGGCGAGGCTTTGCCCGATGTATATGGTGGTTTGCAGACCAACCTTTCATGGAAGGGCTTGCACTTCAACTTGATGGCTTCTTACTCAATCGGTGGTAAGATCTACGATGGTACTTACCGTGGTTTGATGTATCCTTACTTGTCAGGTCCTCAGGCTTTGCACGTTGATATCCTTAACTCATGGACAGCTGCCCCCGAGGGTATGACTGCAGATTCAGCTAACCGTATCACAAAGGGTATATTCCCCCGTAACGATAGCTACGCTAACACTTATACTTACGCTGCTTCAGATCGTTGGTTGGTTGACGCTTCTTACTTTATCATCAAGAACATCGGCCTTTCATACGACCTTCCCAAGAAGTGGGCTAACGCAATTGATTTGAGCAATATCAACGTCTCTGTTAATGTTGAGAACCCCTTCATCTTCACCAAGCGTGATGGTTTGAACCCCCAGTACTCATTCTCTGGTTCACAGGATCAGACCTACGTTGCTGCTCGTATTTGGACAGTTGGTCTTAACATCAAACTCTAATCAAAAGAAAGGGTAAGAAATTATGAAAAAAATGATGAAATATTTTGCCGCCCTCGTCCTCGGAGCGATGATGATGACGGCCTGCTCGGAGGATTACCTCGAGACCTCTCCTACCAACTCACTCGATGCGAGCCAGTTGAAGGAGAGCGTAGAGAACTTCGAGTCATATATCAACGGTATCAACCTTTTGATGGTTTACCAGCAGGGTGCATACGGTCAGGGTTACTGCGGTATGATGAACCTGCTCAGCAAGCTCGGAAATGAGTGTGGTAACGACTGGTCAGGTTTGGCATTCGGTGGTTACAACTCTGCTAACATGGCTCTTACCACCAATAACAATGCTGCCTACTCAGGTTACGCATGGTGGTTCCTCTATCAGATCATCGGTCAGGCTAACCGCGTATTGGTGCAGATCAAGGACGCTGAGGGTGATGAGGATTTGAAGGCATTCTATACTGCACAGGCATTGACCTATCGTGCTTACTGCTACCAGTACTTGGTACAGGTCTTCTCAAAGCGCTGGATGGACTCTAACAACGGTGCAACAGAAGGTGTTATTCTTCGTCTTGATGATGACATGAACGCCGAGGGTCTTTACAACACTCCTGACAAGGGTGTTTCAACTCTTGCAGAGTGCTACGCTCAGATCTATGCAGACTGTGATGAGGCTATCTCATTGTTCCAGCAGTCAGGTATGGATGCAAAGAACTTCTACGAGCCCAGCCTTGCTTTGGCTATCGGAGTAAAGGCTCGTGCCGCTCTCTGCCGCGAGGATTGGGAGACTGCCGCTGAGTATGCAGGCATGATCTCTAAGGCTTACGGCTTGATGTCAGCAGACGAGTTCCAGTCAGGTTTCCACACCGCTAACGACGAGTGGATTTTCGGTGGTTGGGGTAGCAGTTCAGAGAACATGTGGTACTACACATTCGGTACATACTACGCATACAATGGTTACTATTCAGCTCGTGGTGGTTACAATATTATTGGCAACCGTGACCTTGTAGACAAGTTGTCTGACGCTGATGCTCGTAAGCAGTTGTACGTTACCCCCTCATACATGGGCTACTCTGCAGAGGATATTGATGCAGCATTTGAGAGCGGTCTCTTAAACTCATATTGCGAGCCCGACACGGATACTGATGAGGGTTACGCAATGGCCGAGAACATTTTCATGTACACTGTAGCAGGCGTTCCCGGTGTTGCAGCTAACATCAATACTACCGGTTACTATCCTGCATATCAGGCATTCTACAGCCAGTTGAAGTTTGGTGTATTTGATCTTCCCGGTGTTCACCACTCAGTTTATATGCGCGCAGCCGAGATGTATCTGACTCAGGCCGAGGCTCTTTGCAAGCAGGCTGAGCCTGACTACGCTACTGCACAGGATTTGCTCTACGCTGTAAACTCACGTCTTGATCCTACTTACGAGAAGTCAACCAGCACTGGTCAGGCTTTGATCGATGAGATCATGTTCTATCGCCGCGCTGAGTTGTGGGGTGAGGGTCACGACTGGTTCGATTTGAAGCGTACTGGTGGCACTATCTCACGTCGCGACACCAAGGACGGTGGTACCTTCGGTGCAAACTTCGCTAAGACCATTGGTCCTAACGATGAAGGTACTAACGACTGGGTATGGGTTATACCTTTGGCAGAGACTCAGTACAACGCTGAGTTGAAGTAATCCAACTCCATAACACAAAATTTCCCGCTCTCCATTGAGGGCGGGATTTTTTTGATATATGGGAAGCGAAAAGCTATCGCTTCTTTAACAAGATATGCTCCAAAAGCATTACCGTAATAACGCCCATCACAAAGCCATTTCCCAGTATTGGACGTACAACTGCGGGCACAACATCCATAGGCACGGCACCGAACAACATCGCCACCATAACGGGCAGGCCGATAATCAGCGCATCGTCAAACGAGAGAACTGACTTCGACGTGATAAGCATATTAAACGCTGCGGCAAGTTGTGTACCCATCAGGTAGAGCAGGATAACTCCGATTACCGTATTGGGAATGGCCGACATAACCGCTATTAACGAAGGCACAAAGGCGCAAATAATCAACGCTGCACCCGCAGGAATCAACGCATAGCGTGAGGCACACGACGACGAGGCGATAACGCCGGGCGACATAGAGTAGTTCACCGGGCCGATGATTCCCAAGCCACCAGCAACGACATTCATTATACCCGTAATAGCCACTCCGCGACCGCAACGCTTGTCGGTGTCGGGCGTTGAGAGCATACCACCCAATGCCTGAATCGAGCCAACATCATTTATCAGCAGAGCCACATAACACAGCAGAAAAGCCACAATCATACTGCCATCAAACTCCAGCTGCGGAATCAGCAGCGAACCCTCCGACTCTGTATAACGGGCAAAGACATCACCGAAACCGCCATATATTGCATAATATATCACGCATCCTACCAGCAACGAAATCGGAATAATAATCGATTTAAGCACTCCGCGCAGACGATGTGACGCCAAAGCCATCGCAGGGACACCCGCAATGGTGAGCCACAAGGCGAACGTATGACGCTCCACCTCGGCTGCAGGGAATATAAGGTTCTTGATCGTAGGTCCGAGCGTTATGGCAATCAGCATCAATATCACGATTACGATACGAGGCGTGAAAATTCGCTGCAGATGCGACAGCACACGTGCCGCGGCAAGCACCGTAACAGCCACACCGCCAACCATAACGGCGGTATAGATCTTATTTGTATTGACCGCCTCGCCCTGCGACGCAAGAGCCGTAATGATTCCCACCAGCAATACCGCCGCCGGGCCTACGACAATAGGCATACGATGTCCCCAGAGAGCCTGAATGATAGTTGCGGCACCCATCAGCGCAAATACTTTCTGCGCATATAATACTCGCTCGGCAGGCGAGCCTACGGCTATAAAGAGCGAGGTTACAACAACGGCAATGGCCAACACAAACCACTGCAAGCCATACAGCAACAACGGTCCTACAGAAGGACGCGAGTCTATTCCATATTTGAGATTCATACTGTGTATCTGTTTTCTTAAAAGCAAAGATACATCTTCCACCAATAACAACAAAAAAAGTCCGCAAAAAAGCGGACTTTTCTACTATTAGCGACCAAATCACGACTTGGAAGCAATGGACGTTATCAATTACTTACCCAGCAATCGGTTTACCTCCTCGGGGTTATCCGTCGTAATGTAATCAACCTTCTGGTCGATACACCACTGAATACGCTCCGTGTCGTTTACCGTCCATACATTCACGGTAAGACCCAACGCCTGGCTCTGCTTAATCCACGCAGGGTTCTTCTGCATAACACTGATATTGTAGTCAATACCCGTGTAGCCCAGATCCTTGCAATACTCGGGCGTGAGCGTACCATTCAGGTAGGCAACCTTAATACCCTTGGGGCCATACTTCACCAACTCATCGCATACGTGCTGACGGAAAGCGATATACTCTACATCATTGACCAGCTTATGCTTCTTGACCATCTTCAGGATATTCTTCACAACGCGGGTCTCGCGTGAGGGTGTGTTGTGATCCTTGATCTCGATAATGAGTTTGGTCTTTACATTCTTCTTTGCCTGAATGAGATACTCCTCCAAAGTAGGCAGCACCTCTCCATTCTCTAGAGCCTTTGCACGCAAGGTAGCATAATCGGTCTTCTGCACCTCATACTCGCCGTGCATAGGGCCGTGAACGACTACCAGCACACCATCGGCTGTCTCGTTAATATCGCACTCCGAACCAAAAGCGCCAAAATCCTGTGCATTCTGCAGCGCCGAGAGTGAGTTGCGTACTGAATTCTTTGTAGCGTGGAAACCACGGTGTGCAATCACCTGTGTGGTCTGCGCAAAAAGTGCCGTAGAGGCCAAAAGGCATAATGCCAAAGTAAAAATTCTCTTCATTGTTTATATCGTTTTAGTAATTTCGCCACCTAACGTATAAGCAAAGATAGGCAAATATTTGCAAAAAATTGGCTCGGCAAGCCTATTATTACAAAATATGGTTCTCATTTTTTGCGTTACGGACAAAGAAACAATTTTTTTTATAACTTTGTAGTGGTGCAATGTGCTTTTAGCGCCAGACAACCTATAGTAACAAAAATTAAAGCCGATATGAGCAAATATTCATTACCGCAGGATGGTGGTCTTCGTCTCGAAGGAACTCCCAAAGATATTATTCACCGCTTTGAGAAGATCCCCACATCTATTTTCGAGATTGAGAGCGATGGTGTACATTACATCGTCGAGCAGATCATCTCTGCCATCACCGAGCACGAAGCCAAGGGCGACAAACGCCTCTTTGCCCTGGGACTTACCACGGGTCGTACGCCACTGGGTGTATATCACGAGTTGGTACGCCGTTATAAGTCTCGCGAGGTGTCATTCAAGAACGTGGAGGTATATAGCCTCGACGAGTTCTACCCCATCAAAGGTTCCGAGCAGCAGAGCCGTAACTTCCGTATTCACGACGAGTTCCTTTCGCAGGTAGATATTCTGCCCGAGAATGTGCATATCATAGACGGCACAATACCCGTAGAACGCGTATCGGAGTACTGTCTAAAATATGACCGCAAAGCGCGTAACATCGACCTACTGGTTATCGGTATGGGTGAGCACGGCCAGATCGGCTTCAACGAACCAGGTTCATACGCCAAGTCAATCACCCGTATGGTGCAGCTCTCATACCAGTCACGCAAGGCGCAGGCAGGACAGTTCTTCGGCGTGGAGCACACCCCCAAGATGGCTCTTACGATGGGTATCAGCACCGTAATGAGCGCCAAGCATATCATCCTGATGGCCTGGGGTGAGGATAAGGCCGATGTGGTAGGCAAGGTTGTCGAGGGTGAGGCTACGCGTCTTATTCCCGCATCGCTTCTGCAGAACCACCCCTCAATCGAGGCTGTCGTGGATGACCCGGCTGCCGACATGCTGACCGTGAAGAAGAGTCCATGGCTCGTAGGCCCCTGCGAATGGACACCCCGTATGGTTCGCAAGGCTGTGGTATGGTTGTGCGAAACAGTAAAAAAACCGATTCTCAAACTCACCTATCAGGACTATATCGAAAACTCGCTGGGTGAGATGCTCGAAGCCGTACAGAAGAGTTATCACTCAATAAATATTGAGGTGTTCAACGATCTCCAGCACACCATTACCGGCTGGCCAGGTGGCAAGCCCAACGCTGACGACTCGACACGTCCCGTGCCCTCGCAGCCCTTCCCCAAGCGCGTGATTATCTTCTCTCCCCACCCCGACGACGACGTAATCTCGATGGGAGGAACGTTCATTCGTCTGGTTGAGCAGGGACATGACGTACACGTTGCTTATGAGACTTCGGGTAATGTAGCCGTACACGACGACGTTGTCATCCAGGATCTTGACACAGCTCGCGAGTTAGGTCTTGGCGACCGAGTAGAGGAGATTCGCCAGATCATCGCAACGAAACGCAAGGGCGAACCCGAGCCACGTGCTCTGCTCGACATTAAGGGGGCTATCCGTCGTGCCGAGGCGCGTGCTGCGGTACGTTCGTTCGGTCTGAACCCCGACACCAATGCCCACTTCCTCAACCTGCCTTTCTACGAGACGGGCGGTATTAAGAAGGGACAGCGCACGGACAAGGATATAGAGATTATCACAAACCTCTTGCAACAGGTTAAACCCCATCAGATCTATCTGGCGGGTGACCTGGCCGATCCCCACGGCACACACCGCGTATGTACGGAGGCTGTATTGGAGGCTCTGCATCGTTTGAAGAGAGCCGGCGAGGAGTGGCTCTCGGAGTGTGTTATATGGCTCTACCGTGGTGCCTGGATGGAGTGGGAGATTGGAATGGTCGATATGGCCGTACCTCTGAGCCCCGATGAACTTATCAAGAAACGCCACGCCATCTACCGCCACCTCTCACAGAAGGATATTGTACCCTTCCCGGGCGATGACAGCCGCGAGTTCTGGCAGCGTGCCGAGGAGCGTACGCAGAATACCGCCCGACTATATGACCTACTCGGCATGGCGGAGTATCAAGCAATAGAAGTATTTGTAAAAATGGAGATATAACTATGAGACTAATCATCGAAAACACATCGGCCGACGCTGGTCGTTGGGCTGCACACTACGTTGCCGATCAGATTAACGCAAAGGCCAAGGTAAGTGGCGAGCCTTTTGTATTGGGCCTGCCTACGGGTTCTACCCCCCTGGGTATGTATGCCTGCCTTATTGACCTCTGCAAGCAGGGGAAGGTGTCGTTCCAGAATGTTATCACGTTCAATATGGACGAGTATGTCGGACTGCCTGAGGAGCACCCCGAGAGTTACCACTCATTTATGTGGAACAACTTTTTCTCGCACGTAGATATCAAGCCTGAGAATGTAAATATCCTCAACGGCAACGCCGAGGACCTTACGGCCGAGTGCGAGGCATACGAGCGCAAGATTGAGGCTGCCGGTGGCATCGACCTCTTTATCGGTGGCGTTGGCGAGGATGGTCACCTGGCCTTCAACGAGCCCTTCTCATCCCTTAACTCACGCACACGCGTAAAGACTCTGACCGAGGATACCATCATCGTCAATTCGCGTTTCTTCGATAACGACGTAAACAAGGTGCCCAAGTTGGCTCTGACCGTTGGCGTAGGAACAGTCTGTGCCGCAAAGCAGGTGCTTGTATTGGCTCTGGGACACAAGAAGGCCCGTGCCGTGCAGCAGTGCGTCGAGGGTTCGGTATCTCACGCCTGGACCATCACAGCTCTGCAGATGCACCCCAAAGGAATCCTGGTTTGCGATGAAGGTGCTGTAGGCGAACTCAAGGTGAGCACCTACCGCTATTTCAAGGATATTGAGAAGAATAACATATAATTAACGACTATGGCAAACATCCCCACCCCCCACATCGGCGCCCACGAAGGCGAGATAGCCAAGAAGGTCATCATGGCTGGCGACCCCTTGCGTGCCAAGTTTATGGCCGAGACATTCCTGGAGAATCCCGTGCAGTATAACTCTGTGCGTGGCATGCTGGGCTACACGGGTACATACAAGGGCAAGCGCGTATCGGTTCAGGGTCACGGTATGGGTATGCCCTCGATAGGTATCTACTCATACGAGCTCTACAACTTCTACGGTGTCGAGACCATCATCCGTACAGGTTCTGCGGGAGCCTACCATCCCGATCTCAAGTTGGGAGATGTGATGATTGCTATCGGCGCCTGCACAGACTCAAACTATGCCGATCAGTACAACCTGCCCGGCCAGTTCTCGCCTACGGCCGACTTCGCTTTGGCCCGTGCGGCTGTTGAGAAGGCTGAACAGATGGGTATCCGCTACCGTGTTGGCAACATCCTCTCGAGCGATGTCTTCTATGGCGACGACGCCGAGCGCTGGAAGCAGTGGCAGAAGATGGGTGTGATGGGCGTTGAGATGGAGGCTGCCGCACTCTATATGAATGCTGCACGCAGTGGCAAGAAAGCCCTCTGCATCTGCACCGTATCGGACTCACTGGTTACTGGCGAGGCGTGCTCGGCCGAGCAGCGTCAGACCTCGTTTACCAATATGATGGAGATAGCGTTCGATATTATTTAGTAGCGATAAAATGTCAGATTACGAGGCAGGCACTAATGTTGTCTGCCTCTTTTCGTTTGCAGATGTGGGCAAAATTCACTATCTTTAACCTATGTTATAGGCTTTTGCGTATGAAAAATATTGTAGTTATAGGTAGCAGCAATACCGATATGGTTGTCAAGACCTCGCATCTCCCCGCTGGTGGAGAGACCGTCCTGGGTGGAGACTTCTTTATGAACGCTGGTGGCAAGGGGGCCAATCAGGCTGTAGCGGCAGCACGCTACGGCAATCGGGTTGTCTTTATTGCCAAGACGGGCAACGACCTCTTTGGTGAGCAGGTGCGCAAATCGCTCAAAGAGGATAACATCGTAACCGACTACGTCTTTACCGACAACTACCACCCCTCGGGCGTGGCGCTGATAACAATCGACAAGGATGCCGAAAACTGCATCGTGGTAGCCTCAGGAGCAAATATGCACCTCATGCCTACAGATATAGATATTGCCGCCACGGAGATTCGCTCGGCTGATGTTGTACTGATGCAGTTGGAGTGTCCCGTGCCTACGGTTGCCTACGCCGCACGTATGGCCGCCAAGGCGGGTGTTCCCGTAATACTCAACCCTGCACCAGCACCCTCGGAGCCACTTAGCACAGAACTCCTGCACGACTTGTACCTCATAACGCCCAACCGTAGCGAGGCGTCACGCATCTCCGGCATCGAGGTCAAGGATATGGAGAGTGCTCAACGTGCCGCCAAGGCCATACACGATATGGGGCCTCGCAACGTAATCATTACGTTGGGTGGCGATGGTTCGCTGGTCTATGATGGGAAGATGTTTATGCGTGTCGAGGCTCTCAAGGTTGAGGCGGTGGATACAACGGCTGCAGGCGACACATATAATGGCGTGCTGGCAAGTGTGATTGCCGAGGGGCGTAGCCTCATTGAGGCAGTGCGCGAGGCCAACATTGCCGGAGCAATAAGCGTAACACGTATGGGTGCTCAACCTGCCGCACCAACCCGTAAAGAGATTGAGGAGATGAAAAAACGCAAATAAGAATATCCACAATCGAGATATTTTATCTATTACACCTGCTAGCAAAATAGATTCAGCAGGTGTATTTTTTTGTTCTCTATTATCACAATTCGCCATTTTTTTACTACCTTTATCACAATGTTTTATATCCAAAACGGAATTACACACTAACTAACCGACCTAAATATGAGAAATTTTCTACTCACTATCTTCTCTCTGATGTGTGCCACCGCACTCTTTGCGCAGACCACTCCTATGGTACAGGGACGCGTTGTGGATGCAACAACAGGAGCAGCTATCGACTTTGCCGACGTGATTGTCACCGATGCAGAGAACAACACCATCGCTTCGACAACGGTGCGTCAGGGTGCATTCAAAATTGACCGCGTACGCGACGGAGAGTTTGTCCTCACGGTAATGCTCGTGGGTTATCAGCCCTATATGAGCGACCCCATTACATTCACACGTGGCAAGAATATCGACCTAGGCACCATTTCACTCGCCATGGCCGAGACGGGTCTTGAGGAGGTCGTTGTTACGGGCGAAAAGAGTAAGATTGTCTATAAACTCGACCGCCAGACCATCAGCGGATCTTCTTCGCTCGCCGCATCGGGCGGAACTGCCGCTGACGTACTGCGCACCTCACCCTCGATCCGCGTAGATGAGGAGGGAGGCGTATCATTCCGTGGCAGTTCGGGTTTCCTGGTATATGTCGATGGCAAGGAGAGCGCTCTCACACTGCAGCAGATTCCCGCATCGAATATCGAGGATATTGAGATTATAACCACCCCTTCGGCTCGCTACAAGACAGAGGGTGATGCAGGTATTATCAACATTATCACAAAGCGTCTTACCACCGACGGTTTCAGCGGTTCGGTTAATGCTGCAGGTAGCACTATCGGCACCTGGAATGCTGATGTACTACTTAACTACCGCAAGGGCGACAGCCGCTGGTACATCGGGGGCGCAGGGTCGGAACTTCGTGGCGAGAGTGATTTCGACCAAACGAAGACTACCTACGTCGATGACTATGTAACCACATCAAAGGCCGACGGTGTCCGCATGAGTATTAATGCATCATATATCGGTCGTGCAGGCTGGGAGCTAACCAAGGAGCGCCATAAGTTGCTCGTGGAGTTCCAGGCAGGCGTACTGAAGACCACACGAGGTGGTGATATGCTCTACGATGAGCACCGCATGAAGGGTGACCAGGTGCTGAACGACAATCTATACGACAGCCACGACCGCTACGAGCTGGAGCGTCATCTGACGCAGATCTCGACGGACTACGTATGGAAACTCAATGAGCGTGGCGACAATTTTTCTATCGTGGGTCGTTTGCGATACGATGGTTATTCATTGGAGTACACCGAGAGTAATATGTTCGACATGGAGGGCTCACGTTACGAGGGTACACGCGGCTACGAGAGCGAGCACCATTGGGACTTCGACGGTACGGCCAACTACAACCTGAACTACCGCGAGAGTGGCAAACTCGACATCGGCTATCAATACACCTCATACAGCGAGCATGGCGACTACAACATCACCTATTGGAATCGTCCTATGCAGCAGTTTGAGTGGCAGGATGATCTCTACGCGCCCTTCTTCTATCGTCGTCAGATTCACTCGGCATACGCTATGCTGACCGATCAGTTTGGTCCCGTGGCAGTTGAGGCTGGTGTACGTGCCGACCACACTATCGACCAGATGGATATTGCCGTTGAGGGCGTGGACAAGAGCCGTTATATCAAGCGCACGGAGTTTTATCCTTCGGCACACCTTTCATACTCTGCCCCGGGCAACAATGTCTTCACGGCAGGCTACTCATATCGTACTAACCGCCCCGGCATCTGGCAGCTGGAGCCTTATATCACCTACGAGGACTACTACACAAAGAAGGTCGGTAACCCCGATATTAAACCCGAGTATATCCACTCGGCCG